>JBKBRT010000268.1:0-2987 GCA_046291585.1 Hyphomonas sp.
GAAAGGCGACTTCCGGCTCGTCTTTCGCGCCTACAAACCACAACCTCCCTTGATCAACGGCACATTCCTTATGCCCCCTGTGCAGAGAGTCGGCGCGGGCTTCCCCTAGCCACTGCTCCGATTTTTAGGTCTCTTGCCGTTCACACGAACAACGCCGCGAGCAGGTGGGTGGATGTGAAGATCATAGCCCGTGAGCTATGAAAGACAGGAGACGTCGCCCATTCAATTCTTATGTCCGCTTCCGGGATTTTGAAGCCGTTCCGCTTTCAGCTGCACGTCGACGGAAAAGGGGCCGGCACAGGCGGGGCTCAACTATATCGCGAACATATTTCCGGTGCTTTGCTACCGGAATGCTCAGCGCCCAAGTCCCACCCCGGATTCTCCCGATCAAACAGCTCCATCACCCGCGCCTCAAACGGATGCACAATCTTCAAAAGCTCATCCCGCCGGTACGCCAGTGATCCGCCGTCCCCGTAAACCGGCCGCGTCGTCTTGTGCCCCATGAGCAGGCAGCGCAGCCCATAGTCGACATTGGTTTCCTGCATCCGCTTCTCGAAGGCGTGCCGGAACGAATAGATCCTGTGCTCCGGCGTCTCCAGCAGGCCGCGATTGCGGAAGTTCTTCATCATGTTCGCCGAGAAGAGCTCGCTCTTGTCGTAGTAGTGGGCAAACGCGCGGGGCGCCGCCCGCTTTGCGGCTTCCAGAGAGATCCCGACGAGCGGAATGTCCCGCTCGGACGTGTCGGTCTTCACCTCCCGGTCGGTCCGGGCCCGGATGGAAATGTAGGGCACCGGCTCATCGATGTGGAAATCCTCGACGCGCAGATTGATGATCTCGCTTGGCCGGCAGCCGGTCTCAATCAGCATCAGCGTGATCAGCTGCAATTCCGGCCGCCATTTGCGGGTCGCGCCTGGCGCCAGAACCTTCGTGCGTACCCATTCGCTCGAGAAGGGGGGAACTTCGGTCCGGGTCTTTGCCTTGAAGTGCATGTTGCGGAACGGGTTAAGCCGCTCTTCTTCGCCGACATGCTTGAAATAGTCGGCATAGAGGGACCGGATATTCCCGATATGGCGGTTGGCGGTATTGGGCGCAACGGCGTGAGCCTTGGGATCCTTTGGCTTCACCTGCCCGGCCCAGTGTTTCTGGTAGTCGAGAGCCAGCTCGCGGGTGATGTCTTCCAGGGCAATGTCACCGGCGAAGTCGATGAAGTACTGGATCGAAGTTCGCTTGGTCGTCTCCCAGGAGGCCTGCTGGTTCGGCGATTTGTAGAGCTGGGCGTTGTAGGCGATTTCGCTGACATAGATCTGGAAAGCTTCTGACAGGGTGACCCTGGGTTTTGGCGCGCCGCCGAGCAGCGCCTCGGCGGCGCGCGCCTTGGGTATCTCCTGTGGCCCTGCGCCCTGATGGACAGCCAGCAGTCTTGCGAGCGCTTCTTCGAGAGGCGCTACGGTCGCGAGGTGATCGATGGGCTGGTAGGTGAACCCGCTCGCAAGCGCCTTGACTGTAGCCATCCGGTAGCGGCGACGGACCGCCTCACCGGTTTCCCGGTGGGAGGCGGGCCCGGCTTCCTCGGCAATCTGGAGCGAGGCCCAGTAGTGGTCATCAGCTTCTGCCAGGAGGTCGCGTTTGTAGCGTGCCTGATCGAGGGACGTTGTGCCCAGCGACGCCTTGATCCGCCTGCGCGTATCGAGGTGGGCAGCCCGCTGCGGGACCCGGCGGTTATACCACCATACCCGGCCTCTTCGCTCGAGGTAAGAATTGTCTTCGGCGCGTTTCATGGCGCCGCCCATTGGTCCACAATCTGGTCCCAATTTGGTCCACAGATTCCAGCCATTGCCCGCAACAAAATCCAAACGGACCCCGAAAATCCGTTTAAAATCAGTTGGTTATAAGGAGTCCATTTCATGTGAAATGGCGCGAGTGACGGGGCTCGAACCCGCGACCTCCGGCGTGACAGGCCGGCACTCTAACCGACTGAGCTACACCCGCGCATTTTTTGCCGCCCCCGGTCGGGAGCGAAGCGTCTCTCTAATCAAGGGGAGTGGGCGGGTCAAGCACACTTCTTCACGCAATTCACAAGCCTGTGTTGTCGGCGCGGCGGGGTCTGTTTCCACCCTTTTCTGCCGCCCCTGCCATTCACACGACACATTCAGAACCCATCTGGTAACAATCTGGGAAGCAGCCGGGAATCGACCCTATGAATATCAAACGTGTAGGCCTGATTGCTGGCGGTATCGTGGCGCTCCTGCTGGTGGGGCTGGTGACCGTGCCTTTCCTCGTCCCCAAGGAAGTTTACCGGGCTCAGATCGAGCGGTCGGCCACGCAGGCGCTGCAACGCCAGCTCACGCTGACGGGTGATGTCAGAATTTCCATTTTCCCCACTATTGCCGCCAGCGTCGGCGGTGTGACCGTTGCCAACCCTGACGGATTCGATGGGCCGTATATGGTCGAGGCGGGCGAATTGCGCGGATCTGTAAGGCTCATGCCACTTCTGTCGCGCCGCGTTGAGGTGAAAGAGCTCGCCTTCGTGGATGCGAAAGTATCACTACAAAAGCTCGCCGACGGGCAGACGAACTGGGTGTTCGCACCTGCTCAACCGCCTCCTGTGGCCGGCCCCGCGCCATCACGGCCACCGGCTGAGCAGCAGAAGGGGTTTAATGGCGGGGTCGAGCAGGCCCGGTTGCAGAATGCCTCGCTGACCTATCGGGATGGCGAGACGGGCGAGTATTACGAGCTGCGCGATCTGGACCTGCTGGCCTCCATGGCGTCGACGGACGAGCCCTTTCGCCTGAAAGCAAAGGGGTTTTTTCAGGCCCACCCGTTCGACATCACTTCGACGGTCGATACGATCGACGCGCTGATGAAGGAGCGTCCGGCCAATATCAAGGCGGATCTGGAAACCCCATTCGGCAAAGTTCACTATGCAGGCGCGGTCACATTGGGGACAATTCCGGTCATTTCCGGCCAGTTCAGGGCCTCATCGGACG
>JBKBRT010000071.1:0-13498 GCA_046291585.1 Hyphomonas sp.
GATTGCGCCCTTGCTCGCGCAAGGCCTTGCCCCGGTCACGCTGTTTGCGGGAAAGGCAACCGCCGTGGTCAGCGTCATTCTGTTGATGCTCGCGCCTCTGGGAATTCTGGCGATACGCGCGTTGGTCCAGGGAGAAAGCGGCGCGGCGGCGTTCAGCCTTCTTGGTGTCTACGGAGGGTATCTCGCCATTTGGGGCGGATTGATTCTCCTCGTCTCGGCGCTGGCCCGTCAGCGCGGGGTCGCGCTCGCTGCGCTGGTTGCGATCTGGCTTCTCTCTGTCATCATCATGCCGCGTCTGGCGGTCAATCTGGCAGGTTCGCTTGTGCCCGCGCCGGGCAAGATAGAGACAGATCTTGTGATGTCGCGAGATTTGAGAAGTATCGGGGACGGGCATGATGCAACCGCGCCGGTGCATGAAGGGCTACGCGGACAGTTGCTTTCCCAATACGGCGTGGAACATGTGGAGGATCTCCCGGTTAACTTCCGCGGCATGGTCGCACTGGCCTCTGAGGAAAAGCTGACGAAGCTGCTGAATCAGTATGCGGAAGCTCAGATGAACCGCGAGCTGGAACAGGCGCGGGTGATCGGTGCTTTTGGTTGGGTATCTCCCTTTGTTGCTCTGAGCGGCGCTTCCCGCGCGCTCGCCGGGACGGATCTGGCTGGTCACCACCGGTTTTTGCGGGAATCTGAAGCTTTGCGGTTTGATTTTGTGCAGGGCCTGAATGCAGCGCATGCAAATGAACTGGCCTATGCCGATGATATCAGCCGCAATCAGGATGATGCAGCCCTGCGGCAAGCCCGGGTCGGCGCTGACAATTGGCAGGTTTTGAAGGACTTCCGGTTTGCCCCATCACCGGCGGCTGCACGCCTGCAGGAAGCGGCGCCCTTTCTGGTCATGCTCGCTGCCTGGGCTGCAGGTCTTCTGGCCGCGCTCGGGCTGGTGGCTGCGAGGCTGCGGCCATGAACCGTCCCTCAGTCATCCTGCGTGAAGCCTGGCTCCTGTCGCGCGACCGCGCCGCCATTTTCTGGCTTGTAATCGCGCTCCTCCTGTCAGCGGTCTCTGTTGTCAGCGGGGCCGGTGAGGTCCGGCATCAGCGCCAGGAACTCGCCGAACTCATCGAGATGGACCGGGCAGATCGAGAGGCAGAGCTGGCGCGCCAGTCTGATTGGGGCGGAGCAGCTTATTATGCGTTTCACCTCACCTATGATCCGCCTTCGAATCTTGCTTTCGCTGCTCTTGGGCAAAGGGATCTGGCGGCCTGGAAACACCGGGTGCGGATGCTCGGCCTTGAGGGGCAGATCCACGAAGCCGATGCGCCCAACCCCGAGATGGCCTTGGCAGGACGCATCGATTTCTCCTTTGTCGCGGCGTATCTTGCTCCGTTGCTGGTGATCTTTCTGCTCTACGATCTCCGAGCAGGGGAGCGGGCAGTTGGCCGGCTTGAACTCCTGGCGGCGACAGCTGGACAGGCGGGCGGTCTCTGGCGCGCCCGCGCCGGTGTCCGCGTTGCCGCGCTGGCCTTTTGCCTGATCCTGCCTTTCTGGATTGGCGGTCTTGTCATGGGCTCGCCGGTCTTGGGCCTCCTGATTGCAGGTTTGGCGGTGGGCCTACATCTTGTTTTCTGGTGGGCCATCACGGCAGTGGCGGACCGTTCTTCGCTGGGGCCGACAACCCTTCTCAGCATCCTCGTGGGTGTGTGGTTGCTCCTCGCGGTGCTGCTCCCGGCGACCGGGCGTATCCTGATAGAACGGGCTGTTCCGGTGCCCTCTGGCGCCGAGATCCTGTTGGTGCAGCGCGAAGCGGTGAACGGGGCCTGGGACCTGCCGAAAGAGGTCACCATGCAGGCCTTCGTCGCCCGGCATCCTGAGTGGTCCCAATTCAGCCAGGTTGAGGCCGGATTTGAATGGAAATGGTATTATGCCTTCCAGCAAGTCGGGGACCAGGCTGCCGAAGATCTTTCATCGGCGTATTCAAACGGTCGACGGAAGCGGGATGAGGTTGCCGGACTTGTATCCTGGCTTTCACCGCCAGCGCGACTGGAGCGGTTATTTCAGACCCTTGCCGGCACGGATGTCGCTTCGGTGCTGGCCTATGAGCAGTCAGTCCGAGACTTCCATGCAGACCTGCGAGCGTTTTACTATCCCCGGCTGTTCCGCAGTGAGGGGTTCGACCCAGGCGCAACAGAAGGCCTGCCCGATTATCAGCCTCGCCATTAAGGCTCCTGCTGGAATAATCAGGGCGGCGCGCCAATCGCTGAGACGAAGCGATGGCGTGAAACTTTAAGCCGAAATGACCGGCATTTGTGCGCCCGGCCTGTCCACAGGATGGTTCAATGAGGTACACACGCGTAGAAATTCTCGCATAAAAACAGTGCGGGGGTTCCCTCAAACCCCGTGATGCTAACAAAAATGTCGAAAAAACAAGACTATAGATTTTCTGTCGCTCCGATGATGGACTGGACCGATCGGCATTGCCGGGCGTTTCACCGCACATTGTCAAAGCGCGCGCTTCTTTGGACGGAGATGGTGACGGCGGATGCCGTGATCCATGGCGACCGTCAGCGGCTCATTGGTTACGCGGATGTCGAGCATCCCCTGGTGTTACAACTCGGGGGATCAGAACCCCGAAAGCTCGCCGAAGCAGCCCGGATCGCCGAAGGCTTTGGCTATGATGAGGTAAACCTCAATTGCGGCTGCCCGTCCGAGCGGGTGCAATCGGGCGCGTTCGGGGCTTGTCTGATGGCAGAGCCGGACCTTGTGGCTGACTGTGTGGCGGCGATGTGCGCGGCAGTGTCGATCCCCGTCACGGTGAAGAACCGGATTGCAATTGATGACATGCCTGCCCGTGAGACCCTGTTCACTTTCATTGACAGAGTTTCTTCGGCGGGATGCTCCGTGTTCACCGTACACGCGCGCAAAGCCTGGCTGAAGGGGCTCAGCCCAAAGGAGAACCGGGAAGTGCCCCCTCTGGATTATGGGTTGGTAGCGGAGCTTAAAGTCGCGCGGCCGCAGCTTACCATCATCCTGAATGGAGGTATTGCGACAATTGATCAGTGCCGGGAACACCTTGCCGGTTTTGACGGCGTGATGCTCGGCCGGGCAGCCTATCAAACGCCGGGCCTTCTGGGCGTGGTTGATGCCGAGTTGTTTGGGGAAGGGGCACCGGTGGGGCCGGGAGACGCTGTTCGGGCTTTTGAGCCCTACATTGCAGCGCGTTTGGCGGAAGGCCTGAACCTGCATGCGATGACCCGGCACATGCTCGGCCTGTTCGCCGGCCAACCGGGGGCACGCCAATGGCGGCGCATCCTGTCTGAGCAGGGCGTCAAGAAGGGTGCCGGGTTGGAAGTGTTGCGCACTGCTCTGGGCGCAGTTGAAGGCGATGCGCTGGCGGGTTAAATTTGTTCTTTCTTTGTTCGCGGCCCCGTGTTAACGATTTCCGCGTTGGAAGATGGGGTGCTGGGAATGGTTTGCCGGGTATCAACCTTTGCTTTTGAGGGCGTTGAAGCCCAACCAGTGGACGTTCAGGTGCAGCTGGTCGGCGGCAATCCGGCCTTTCATGTCGTGGGCCTGCCGGACAAAGCCGTCGGTGAAAGCCGGGAACGGGTGCGTGCGGCGCTGATGTCCCTCGGGCTGGCGCTGCCGCCCAAGCGCGTCATTGTAAATCTTGCGCCGGCTGACCTTCCCAAGGAGGGCAGCCATTATGATCTGGCGATTGCCCTCGCACTCCTCGCGATCCTGGGCGTGATCCCGCAGGACCAGCTCTCGCGCTATGCTGCGATGGGTGAGCTGTCGCTGGACGGCCGGCTTTGCGAGACAGCCGGTGTTCTGCCAGCTGCCATGGCGGCCGAAGCGATGGGGTTGAGTCTCATCTGTCCCGCGGCAGGCGGTGCGGAGGCTGCCTGGTCGGGTGGGGACGTGCTGCCCGCGCCGAGCCTGATTTCTCTGATCAATCATTTTGCCGGCCGCGCTGTTCTGAGGCCGCCCGAGAAAGGCGATCTGGAAGAAGATGCAATCGGTCCCGACCTTCGGGATGTGAAGGGTCAGGAAGGGGCCAAGCGCGTTCTCGAGATCGCGGCGGCGGGAGGCCACAATCTGCTTTTTTCGGGTCCTCCCGGCTCAGGAAAATCGATGCTCGCCCAGCGCCTGCCCGGACTGCTGCCCCCGCTGTCAGCGCGCGAGTTGCTGGAAGTGTCGCAGATACAATCGGTGGCGGGGCTTTTGCAGCGCGGGAAACTTTCGCGGACCCGGCCCTTTCGCGCGCCCCATCATTCAGCCTCCATGGCGGCGCTGGTAGGCGGGGGCATTCGTGCCAAGCCGGGAGAAGTGTCGCTCGCCCATCATGGTGTGTTGTTTCTGGACGAGCTCCCGGAGTTCTCCTCTCAGGTGCTCGACAGCCTGCGTCAACCATTGGAGGCGGGGGAGGCGGTCATTGCCCGCGCAAACCGGCATGTTCGCTATCCGGCGCGGTTCCAGCTGATTGCGGCGATGAACCCTTGCCGGTGTGGGGGCGGACCGGGCGCAGCCGCCTGCTCTCGCGGGCCGCGGTGCGCCGCCGATTATCAGGCCCGGATATCAGGGCCTTTTCTCGACCGAATGGACCTTTTCTATGAAACCCCGCCCGTCACGGCGATGGATCTTTCTTTGCCTGCGCCTGTGGAAGGTTCGTCAGAGGTGCGGGCCCGCGTGGGGCGCGCAAGGGAGGTTCAGGCAGAGCGGCTGGCGACGGCGGGGGATCAGGCGCTGCGGCCCGTCAATGCCGACATTCCGGCCGGGGCGCTGGACCGGATGATTGTACCGGACGCGGCGGGCGCCGCGCTGCTGTCAGAGGCGGCCGAGAAATTGCGGTTGACGGCGCGCGGCTACACCCGCGTGCTCAAGGTTGCCCGTACCATAGCCGATCTCGACGGAGCTGAGGGCGTACGCCGCGTACACCTTGCTGAAGCGCTCAGTTATCGTCACCGGCCAGCGGCGGAGGCGTCGCGGCCCGGCGAGGGCGCCCTTGCGAGGTAAGCCGTCATATCGTTTGAGCCGTCGGGGCGGTTAAGGCTCTGCTTAAGGCTTTCGACTAGGCTGCCTGCCCATGACCCAGGATACAAGCCGCCCAGAGGGCACCGAGACGCCCGAACAGACATTTCTCGCGACCGCGAGTCATGAAATACGCACGCCTCTGAACGGGATCTTGGGCACGGTTTCGCTGCTGTTGGAGACGGATCTTTCCCCCGCCCAGCGTGAATATGCCGAAACGATCCGTTTGTCGGGTGGGCGGCTGCTGGACCTGCTGAACAACGTGCTCGATTATGCCCGGCTGGACGCCTCTGCCGTTGAGATCGAGGCAGAGAATTTCTGTCCTGTCAGGCTTTGCGGTGAGGTGGTCGAGCTCCTCAGTCCGCGCGCGCATGCGGTAGGGCTTGATCTGGCGGTGCGCTCGCTTCCATCCCCGATGCCCGGTTTCCTGGGAGACGCTGGCCGGATCCGGCAAATTCTCTTTAATCTCGTGGGAAATGCGCTGAAGTTTACCGCCCGCGGCGCCGTACTGGTTGATGCAGAAGTCATTCCAGATGGCCTTGCCTTCCATATCCGGGATACCGGCCCCGGAATTGCGCCTGAAGATCAGGCACGCCTGTTTGAAGCGTTCCGCCAGACGGGTATAGGCGACGCCTATCGCGACGGCGGCGTGGGCCTTGGCCTCGCCATCGTCAAGCGCTTGACCGACCTGCTTGGTGGACGGGTCGAGGTTTCCTCTGCACTCGGGGATGGGGCGGCGTTCAGCGTTTTCCTGCCGCTTCCACAATCGGGCGCTGCCCCGGCCGACCCGCTCCCTCTTATTGGTGGGCGGATCGGTCTGGCCGGGCTTCCCCCGGCCACGGCGCTGTCGCTGTCTGCCGGGCTTCACGCCATGGGCGCCGAAGTTCGGATTGCGGATGTCGGGACAGGGCGGCTGCCGGAAGGGATCGACATCCTGCTTGTCGGCGCCGACCTGCCAGAGGGCGCGGTCGCGGCAATGGCGCGGCGGGCGACCTCCCTGGTTGTGTTGCGGCCCGAAGACCGGGGCGCCATCGCCCGGTTCCGTGCGCTGGGCTGTGTCGGGTGGCTTGTGCGGCCCCTTCGTCTGAGCTCGGTCGCTGAACGCATTCAGCTTGCCCGGTCGGGCCGCGACGCCGGAGAGGAACAGGAACCGATGGCGGGGGCAGGGCGTGTGCTGATTGCAGATGACAATCCTGTAAACGCGCTGATTGCGCGCCGCGCCTTGGAATCGGCCGGATTTACCGTAACAGTCGCGGCAACAGGCAGCGAAGCAATTGAGGCTGCCGCCAGGATGGAGCCAGACCTTGTGCTGATGGATCTGCGAATGCCGGTCATGGATGGGTTTGAAGCGATGCGCCGCCTGCGCGCAGGCGGGTTTACGCTGCCGATCATTGCCGTTTCCGCAGAGATAAATCCCGATATCGAGCGCCGGGCGCGGGACGCAGGCGCTGATGGCGTGGCGGCAAAGCCCCTGGACGCTGAAGCCTTGCGCCGGCTTGCCCTGCGCTGGACGGGTCGTTCCGGCGCGGTGGCGGGGGCAGCATGACGGAGACAGTATTGGCGGTAGAGGCGAAGAAGCCGCCGCGTTTCATCCGTGCGCTGCGCGCCCTCAGGGACCGGCGTATGGCGGCCATGCTATTGCTGGCGCTGGCGGCAGGCCTGCCGTTCGGCGCGGTTCTGGGAACCCTGAATGCCTGGCTGACGGTCGAAGGTGTTACGCCCTCCACCATCGGCACGTTGTCTCTCATCACGCTCGGTTATGCGTTCAAGTATCTCTGGTCACCCGCATTCCAGGTGGCGCGCCACCCCAAACCGGTCCTTGGTCCCCGGCGGACCTGGTTGATTTCGCTTCAGATACCCATTGCGGTGCTGCTTCTCATCCTTCCTTTTTCAAATCCGGGCAGTCAGATCGGTCTGATTGCGCTCGTGGCGCTCGGCGTAGCGCTGCTGTCGGCCACACATGACACCGTCCTCGATGCCTGGCGGATCGAGGTCGCGCGCAGCGAGGAAGACAAAGACCTGATGGCGGCGCTCTATCAGTTCGGCTATCGCGCTTCGACCTTTGTCACGGGATTTCTAGCGCTTCTGCTGGCTGAATATATTGGCTGGCAGATGGTCTATGGCCTCATTGCGCTGATGATGGTGCTGGCTATTTCGGGCACGTTTATTGCGCCCGAACCAGAACTTTCCGGCAAGCCGGCCAGCGCAAGGGAGAGTTATCAGGCGACCATACCGGAAAACGCGCTGCGGACGTTTACGCTGGCCGTCGCCATTGGTTGGGCGGTCGCTATTGCGATGATCGCCTGGCACGTCTTCGCCTCTTTGACGCAGGTGCCCCCGCCCAGCGGCGGTGCGTTCGTGCGCGAGCAAGGCCCCATCATCGTTATCCTGACCGTCATGGTCCCTGCAACGCTGGCTTCGGTACTGCTCTGGCGGCATGGCCGCGTGCCGGGCATCAGCGTGCCCGACAAGGTGGACGACAGCCGGGCGGCCCGCGTGTTGCACTCCCTTTTCAGGGCAATTTTCGATCCGCTGATGGAGTTGATCGGCCGCCTTGGCTGGGGCGCGCTGCTCGTGCTGTTGCTGGCGCTCACTTATCGGTTTGCCGATGCCGTCTGGGGGGCGTTTGCCTATCCCTTCTATCTGGGCACCGAGCATGGCGCGATCGCACATACGATGGCGGATGTTGCCGTTGCGTCCAAATTCTTCGGGGTTCTAATGACCATGGCTGGCGCCGCAATCGGCGTCGTCGTCATCAGCCTCATCGGCCGGATGCCGGTCCTGGTCATTGGCGCGGTCCTGGCGGCAGCGACCAATCTTCTGTTTGCAGACCTTGCCCAGGGCGGCATGGCGATTGACGCCTTCCTCGAATGGACGCGGCTGACAGATCCGGTCCGCGTCTTTGCGGGCTGGGCTGCTTCCATTTCGCCCGAAGGGCAGGGCGCAGAGGCGGGGGCCCGGATGGCCCGGCTGATGATCGCCATTTCAGGCGAAAACCTGGCTGGGGGCTTTGCCAGCGTCGCTGTCGTCGCCTATCTCACCTCCGTAGTGAACCCGCGCTTTGCCGCCGTACAGTATGCGCTGCTCGGATCGCTGACCATGTTGATCGGTACGCTGGGGCGCCCCTGGCTTGGCGAAATGATCGAGTCCCAAGGCTATTACACCGTCTTCATCGTCACCTTCTGGTTGGGCGGCATTGCCGTGCTGCTCTCCCTGCTGGAATGGCTGCGGCTTTCACGACAGAAAACCCCGGCCGCGCTGGACGCGACCGGGGCCTGACAATCTGGTTTTGCGAGAAGGCTAGACGCGATCCGTGTCGTAGGCGGCAATCGTGGCAAGATCCACGATGTCGCCAACAGTCGCGCCGAGTGATGAAATCTGTACCGGCTTTTCCAGGCCAAACAGCATTGGCCCGATCACTGTCGCGCGGCTCATCGCTTCCAGAAGATTGGTTGCGATGGACGCGGAGTGGATCGCCGGCATAACGAGCACGTTCGCCGGTCCGCTGAGGCGCGAGAACGGATAGACCATCCGGTGGTTCGGGTTGAGCGCAACATCAGCGTTGACGTCGCCTTCATATTCGAAATCGATGTCCGCACGCTGATCGAGAATTTCAACAGCCTCACGCACGCGGGCGCCACGCTCGCCCATCGGGTTGCCGAAGGTCGAGTAGGAGAGAAACGCAACGCGGGGTGTAAAGCCCAGGCCGCGTACCGCGCGGGCCGCTTCCAGCGCTATACTGGCCAGGGTCGGGCCGTCGGGCAGTTCATGTACGCTGGTGTCGGCAATGAAGATCGTCTTGCCCAGATTGATGACCATCGACATGCCGATAAGGGCCTGTTGGGGGATCGGATCGAGGACCAGCATCGCGTCTTTCAGGGCCGCGTCGTAGTTACGGGTGACGCCTGTCACCATGCCGTCCGCATCGCCATTCTTCAGCATACAGCTGCCGAACACATTGCGATCCTGGTTTACGAGGCGCTGGACATCCCGCTTGAGATAGCCGCGGCGTTGCAGGCGCTCATACAGGAAGTCCACATAGACCGGGTTTTTGTCCGAAAGGCGCGCATTGATGATATCGAGCGAGCCCAGTGGAATCCCCATCTGCTCCATGGCGCGCTCCACCTGAGCCTCACGACCGATCAGGATCGGATGGCCAAGGCCCTGGTTCTTGAAGCTGAACGCGGCGCGCACAACGGCGGGCTCTTCGCCCTCGGCAAACACAATGCGGCGCTGGGTTTCACGGGCACGCGCCTGCACACCCTGCAGAAACGCGGCCGAAGGATCGGCCCGCCGCACGAGCGAGCGGCGATAGGCATCCATGTCGGCAATCAGCTTGCGGGCAACGCCGGTATCCATCGCGGCCTGCGCCACAAAAGGCGGAATGAAGCTGATCAGGCGCGGATCAAAGGGGCTTGGAATAATATACTCGCGGCCAAAGCTCGGGCGGGCGCCATGATAGGCGGCGGCAACCTCATCGGGCACGTCTTCGCGGGCAAGCTCGGCGAGCGCGCGGGCGCAGGCGACCTTCATTTCCTCATTGATGCCCCGGGCGCGCACATCCAGCGCGCCGCGGAAAATATAAGGAAAGCCTAGAACGTTGTTCACCTGGTTGGGATAATCGGACCGGCCGGTAGCGATGATGGCATCGCTGCGTACCGATTTGATCTCTTCCGGCGTGATTTCCGGATCGGGGTTGGCCATCGCGAAGATGATCGGGTCCTTCGCCATCGACTTGACCATCTCTTTGGTCACCGCGCCTTTGACCGACAGGCCCAGGAACACGTCTGCCCCGTCCATGGCTTCTGTCAGGGTCCGCTTGGCAGTCTTGACCGCAAAAGCCGACTTGAACTGGTCCATCTTTTCGGTGCGGCCTTCATAGACCACGCCGGCGGTGTCGCAGATAAGAATGTTTTCAGCCTTCACACCCAGATGGCGAATGAGACCCGCCACGGAAAGGCCCGCTGCGCCGGCGCCGGAAATGGCAACCTTCACGTCCGCCAATTTTCTTCCGGTGATATGACAGGCATTGATCAGGCCGGCGGCGGCGATGATGGCCGTGCCATGCTGGTCGTCATGGAACACCGGAATGTCGAGTTCGTCGCGCAGGCGGCTCTCGATGATGAAGCAGGCGGGGGAGGAGATATCCTCCAGATTGATGCCACCCCAGGTCGCACCGATATTGCGGACCGTGCGGATAAAATCTTCGACATCGGTGGTGTCAACTTCCACATCAAAGCTGTCGATGTCCGCGAAGCGTTTGAAAAGAACCGACTTTCCTTCCATCACCGGCTTGGACGCCATGGGGCCCAGATTGCCGAGACCGAGAATGGCCGTGCCGTTGGAGATGACCGCCACAAGGTTGCCCTTGGAGGTGTAGTCATACGCCTTGTCCGGGTTTTCCGCGATCGCCAGCACCGGGATGGCAACGCCGGGGCTGTAGGCCAGCGACAGGTCGCGCTGCGTGCCCATGGGCTTGGTTGGCACCATGGAAATCTTGCCGGCGGTCGGCTGCGAGTGGAAATCAAGGGCTTCCTGGTCGGTGAAGCTCGGACGCTGCATGGTCATTTCAGGTTCGCTCGGACGGTTGTTTTTGTCATTGTTATCTCTATCCGTCCCGTCTAGGCCGCGCCGGACGCCCTGCCAACAGTGAATTGGCGTGCGCAGGTGCCGCACTGCTTTGCGAAACTGCCGGAGCCGGGCTAGCTTGCCGCCCCATGCCCGACACAGCCCGCCCCTCCGCCGCCGCAGAACCGACGCCCTTCATGGCGCAGTATCTGTCCATCAAGTCAGAGCATCCAGGCGCTCTGCTGTTCTTTCGCATGGGCGATTTTTACGAACTGTTTTTCCAGGATGCCGTTGAGGCAGCCAGTATTCTCGACATCACGCTGACCGCGCGCGGAGAGCATGACGGCAAGCCCATTCCGATGGCAGGGGTGCCCTATCATGCGGCAGAGGGCTATCTTGCCCGTCTCATCAAGGCGGGCTGCCGGGTGGCGGTCTGTGAGCAGATGGAGACCCCGGCCGAAGCGAAGAAGCGCGGCTCGAAGTCGATCGTTCATCGCGGCGTCGTGCGAATCGTCACGCCCGGCACGCTTACCGAAGACGCGCTGTTGCCCGCCCGGCAGGGGCAGGCGCTCGCCGCGCTCGCCTTCTCAGGTGCGGGGGAGGCGGCGCTCGCCGTGTGCGACGTCTCCACCGGCGCGTTTGATCTGACGGCAATTCCCGCTGCGCGTCTCGGCGAAGCCCTGCTCGCCTGGCCCCTGAGCGAGCTCGTCATTTCGGCAGAAGATGCAGATCGCCCCCTCATCCTTGAAGCGCGCGGTTTTCTGAGCGCGCCGATGACCGAGCGTCCCGCCCGCGCCGCCACTGCCAAGACCGGTGCGGCTTTGCTGAAGGAAGTGTTCGGACTGGCCGCGCTCGACTCGCTGGGAGAGTTCAGCCGGGTCGAATTGGCCGCCGCAGGGCTCCTGCTCGACTATGTGAAACTCACCCAGGCGGGTGCCCCGATCCGGTTGCGCGCCCCGCGCCGTCCCGATGCCGGCGGTATCCTTCTGATTGATCCAGCCACCCGTGCCAGTCTTGAGATTGACCGCAGCATCAGCGGCGGGCGTGACGGCACGCTGCTCGCGGTGATCGACCGGACGGTAACGGCGCCCGGCGCCCGGCTGCTGGCGGCGCGCCTCGCGCGGCCGTCGCGCAGCGCGTCAGAAATCACCTCACGCTATGATGCGGTGTCTCATCTTCTGGGAGACGTGGGGCATCTGGAGGGTGTGCGTGCACGGCTGAAGTCGGCGCCCGATCTTGAGCGCGCCGTTATGCGCCTCAGCCTTGGCCGGGGTGGCCCGCGCGACATGGCGGCGCTTTCCAGGGCGGTGCTGGCGGGCGCCGAGGCCGCAGCTGTGCTCGGCCAGGAGCTGCCGCCGCGACTGGCTGAGGTAGCTGAAACGCTGGGGCTTTCTGGTGCCCCTTCCGTGCGTGCATTCGCCGAAGATATCGCCCGCGCCCTGACCGAGACGCCTCCGATGCTCGCCCGGGAGGGCGGGTTCATTGCTGGGGGGTGGGACGAAGGCCTTGATGAAGTCCGTGCCCTGAGGGATGGCAGCCGCCGGGTGATCGCAGAGTTGCAGGCAAAGTATGCCGACCAGACCGGCATTTCTGCGCTCAAGGTCAAATTCAATAATGTGCTCGGCTATTTCATCGAAGTGCTCGCCGCCAAGGCAGATCCGATGCTGAGCGCGCCGCTGTCGGCCGACTTTATCCATCGCCAGACGATGGCCGGCGCCGTGCGCTTCTCTACCCATGAGCTCGCTGACCTTGCAGGGCGGATCGGCCGGGCTGAAGACGAGTCCAAGGCCCGGGAACTCGCAATCTTCGAGGCGTTCCGTGCCCGGCTGCAGGATCTTGCCGGCCCTCTCGCCGTCATCGCTGCCGCGCTGGCTGAGCTCGATGTTGCCGCCAGCCATGCCGTCTGGGCGGCGGAGACGGGCGCTGCGCGACCCGAACTGGACCCGCGCCCGGTCTTTGAGGCCAGGGGCCTGCGCCACCCCGTTGTCGAAGCCGCGCTGCGCAGGGAAGGGAAGGGCTTTACCGCCAATGATCTTCATCTTGATGCAGATGGAAATGAAAGCGCGAGGTTCCTGCTTGTCACCGGCCCGAACATGGCGGGTAAATCCACCTATCTGCGCCAGTCCGCCCTGGCGGTGATCCTGGCGCAGGCGGGGGCCTTCGTGCCCGCCGCCTCGCTGCGCCTCGGACTTGCCGACCGCGTCTTCTCCCGCGTTGGGGCGTCAGACGATCTGGCGCGCGGGCGCTCGACCTTCATGGTCGAGATGGTCGAAACGGCCGCCATCCTGAATCAGGCAACGCCCGATAGCTTTGTCATCCTCGATGAAGTGGGGCGAGGTACAGCGACCTGGGATGGCCTCGCCATCGCCTGGGCAGCAGCCGAACATCTTCATGATACGAACAGATGTCGCGCCATATTCGCCACCCATTACCATGAACTGACAGACCTCGCTGCGCGTCTGCCAGCCGCGTCAAATGCCTCGCTCAAAGCGCGAGAATGGAAGCAGGATCTGATCTTCCTGCATGAAGTACAACCCGGTCCGGCCGACCGCTCTTATGGCGTTCAGGTGGCAAAGCTTGCCGGCTTGCCGCGCTCTGCCGTGATGCGCGCTGGACACATCCTCAAAAAACTGGAGTCGGGGCCCTCAGCCGCCGAAAATCTGCCGCTGTTTGCGATGGTCGCCGAAGATCCGGCCCCGGAATTTTCAGCCGAGTCGACCGCTGTCATTGAGGCGCTTGCAGAAGCTGATCCCGACCAGCTCACGCCGCGCGAAGCGCTTGATCTTGTCTACCGTCTCAAAGAGATCAGTAGGCGGAGTTAGCTTGCAATCTTTACCGGCGGCTCGAATTTGGCGGACTTGGTAATGGCCTCATCGGGCGCCGCCAGCATCGCCTTGTACATCGG
>JBKBRT010000072.1:0-13404 GCA_046291585.1 Hyphomonas sp.
GGCTGAGGTCTCGTTTTTCCGCAAAATTTTGCCTTCCGGAGCGGGAATGGAGCCGGAAAGCGGTGAATTTGACCCGTTAATAGTCACTGATTACTGAGAAGGGAATGGGCGATGTTAGTGCGCCGCCGCCCAGGTGTCCGCGGCCTTCGCCTCCACCACCAGCGGCACGGAGATCTTCAGGGATGGCCCGTCTGCCGCCGCCATCGTCTTCTGCACCAGCCCGATCAGCTTCTCGGCTTCCTTTTCGGGGCATTCAAACACAAGCTCGTCATGCACCTGCAAAAGCATCTGCGCGGTCAGCCCCGCCTCTGCGAGAGCTTCGGGCATGCGGATCATCGCGCGCTTGATGATGTCGGCGGCCGAGCCCTGGATCGGCGCGTTGATCGCCTGGCGCTCGGCGAAGGATCGCGCGGGGCCTTTGCTCTTGATGTCGGGCAGGTGGATCTTCCTCCCGAAGGCCGTGCGCACAAATCCCGTCGCGCGGGCAAACTCCTTGGTTTCGTCCATATACTGACGGATGCCGGGGAAGCGCTCGAAATAGGTCTTGATATACTGGTTCGCCTCGCCCGAAGGAATGCCGAGCTGGCGGCCAAGGCCAAAGCCGGAGATGCCATAGATGATTCCGAAATTGATCGCCTTGGCCTGCCGGCGCACCATCGGGTCCATGCCCTCAATCGGCACACCAAACATCTCGCTCGCCGTCATGGCGTGGATGTCGAGCCCGTCCTTGAACGCCTGTTTCAGCGCCGGAATATCCGCCATATGCGCCAGGATGCGCAGCTCGATCTGCGAATAGTCCGCCGAGACGATGACATTGCCTTCCTCGGCGATGAAGGCCTGGCGTATCTTGCGGCCCTCTTCGGTCCGTACCGGGATGTTCTGCAGGTTGGGATCGGTCGAGGACAGCCGCCCCGTCTGCGCGCCCGCCATCATGTAGGAGGTGTGCACACGGCCCGTCTTCTTGTTGATCGCCGCCTGCAGGGCCTCGGTGTAGGTCGAGCGCAACTTGGAAAGCATCCGCCAGTCGACAATCGTGCGCGGCAGCTCATGCCCCTCTGCGGCAAGCCCCTCCAGCACATCGCCATCGGTGACCCAGGCGCCCGTCTTGGTTTTCTTGCCGCCCGGCAGGTTCATCTCGTCAAAGAGGATTTCGCCCAGCTGCTTGGGAGAGCCGATATTGAAGCTGCGTCCGGCCTGTTCATAAGCCTGCGCCTCCAGCGCGCCCATCCGCTGATTGAAGTCGGCCGACAGGCGCGAGAGCATCTGCCGGTCCACCTTGATGCCCGCCTGTTCCATCGCCGCCAGCACCGGCCCCAGCGGCCGGTCGAGTGTCTCATAAACCGCCGTCACCTGCTCGGTCCGCAGGCGGGGCTTGAGCGCATGCCAGAGGCGCAGCGTCACGTCCGCGTCCTCGGCGGCATATTCGGTCGCCTTTTCGAGCGCCACCTGCGCAAAGCTTTTCTGCGCCTTGCCCGTGCCGGCCACATCCTTGAAGCTGATGGACTTGTGGCCGAGATAGCGTTCGGAGAGTTCATCCATCCCGTGATTGTGAATGCCGGCGTTCAGCGCGAACGAGATCAGCATCGTGTCATCAATCGGGTGCACACGAATCTTGTGCTGCGCAAACACGCTGAGATCATATTTGATGTTCTGGCCGATCTTCAGAACCGCCGGGTCTTCCAGCAGGGGCTTCAGAACTTTCAGCGCCTCGGCCATCTTGATCTGGCGCGGCGGGTCGGCGCCAAACATGTCGCCGTCGCCTTTGGCTTCAGGGTCCACATGCGCCAGTGGAATATAACACGCCTCGCCGGGGGCAAGGGCCAGCGACACGCCGACAAGACCGCCGGTGACCGAATCCAGACTGTCCGTCTCCGTATCCACCGCCACATGGCCCTGCGCCGTCGCGCGGGCCACCCAGTCCTCCAGCGTTTTCAGGTCGCGGATGCAGGCATAGGCCGAAACATCAAAAGGCTGCGCTTCCGGGGCAGGGGCCTCGATGGCGCCTTCCAGCTCCATCTGCTCGCGCACGCGCCGGGTGATGGTGCGAAACTCCATCTCCTCCAGAAAGCCGATCAGCTCCTTGGGATCAGGGTCCTGCACGGCCAGTTCTTCGACGGGAAGGACAACCGGAACATCCTCCTTGAGCTGAACAAGCTGTTTGGAAATGCGCACCTGATCGGCAAAGTTGATCAGTGTCTCGCGGCGCTTGGGCTGTTTGATCTCTCCCGCGCGTTCCAGCAGGGTTTCGACATTGCCATATTCGGTGATCAGCTGCGCAGCGGTCTTGATGCCGATGCCGGGCGCGCCGGGCACATTGTCCACGCTGTCGCCGGAAAGCGCCTGCACATCCACCACGCCTTCAGGCCCCACGCCAAACTTTTCGAACACGTCCTCCCGGCCCATCAGCTTGTTCTTCATCGGGTCGAGCATCAGCACCCTGTCGGTGATCAGCTGCATCAGGTCCTTGTCGGAGGACACGATGGTGACGCGCGCGCCTTTGGCCTCAGCGAGGCGCGCATAGGTGGCGATCAGGTCATCCGCCTCAAAGCCGGATTGCTCGATGGCATGGGCGGCAAACGCCACCGACGCGCGCCGCACCAGCGGAAACTGCGGCACCAGCTCTTCGGGCGGCTCTGACCGGTTGGCCTTGTATAGGGGATACATGTCATTGCGAAACGTGTTGCCCGAGGCATCGAAGATGCACGCAAAATGCGTCGGCCGTTCTTTGCCCTTGAGGTCTTCTAGCAGCTTGAACAGCATGTTGCAGAACCCCGCCACCGCGCCGACGGGCAGGCCGTCAGACGCGCGCGTCAGAGGAGGCAGGGCATGAAAGGCGCGGAACACATAGGCGCTCGCATCTATGAGGTAGAGGTGGCTGTCCTGGGTTATGGGCGCCGTGGCCATGTGCGATTCCTTTGATTTGTTCCCGGTTTAGCCCGCAAGCGCGCCCACGTCACCCGCCGGGTCAGAAATCGCGCGCAATACCCGGTGATTCGCCACATGTCGGTTTCGTAACGGGCCTGATCGAATTTAGGCTTTTCCGTGGCATCAGCAGTGTGCTACTTTTATTACATGGACCGTGATCTGGACTTCGAAGAAGCGACGGCCCTTGTTTTGGCCGTGCAGAAGCACCCGCCAAAGGCGCCGTGGCACTTGCCCGTTATCGGGGCCGCCGCCGTGTTGTGGAGCCTTCTTGGCGTCTTCGATCTTCTGGCAATGGTCACGCGATATTCGCCTTACATGAACCAGATGCCCGAGCTGACGCGCGAATTCATCTATGAGCTGCCGTTCTGGGTGCTGGGCCTGCGCGCAGTCTCTGTGTTCGCGACGCTGATCGGCGCCGTCCTGCTGATACGCAAGCGCCTCGCGTCCGTCCGCGTCCTCGCGCTGGGCGCCACGGCCACAATCTTCGGAACGGCCTTCAGCTTTACCCAAGGCGCGCCTGACGATTCAGCCATTCATGCGGTGTCGGTGTTCATCATCGTGGTGTCCGTCCTGCTCCTTTATTACGCGCAAACCTGGGGCAAGCATGGCGTCCTGAAATAGGCCGCGGCAATTGCCTCTTCCGGAATTAAGCGTAGAGTAACCCTGCGTCAGGTGCGTGTCGGGGAGGGCACATCCATGACCGTAGAAAATTCCATCACCACGCGACGCGCCGGCTGGCATCTCTGGGCCGTCGGTGTCCTGGGCGTTCTCTGGAACGGCTTTGGCTGTTTCGACTACATCATGACCGTCACCCGCAACGCCGCTTATCTTGAGCCGTTTCCTCAGGACATGCTGGACCATCTGTTCGCGATGCCCTGGTGGATGTTTGCGATGTGGGCCATCGGCGTCTTCGGCGGCCTCCTGGGCAGCATCGCGCTGCTGCTGAAACGGGCCTGGGCGGTGAAGCTGTTTGCGGTGTCCCTGATTGCCGCCGTCATCAGCAACATCGTCAGCCTGACCGATCCAGGCACGCCGCAGATGGAAGGCACAGAACTCCTTCCCCTCCTCATCATTGCCCTTGCCGTCGGGTTCCTTGCCTATGCCTACTGGCAAACCCGCCGCGGCGTCTTGCGTTGACGCCAATTCGCTCTAGCCTCCCGCGCCAGACAAGGGAGGAAACATCATGAGCGAAACAAACAAGACTTGGGTACTGCGCAAACGCCCGATCGGGGATCTGAAAGAGGGCGATCTGGAACTGGTCGAAAGCCCGGTCGCCCCGCTGCAGGATGGGGAGGTGCGCGCCCGCACCATCTATCTCTCGCTTGACCCCACAAACCGTATCTGGATGAGCGATGTGGACGCTTACCTGCCGCCCGTCGGCATCGGCGACGCCATGCGCGGGGGCGGTCTCAGCGTCATCACCGAAAGCCGTTTTGAAGGCCTCGCGCCCGGCGACATCGTCAATACCGGCCTCGCCGGCTGGGCGATCTACAACACGCTGCCCGGCGCCGCGCTTGCCAAACTGCCGAGGCTCCCCGGCGTGCCGCTGACCGCCTTCATGGGTCCCCTCGGCGCCACTGGCATGACCGCCTATTTCGGCCTGATGGACATCGCCAAACCCAAGGCTGGCGAAACCGTTGTCGTCTCCGCCGCGGCCGGCGCCGTTGGCTCCATGGTCGGCCAGATCGCCAAGATCCAGGGTTGCCGCGTCGTCGGCATCGCGGGCGGCGCCGACAAATGCCGCTGGCTGACCGAAACGGCCGGCTTTGACGCGGCCATCGACTACAAGAACGAAGATGTCGGCAAGGCCCTCGACAAGCATTGCCCGAACGGCATCGACATCAACTTCGAGAATGTCGGCGGCAAGATCATGGACGAAGTCATCGCCCGCCTGAACGACTTTTCCCGCATGCCGCTCTGCGGTCTGATCTCCACCTACAACGCGACCGACCCCGTGCCCGGCCCTTACAACTTCTCAAATCTCCTGATGCGGCGCACCCTCGTGAAAGGCTTCATCGTCATCGACTATTTCCCCCGCTTCCCGGAAGGGATGCAGCAGATGGCGCAATGGCTGATGGAGGGTAAACTGAAATACGAGACCGACATCGTCGAGGGTTTCGAGAACGCGCCCGCCAGCCTCTCGCGCCTGTTTGAAGGCAAGAATCTGGGAAAACTCGTCGTCCAGGTCAGTCCGGAGCCGGCATAAAGCGCCGGTTCAGCTTGCATTCATTTTCCCCCGATCCATAATCTTATCAGCAGGTTGTGGGAGATGGGGCATGATCGCAAGGTGGATGAGAAACGCACGTATAGGGATGGCAGGCGCCGCGCTCCTGGGCGCGGCCGCCTGTTCACACTCAGACTGGGAAGGCATCGCGATGGGGCTGAACATGGCGGCCGATGAGATGGCCGTCACCCTCACCCAGGTTGCCCCCTACACGTGCGATTACAACGCGCAAGGCTATGCCGTCTGCGACGATACCGGCGATGGCTGGGCAGACCGCTATGCCAGTTCCTGGGATCACGTCCCGGTCTACACCTATGGCAATCTCACGCGCGTCAACGATTATGGCGAAGCCTTCCAGTATGATGGCGGCTGCGACTGCTGGTATCGCGAGCCCTCGCTCGACACCTATCCGAAATAGGCCGCGCCCCTGGCAAACTCGCCGCTTGCGCCTGTCTCTCACCGCTGCTCATATGACAGTCTGAAACGGCGTAGGAGAACGGGATGCGCTGGCAGCATCTGTTTGCAGGAGCGCTCCTCTGGTCAGCCCTCGGCACGGCGCTGGCGCAGGCTGAGCCGTCTGTCGAAGATGTTCCGCTCAAGGACTGGGCTGTCGGCATCCTCGCTGCAGACTGGCGCGACAGTGACGGGGCGCCCATTGACGCCTTCGAGAATGCCCGGCGAGATCTGGCCCGAGCCTTTGCCGACGTCGGCTTCGCGGCTGAAAACATCACCCATATGTCCTTGCGCCCGCGTGAGCTGGGCGGCTATTCCCTGCGCTCGGAGGAGGTCTTCAGCGCCTTCGCCCAGCAGGCCCAATCGGCCCAGGCCGGCTGTCTCCTTTACTTCACCTCGCATGGCGTGCCTGAAGGCATGGTGCTGGGCGGGGAAGGTCTGCTCAGCCCGGACAAGCTCAACGGTCTCATCGGCCAATGGTGCGGCGAGCGGCCAACGGTTGTAGTCGTGTCGGCCTGCTATTCCGGCGTCTTCGTTCCTGTGCTTGCTGCGCCCAATCGCCTGGTGATGTCGGCTGCGCGGTCGGATCGTTCTTCCTTCGGCTGCGGCGCGGGCATGCTCTATCCGGTCTTCGACAATTGCGTCCTGGACTCGCTCCTCAACGCGGATGACTTCGTCGATCTCTCCCGCCTGACGCGTCAGTGCGTCGCCCTTCGGGAACGTGCAGACCGCCTCTGGCCGCCCTCTGAGCCCCAGGCCGAGCTCGGCGCAGATGTGGACAACCTCTTCGTCTTCCTGAACTTCGAACGCAAAACGCCTTAAAATCAGCCTGCGGACAATGCTGCAAAGCCCGCCTCAAGGTCGGCCTTCAGATCGCTCACCGCTTCGAGCCCCACATGCACGCGCATCAGCTGGCCGGGCTTGTCTTTCGTCCAGCATCCCTCGCTGCGGGTCAGCTGGTCATCACAGGGAATGATCAGGCTCTCGAAACCGCCCCACGAAAAACCCATGCCGAACAGCGTCAGCGCGTCAAAGAAACGCTCCAGCGCGCCGGCCGGATAATCCTTCAGTACAAAGGAGAACAGTCCGCATGCGCCTGTGAAATCCCGCTTCCACAAATCATGGTCGGGATGGGAGGGTAGGGCGGGATGGATCACGCTCGCCACTTCGGGCCGCCCTTCCAGCCACTGCGCCAGCTCCAGCCCCGCCGCCTCATGCGCCTTCAGGCGCGTGGCGAGGCTTCGAATGCCGCGCAGGGCGAGGTAGGCGTCATCGGGCGCAAGCCCGATACCCCAATCTTCCGAGCAGTTACCCACCTTGTTGGCGAGGGAGCGCGAATTGGTCATCACCGCGCCGCCAAAGGCGTCCGAATGGCCCACCACATATTTCGTCAGCGCCTGAACCGAAATATCCGCGCCCAGCGCCAGGGGCTTGTAGTGCAGCCCTGCGCCCCAGGTGTTGTCACACACGATGCGGATACCGCGCGCCCTGGCCACGTCGGCAATCGCGGGCAGATCAGAAATCTCGAAGGTCAGAGAGCCGGGGGATTCCAGCAGGATTGCCTGCGTGTTGTCGCGAAACAGGCGCGCAATTCCCGCGCCCATGCGCGGATCAAACCGCTCGGCCTCCACGCCCATCGCCTTCAGCCGCTTCTCGCAAAAGCGCGCGGTTGGCCCATAGGCACTGTCCGTGAACAGAAAATGTCCGCCCGCCTCAACCACGCTTGCAATCGCCAGCGCGCAGGCCTGCAGGCCGTTGGAAGCAAGGCGCGTATGCGCGGCCCCTTCGAGAATGCACATCGCCGCTTCCAGTTCGCGGTGCACCGTCAGCCCCATCCGGCCATAGGTCGGCTTGGGCCCGTAGAGCGCCGCCTCGGTGCGGAACAAGACGGTCGAGGCCCGCTCCACCGGCGGGTTCACGGTCACGCGGCCGAGGCGTTCGGCGCGGGTGTGGATCAGGCGGGTCTGGGGCTCTGCATCATCGCTAGCGCTCATCGCTTCAGCCCCTGGCGATGGGGCGCGACGGATCGGACGCCCATTCGGTCCAGGAGCCGTCATAGACCGCCACATCCCAGTTGCCGAGCCGGGCAAGCGCCAGCGCCGTGATCGCCGCCGTCACGCCAGAGCCGCAGGTGGCGACCGTCTGCTTGCCGGGCTCGGGGATCAGCCGCGCCAGCTCATCGGCAGATTTCATCCGCCCGTCTTCGGTGACCAGCGCGCCGCCGGGCACATTGATGCTGCCGGGAATATGGCCGGAGGGCAGCCCCTCGCGCGGCTCAGGATCGCGCCCGAAAAAGCGTCCGTCCGGGCGCGCATCAATGATCCGTACGCGGTCAGACCCAACCAGCTGCTCCATGCCGCGCGCGTCCATGATCAGGTCGCTGCGCACGCGGGGCGTAAAGTGGCGCTCGCCCGGCGGCGTGGGCAGATCGTCCAGCGCGCCGCCTTCTGCTGTCCAGGCATGCAGGCCGCCATCGAGCACATGCACATCCTTGTGGCCCATCACGCGCAGCATCCACCAGACGCGCGCCGCCGCGAAGAAACGGTTCTGATCGTAAACGACAATCCGGCTGCCGTCGCCCAGGCCCAGCTTGCGCACCCGCGAAGAAAACTTCACCGCATCGGGCAGCATATGGGCGTAGGGCGAGTTCAGATCAGCAATCTCGTCAATATCGAAATAGACCGCCTTCGGAATATGCCCGCGTTTCCAGAGATCGCGCGCCGTTTCTGGCGGGTTGGTCCAGGGCGCAAAATATGTCGCATCCACGATGCGCACATCCGGCGCGCCGAAATTCGCCATCAGCCAGTCTGCGCTGACCAGCGGGTCGCCGTTCTCACTCATTGTTTCGCCTCCATCCAGGCCGGAACCGGCAAGCTCTTGGCGCGCAGGAATTCCGGATTATACAATTTGGTCTGATAGCGGTTACCATAGTCACAGAGGATCGTGACGATTGTGTGCCCCGGGCCAAGATGGCGCGCAAGGTGAACCGCCCCGGCGATGTTGACCCCGGCCGAGCCGCCCAGGCAAAGCCCTTCATGCTCCACCAGATCGAACAGATAACCGAGCGCTTCATCATCCAGGATGCGCCAGGCCTTGTCGACCGGGATGCCTTCGAGGTTGGCCGTAATCCGCCCCTGGCCGATGCCTTCGGTGATCGAGGTGCCTTCGGCTTTCAGTTCGCCGGTCGTGTAATAGGAATAGAGTGCGGCGCCGCCGGGGTCTGCCAGGCCGATGGTGATCTTGGGGTTGCGCTCCTTCAGGCCCAGCGCGACGCCGCCCAGAGTGCCGCCCGAGCCAACCGCGCAGATGAACCCGTCCACCTTGCCATCGGTCTGTTCCCAGATCTCTCTGGCGGTCGTGTTGTAATGCGCGCGGCGGTTGGCCTGGTTGTCGAACTGGTTCGCCCAGATTGCGCCATTGGCCTCGCTCGCCGCCAGCTCCTCGGCCAGCCGCCCCGAATAGCGTACATAGTTGTTGGGGTTGGCATAGGGCACCGCGTCCACCTCGATCAGCTCGGCTCCCAGCAGGCGGATCGCGTCCTTCTTCTCCTGGCTCTGCGTGCGCGGCATCACGATCACCACCCGGTAGCCCAGCGCCTTGCCGACCAGTGCCAGACCAATCCCGGTATTGCCCGCCGTGCCCTCGACGATGGTGCCACCGCGTTTGAGCGCGCCGGACTCTTCGGCCTCGCGAATAATGCCCAGCGCCGGGCGGTCCTTCACGGACTGGCCGGGATTGAGAAACTCGCATTTGCCGAGAATTTCACAGCCCGTTTCATCAGAAACTCGGTTGAGCCGGAGCAGCGGCGTATTGCCGATGAGGTCGATAACAGACCTGTGAATGGTCATTGGGGAACTCGATTCTGATTTGTTCGTTACTTTGAGGCTACGCGGCTGTGCGGGCAGGTTCAATTGGTCTGACAGGTCAAACTGATCCACTTCGCCGATCCGGCCGTACACATGGTTTATATTCCGGAAGGATCAACTGACATGACCTTTAAGCGTCTTCTTGTGTCCCAGATTGTCCTGGTTTTGTCCCTGGGTGGTCCCGCCCTGGCCGACGATGCCCCCGTTCCGCCCACCGCTGGCGTTGAAAATGCGTGGCAGCCAAAGGCGGGTGACGAAATCCGGTTCAACGTTCTCCGCAAGGGAAATCCGTTCGGCTCGCACACGGTCGCCTTTGAATCCGGCCCAGATAATGCCCTGATTGCAAAGACAAAAGTCGGCCTGAAAGCGGGCCTCGGCCCGATCACGGTGTTCCGCTACGACCTCACAGCCAGTGAGACCTGGCGCGGTGGTGAACTCGTCGCTCTCGCCGGCGAGTCGAATGACGATGGCAAGAAGAACTCCATGAAAGCAAGCCTCGCTGGGAATGCTCTGGTCGTGCAAGGCTCTGTTTTTACAGGAGAAGCCCCGGCAGACATTATCCCGGCAAGCCATTGGAATTACGCGCAGACCAGGTCGTCCCAGCTCCTCTCCACAGAGGATGGCGAAATCTATAAGGTGAAGGTCACCCCCAAGGGCCGCGAAACCATCGAAGCCGGCGGCCAGACCATTGAAGCCAATAGGTATTTCCTGGATTCTGATCTCGACGTCGACATCTGGTATGATGATCAGGGCCGCTGGGTGAAACTCGCCTTCGAAGCCCGCGGTCAACAGATCGAGTATGTCCTCGACCAGATGTACTGATAAAACAGGGCGTTGGCGGTGGGAACATTGCGGCTGTTGCTCGGCGACCAGTTGTCGCCGGACACCTCTTCCCTTGAGGACGTCTCCAAAGAGCGCGACATCCTCCTCCTCGCCGAGGTGATGGAGGAGGCAACCTACGTTCCCCACCACAAGAAAAAGATCGCCTTCCTCTTCGCCGCCATGCGCCACTTCGCCGAAGAGTTGAGGGCGTCCGGTTACACTGTCCGCTACACAAAGATCGATGACCCTGAGAGCCAAGGCTCGCTGAGGGCCGAAACGGCACGCGCCCTGGAAGACCATCCCGAGCTGACGGCAGTCGTCATCACCAAGCCGGGCGAATGGCGCCTGCTCGAGGACATGACGCAATGGGGCGACATCTTCCCCGTGCCCGTCGAATTGCGGGAAGATACGCGCTTCATCGTGCCTACCGCCCGTTTCAATGCCTGGGCCGAGGGCCGCAAACAGCTGCGGATGGAGTACTTCTACCGCGATGTCCGCCGCCAGACCGGCCTCCTCATGGACGCCGACCAGCCGGCGGGCGGGCAGTGGAACTATGACGCGGAAAATCGCAAACGCCTGCCCAAATCCATGACGACCCCGCAGCGGTTCCTGCCCGAGCCGGATGCGCTGACACAGGAGGTGATCGCCCTCGTGGCAGAGCGCTTTCCGGATCATTTCGGCGATCTTGACCCCTGGGTGTTTGCCACCACCCGCGCCGGCGCAGAAGCGGCGCGCGATCACTTCCTCTCGGACATCCTCCCCGGCTTCGGCGACTGGCAGGACGCCATGGCCAAAGGCGAGCCATGGATGTGGCATTCGCTGCTCTCGGTCTATATCAATTGCGGCCTTCTGGACCCGCTCGACGTTTGCCGCCGCGCCGAAGCGGAATGGAAAGCGGGCAGGGCGCCGCTCAACGCCGTTGAGGGGTTTATCCGCCAGATCATTGGTTGGCGGGAATATGTGCGGGGCATCTACTGGCTGAAAATGCCCGGCTATGCCCAGCTCAACACCCTGGAGGCGCATCGTCCGCTGCCGGATTTTTACTGGACCGGCGAAACAGACATGCGCTGCATGGCCGAGGCGATCGGCCAGACCAAACGCCATGCCTATGCCCATCACATCCAGCGCCTGATGATCACCGGAAACTTCGCCCTTCTGGCCGGGCTCTCCCCGGCTCAGGTGAATGAATGGTATCTGCTGGTCTATGCGGACGCCTATGAATGGGTGGAGCTGCCCAACACCCACGGCATGGCGCTGCATGCCGATGGCGGCCTGATGGCCTCCAAGCCCTATGCGGCCAGCGGCAACTACATCTCGAAGATGTCAGACTATTGCGAGAGCTGTTCCTACGATGTGAAACAGCGCATAGGGCCAAAAGCCTGCCCGTTTAATTTTCTCTATTGGGATTTTATTGACCGTCATCAGGAACGCTTCCGCAGCAATCCGCGCATGGCCGTGATCTGCAAGTCTCTCGACAGGATGAAACCCGCAGAGCGCGCATCCATACGGGCCGAAGCGCAAAAATTTCTGGACGGCGCGCGCCTGAATTCCGCGTAACAATCGTATTTTTACAGAAAGATCGATAAAATTTCATCGATTATGGTCGGCTGTAGATAACCCGCTCATGATAACAATTCTCAGTAGAAACGCGGGGCGCTTCAGGGCGTAAAAAAAGCGTACAGGAGATGGGTGCATGCCATATCGTCAGGATGGCTCAGCTACGCTTTGGTCGCTGAGAACGCTTATGCAGGGAGTGGATGTGCCGAAAAAGTACATCCCCGGTCTGCGTGCCGAGCAGATGAATTCGATGAGCCGGATCACCAATGTGATCATCCTCTCGAATGTCCTCAATATCATCGCTATCCTGATTATGTTTCTGACCTATGGGCAGGTTCACTTCCTCGTTGCCTGGTCGGTTTGCGGATTGATCATCAATATTGGTGCCTGGCTGAAATATCGCCAATTCCTCCGTATAGACCCTAACCGGCGAAGCAATCGCCGCGCCATTGCCGATTTTACACGCGTGGCCATCTGCAATGGCCTGCTCTGGGGGCTTGCCCCGCTCGTGGTTCTCAGTACGGCGGATGTGCAGGGCCAGCTGGTCATGGGTATCATCTCTGCCGGGATGATGTTTGCTGGCGGGTTTCTGCTCTCGCGGATTCCCATGGCGGCGATTTACTACATCGTCCCGGCGGGCCTTGGTCTGGCCACGGCCCTGATGCTGCAAACCGGGCCGAAATACGCGATCCTTTCGATCCTGATGCTCTACTATCTTCTGGTCCTGCTTGTCGCCGTTGCCTGGACCCATCGCCAGTTTGTCGAGCAGTATCTTGGCCGCGCTGCGATCCAGGAACAGTCGGAGCTGATCGGCCTTCTGCTGCGTGACTTTGAAGAAAGCACGTCAGACCTGCTCTGGCAGACCGATACGGCGGGCGTTCTGCAGGAAATCCCGATCGTCGGCGAAGCGAGCGAGCCGGCATGGAGCAAGAATGACAGCTTGCGCCGGGGCGCGGCGTTTACGCAGGTCTTCAATCCGGGCGAGTCGCGGGACATGCTGGAGGCGGCCATGGAAGCGCAGGCGCCGTTCCGGGATGTTGTGGTGGCACTCAAAGGTTCCACCGGTGACCTGCGCTGGTGGTCAGTCACCGGCAAGCCGGTGGTCGAACACGGAGTATTCCTCGGCTTTCGCGGCGTTGCGGCGGACGTGACCCAATCCAAGAAGATCGAAGACCGTATCGCGCACATGGCGCATTTTGACGGGCTCACCGGCCTGCCCAACCGGATTACCATGCAGGAGCGGATAGAGAGCCTGCTGGACGATCAGCCTCCGCCGCCGGCCTGCCGCGCGCTGCTGATGATGGACCTCGACAGCTTCAAATGGGTCAATGACACGCTCGGCCATCCGGCAGGCGATGAGCTGCTCAGGAAAGTTGCGGCGCGTATACGCAGCCTCTCGGAGCCGGGCGATTTCGTTGCCCGCCTCGGCGGTGATGAGTTCGCGATGATTGTCGAGCGCCGCAATGCGCATGACCTGCACAGCTTCCTCGACCAGTTTGCCTCGGAGATGAGCCAGCTTTACGATGTATGGGGATCAACGGCGAACTCCTCTGCCTC
>JBKBRT010000073.1:0-13353 GCA_046291585.1 Hyphomonas sp.
GCGAATGGTCGATGGCCGCCTGCAGCATCTCGCGCTCCGGGCTCCACCAGAAGCCGTTATAGATGAGCTCGGCATAGCGCGGCATCAGCTCGTCCTTCAGGTGGGCCGCGCCGCGGTCGAGTGTTGCCTGCTCGATGCCGCGGTGCGCCACCAGCAGGATCGTCCCGCCCGGCGTCTCGTAAATGCCGCGCGACTTCATGCCGACGAAGCGGTTTTCCAGGAGGTCGAGCCGGCCGATGCCGTGCTTCTTGCCGTAAGCGTTGAGTTCCGTCAGCAGGGTCGCCGGGCTCATTGCCTCGCCATTGATCGCCACCGCGTCGCCTTTTTCAAAGCTGATGGTGATGATCTCGGCCTGATCCGGCGCGTCTTCCGGGCTGATCGTGCGCATGTGGACAAATTCCGGCGCCGGTTCGGCCGGGTTTTCCAGAACCTTGCCCTCGGAGGAGGAGTGGAGCAGGTTCGCGTCGACCGAAAACGGCGCGTCGCCGCGCTTGTCGGTGGCAATCGGAATGCCGTGTTCCTCGGCGAATTTCAGCAGATCCGTCCGCGATTTGAACGCCCAGTCCCGCCAGGGCGCAATCACCTTGATGTCGGGGTTGAGGCCATAATAGCCCAGCTCGAAGCGGACCTGATCATTCCCCTTGCCGGTCGCGCCATGGCAAACGGCGTCAGCGCCAACCATGTCGGCAATCTCGATCTGGCGCTTGGCGATCAGCGGCCGGGCGATCGAGGTGCCCAGAAGGTAGACGCCTTCATAAACGGCGTTGGCGCGGAACATCGGGAAGACGAAGTCGCGCACGAATTCCTCGCGCACATCCTCGATGAAGATGTTTTCCGGCTTCACGCCCATCTTCAGCGCCTTGGCGCGGGCCGGTTCCAGCTCTTCGCCCTGGCCCAGATCGGCGGTGAACGTCACCACTTCACAGCCGAACTCGGTCTGAAGCCATTTGAGGATGATCGACGTGTCGAGACCTCCGGAATAGGCAAGAACGACCTTTTTCGGAGCGGAAGCAGCGTTGGACATGGGCTTTTCAGTCATCTTTCTGGGGCGGAAGAGGAGAGATGTTGCCTTAAAGTCCCGCACCCGCCCTGACAAGGCGGCGGCTTACAGGGAATTTTATGGTTTCCCTCTGTTAGCTCCTTTATAGTAAATAGCAGATAGGCCGCTTGTTAATCTTTGCGCCTGAGGAGATGGGGCTGATGCTGCAGGAGCCGCTGAAACCAGCTGAGAGAGGGGATGCGCCCTTCCGCGCCCGTCTGCGCGCGCGCGATGGGATGCGCCCCCAGTCGACCCTGGCCATTCTCGCCGGATATGAGCCCAAGGACGGGGAGGGGGCCGGTGTGCTGGCCCGTGAGCGTCCCACCCGCCCGGTCGCTGCGATCACCACTGCGACGGCCATCCCGCAGGCGCGCCCGGAGCCCCGGCGCATTCCGCCCGCAGGAAGGCCGGAGGCCTGGGCGCCGCCCGCAAGACCGCACGAGCCGACCCGCCCGCGCCAGGAAATCCGCAAGGCGCCGGTGGTGGTCGTACCGCCAGTTGAAGAAGAAACTGAAACGGACGCAGAAGAAGAGGATCGCGCAATCGGCCTTGGCCGGTTTGGCGAATATACCCAGCTGGCCTTTGCTGGCCTTGCGGTGCTTGGTCTCGCCGGCCTCTCACTGCTGGCGATTGACAGCGCCCTGAAGGGCAAGCCCGGCGCGCTTCCCGATGAAGGCGAGGATACGGCCCGCCGCTCAGCGGCCGATCTGGGCCCGGCGGTGTTGCCGGCGTCAGTCTCGGCGATTGCTGTTCAGGAAGCGGCACTGCCGGTGGGCGTGGAGGCGCAGCCCTGGTTCGATTACCGCGGCGTTGCCGATTATCTGAAGAACCGCGTCGATGCCTTTGCCGCCTCCGAGCGGGACGCTGCTCGCCGCGAGCAGGCTGACGCGCAGCGCCTGGCCTCTGCCGCCATTGCGGATGCTGAGGCCGGACGCCTCGCCGCAGCGGCGCAGGTGGAGGCGGATGCGCTGGTTGCCCGCGACGCAGCCATTGACGCCGAACGTCAGCGCCTCGCTCGCCTGGAGGCTGAGCGCATCGCGAACGAAGAAGCCGCCCGCCTGGCGGCTCAGGCTGAGGCGGATGCCCTGGCGCGGGCAGAAGCAGATCGCCTCGCGCGGATGGAAGCTGACCGCGCCGCCGCGGCGCTCGCCGATCAGCGCCGCATTGCTGACCTTCAATCCGAGCGCGCGGCCGCCGCTGAGGCCAGCCGTCTCGCCGAGATCGAATCGCGCCGGGTCGCCGCTGAAGCGGAAGCCAAGCGTCTGGCAGATCTGGCCGCTGAGAAGGCTGCCGCTCAGGCGGAGCAGCAGCGGCTGGCTGACCTGGCCGCCAAACGCGCGGCTGAAGACGAGGCGCGTCGACTGGCTGCGCTTGACGCAAAACGTGTCGCTGACGCTGCAGACGCCCGCCGCCTGGCGGAAGTTGAAGCGCGGCGTCTGGCCAATGTGGAAGCTCAGAGACAGGCGGTGCAGAAGGCTGGTGAGCGCACGCTCACGCTGGCCGCTGCCACGGTCGCGCCCGCGCCGCCAGCGCTCAAACCCGCCCCGCCACCCCGCGCGGCGTCCCTCAAACCTCGCGTTCAGCCGCTGGTGGCGCCTGACCCGGCGCCTGTCACCCGCGCGGGCCCCACCATTCTTACGGCGCGCGCGCCCGAAGTGCGCCCATTCCTGATAGGCCCGCCCGCAGCCATGCGGGGCGCAGAGGTGTTTGTGGGGGAACGCGTGGCGCTGACCGCCGCAGGCGTGATCAGCGCCGATGCCATGACCGGCCTCCAGAGTGAATTCCTGCGTCTTGTGGCAACCAGCCCGGACGGCACGCAGCATGCCCTCGCCACGCCCGATGGTCGCCATATCGAGGTCAGCTTCGAAAGAACACAACTGGTGGAGACAACCCAGGCCAACCTGCGCACGATTGGTTACTCCGCAGGAGACGGCGCGGCGGTGACGCGCAGCTATGGGGAGCCGGCTGTGGTGAATGTCTCGGTCATGTGCCGGGATGTCGCCTACATGTTGCCCGGGCAGGAGCGCGGGCGCTTCTCGGCATGCCGGGGAACAGAAGGGCAATGGATGCTTGCGCGCACGGCGCCGACCTCTGCAATCGGCGGGGTCTGAGCTTGCAGTTGCCTGTAGGTGGAAAGCCTGCAAAAGCAGAGATCATGCAAAGCCCGACTGTCTACAAACTGCTGACCGAAGAAGACTGGCGCGCCGCTGAAACAGCCGGTCTGGCGGCCAGCGCGCTCGACCGGACGGACGGCTATATTCACCTCTCCACGCGCAAGCAGCTGGCGGTAACGGCGGAGCGCCATTTCACTGGCAAAGGCCGGGTCAGGCTGCTCCAGTTCGACAGCGGAGACCTTTCCCCGCTGCGCTGGGAACCGAGCCGGGGCGGGGATCTTTTTCCGCATCTCTATGCGCCGCTGGAGATTTCGCGCGCGCTGGCCAGCTGGTGGTTGGAGCCGGCATCAGGCGGCGGACTGCCCCTTCCGGAGGACTTGGAATGATTGCTGCGGCCGGTGCCAGAATTGCCCGTATGCTGCCGCCCGAGGTGGCCCATACGCTGACGCTTCGTATGCTGACCTATGGCGCGGGCGTGCCCGCCCAGGCGCCTCAACTGCCGGTGTCGACCCGCGTTGAATTGCCCAGATCCGGGCTGCGCCTTTGCTCGCCCGTTGGGCTGGCCGCAGGCTTTGACAAGAACTGTGATGTTCCTGAAGCCATGGCCAGATTCGGTTTTGGCTTCGTCGAGTGCGGAACGGTGACACCCCAACCTCAGCCGGGTAACCCCAAGCCGCGCCTCTTTCGTCTGACCGATGACCGCGCCGTCATCAACCGTATGGGCTTCAACAATCTGGGCCTCGATTATTTTGTCCGGCGCCTGTCAAACTATTCCCATGATGTCCCCATCGGTGCGAATGTGGGCGCCAACAAGGACAGCGACGACCGGATCGGTGATTATGTCACCGGCATCGAGGCAGTGGCTCCGTATGCCAACTATATTACGATCAACATATCTTCTCCCAATACGCCAGGGCTGCGCGGTCTTCAGGACAAGGCGTCGCTTACAGATCTGCTCGCCCGGTGTGGCGCGGCTGATCGTCAGGAACTGCCCGTCTTCCTGAAAGTGGCGCCCGATCTTGATTCTGAGGCGATTTCCGACATCTGCAGTGTGGTCAGCGGGGAAGGGGCTTGGCTCTCCGGGCTGATCATTTCCAATACAACGCTCGCTCGCCCGCCAAGCCTTCGCAGTGAGCAGAGATCAGAAGCGGGCGGCCTGTCGGGCGCGCCGCTGTTTCAACCGTCTACGGAGGCGCTGCGTCAATTTGCGCTCAAACTTGGCGGTGCGTTTGATTTGATCGGGGCGGGCGGTATTGGCACCGGGCGCGGAGCCTATGCCAAGATCCGCGCCGGCGCATCCGCCGTGCAGCTCTATTCTCTCATGGTCTATGATGGGCCTGGCATTGCAGCACGCGTGGCGCGAGAGCTGTCTCACTGTCTGGCCGAAGACGGGTTTTCTTCGATTGCTGACGCCGTTGGCAAGGACCTCTAACCGATAGCGTCGATCCGCACGGCGACGCAGCCATCCATCGCTGTGAACGCGATATAGGTGTATTCAACATTCCGGGCGCTGGCGAATTCCTGCCAGGCCTTGTATTCATGGTGACGCCAGCTCGGATAGTTGAAATACTCGTCGAACATCACGACGGACCCGGTTTTCAGCCTATCTCCCGCCGTATCGAGAATGTATTTCGTGCCGCCATAGAGGTCGCAGTCGATATGCAGCAGGCTGATTGGTTCGGGGTGTTCTGTTAGGAAACCGGGAAGCGTTGCGTCAAACCAGCCGACATGCAGCTTCACATTGGCGGGCACTTCGGGCAGCTGGCGCTTCTGGCTGAACGCGCCGCGGCGTTCCAGGTGCCCGGCCCAGTCTTCGGGCAGGCCTTCAAAACTGTCAAATCCATGCACGGTCTTTGAGGTGCGTGACGCAATCTGACGGATGGAATTGCCGCCTGCCACGCCGAACTCCATGATCAGGCCGTCAGCGGGCGCCTTCTCCATCAGGAAGGCGATGTAGGCGGGATAATTCTCGAAGATCATCGCTTCAGGCATGTTTGCCTGAACGTAATCGGCCGCCTCATTCAGCGCGCGCAGCTGCAGCTGATAGAGCAGGTTACGGCCGTAATTCTTGTAAACAACGCGCCGGAGAAGCCGCTGGACGAGAGAGCGCTTGGGCTTTGCGGGCGAAATACGGGCCATTGCGGGCGCTCCATGCTGGGATGAAGCGCCCTGTCTAGCGGCGTGCGGCCAAGGCCGCAATCAGTCGAGCACAACCACTTGGCGGGCGACGGTGCCTTTGTTGTCTTTCAGGTTCTGCATGGCGGCCGTGATGCCATCCAGGCCAATCCGGTCGGAGATCAGATCGTCGAGATGCAGGCGGCCCTGTTTGTAGAGCTCGACCAGGCGCGGGAAGTCGACCCGGAAGCGGTTTGAGCCCATAACGGCGCCCTGAAGACGCTTCTCGGTGACGAGCAGTTCGATGCCGGGGATCTCGATATTCACGCCGGGCGGGATCATGCCGATGATCGTCGCTACGCCCCGTGGGCGGAGCATATGATAGGCCTGTTCAGCCGTCTGTTTCAGGCCGACGCACTCGAAGGCGTAATGCACGCCGCCTTTGGTGAGTTCTTTCACCGCCTCGATGGCGTTGACCTTGCCGGGATTGACCAGATCGGTGGCGCCAAAGCGTTTGGCAAGTTCAAGCTTTTCGTCCGAGAGATCGACGGCGATGATCCGGCTCGCCCCGGCAATGGCCGCGCCGTTGATCGCGGCGAGGCCGACGCCGCCGCAGCCGAGCACCGCAACGGTTGAGCCTGGCTCAACCTGCGCAGAATGGAACACCGAACCCACGCCGGTGATGACGCCGCACCCGATCAGGCAGGCGCGGTCCATCGGCATGTCCTTGTCCACGACGCAGAGCGCGTTCTCGTGCACGAGGATCTGTTCGGCAAAGGAAGACAGGTTCAGGAACTGGCCGACCTTTTCCTTGCCGATGGAGAGGCGGGGGGCTTCGGTCAGGCTGCGCTGGAAATGCTCCCGGTTCACCGTATGGCAGATCGACATATGGCCGGTCAGGCAATACTCGCACGTGCCGCAGAATGGCGAGAGGATCGAGATCACATGGTCGCCGGGTTTGACCGCCGAAACCATCGAGCCGACCTGCTCCACCACGCCGGCGCTCTCATGCCCCAGGATGACAGGAAGCTCGGCCGGGAAGGCGCCATCCCAGAAGTGAACGTCCGAATGGCAGACGCCGATGGCTTTCAGCCGAACCAGCACTTCGCGCGGGCCAGGCTTGGAGATGGTGACGTCCTCGATCGACAGCGGCGCCTGGGGCGCCCGCATCACAGCAGCTTTCATGGCTTTCTATTTCCTCCCGGTTTTATGTTTTGCCGGAAGTGTTGCGCAGAGCGCCTGCTTTGGCCAGTGTGACGCTAGGGGAAGCCCAAGCGGCTAGAGGCTTGCGGCAATTTCCTCCAGCGCGCTTCTGGTGGTGTCATCGGCGGGGAAGAGCAGCTCGAGGCGAAGATCCCGGATGGTGACGTCTTCGCTCGTTCCGAAATGTGCGATGGTCGAGAGAAAGCGCAGCTCGCCGGCCGGTGTGCGCAGAACCAGGGGCACGACGGGGCTGCGAGGGGTTTGTGCCGCCGGCAAGGGATTGCGCGCCACGGCGGCCTCAAGCGCGGACAAAAGCTCTGTGAGCACAGGGTCGTCGCCTGCTTCGAGGGCTTCCAGTTGTATCCGGCTCTGCATTTCAAGGAGCATATCGGCAAGGTTCACGATGGCCGCCTCAGCGGCGCGGCTGCCCGTCAGCATTCGGATGAGATTGGTCTGGCCGGGATCATCCTGAAGGGCGACGAGAAGCGTCTTCGCCACCGGGCTCGCGTCGAGCACATTCCAGTGCCGGTCACACAGGAGGGCGGGGTAAGGTGCGTGGCGCGCCATCATTTCGGTGAGGACGCGGCGGAACGGCCCGAGCGCTTCGGAGGTCAGCGGAGAGGCAGGGTAGGCCGCGGCAAAACCGGCCGCCTGAAGCAGGCTGTTGCGAGCGCTCAGCGGCAGGAACAAGCCTTCAGAGAGTTGCAGCACCATCTCCCGGCTTGGGTTGGCGCGGCCGGTTTCAAGGAAGGAGAGATGCCGGGCAGAGATCTCGCAGGTGAGCGCAAGGTCGAGCTGGCTCAGCCGGCGGGCAGCGCGGTAGCGGCGCAGCAGGCCCGGAAAGCTTCCGGCATCGGGCAGGGATGTCAGCGGGCGCGCAGTCATCGCCCGTTCATGCCACCGCGCCTCTGCGCGGTCCATGACCTCAGAGGTAATTGAGGCCCCTACCTGCCAGAGGGCAGGATGGCGGCGTCCCCCCTCGGAGAAATGGAGATGACGATGCAGGGCTTCTGGAAAACATGGATCCTTGTCTGGTGCTGGGCCGTGATCCTGTTCGGCGTTGTGCTCGCGGCAGGCGGTCTGCAGAGCGCGGACGGCGCGGTGAAATTTCTATACGGGCTGCTCGGCGGTCTCGGTCCCGACGCATTGCAGATGGACGCACCGGGTATGCGCTTCTCCACCGCGCTGATGGGAGCGGTGACGATAGGGTGGGGGCTGACGATCCTCGTTCTGCTGCCGGCGATCCACGCAGCCGGCGCCCCGGCATGGCGCGGTCTCACGGCGGCCCTCGGGATCTGGTACGTGATCGACGGCGTGTTGTCGGCGGCGACGGGGTTTGCGCTCAACATCGTTCCGAATACGGGTCTGGTAATTGCCTATCTTGTGCCGGTCATGGCCAGCGGGGCGTTGCGCGCCGCTGGCCGCTGACGGTCAGATCACTCTTCGGCGGGCCCCATCACCAGGCCGATGGCCCGGCCCATCACGTGAAAGATCTCATTCTGCTCGATGACACCAGAGACAAGGTTGGCGCCCGGCCCGGACGCCAGCGCAGCGACATCCTCGCCGGCATGGGTTTCCGAATAGAGCGGCACAAGAGCCTGCTGACGGAAGTCGGGCGCGGCGGTGTCGATATTGGTGAGGTCATAGCGCGCGCAGTCGAAGACCGGCTTGCCGTCGGCATCCTTGCCGGTTTCGCGGCAGGCGCCGGGGCCATTGGCATAAGACAGCGTGGTGTAGGGCATGCCATCGGCGCCGAGTGAACCGCCTTCGGCAGACGCGCCGGCCGTCACGATACCCAGGATCGGATTGCCGCGCTGGGGATAGCCATTGATCGTCAGGCTGTGGGAGTGGTCGGCGGTCACGATGATCAGCGTGTCTTCCTTGCTGGTCATCTCAAGGGCCGCCGCGACGGCCGCGTCAAAGGCGAGGGTGTCCTCGAGTGCCCGGATGGCATTGCCGCCGTGGTGGGCATGGTCGATCCGGCCGCCTTCTACCATCAGTACAAAGCCCTCCTCATTGCGTGACAGGCGGGTGATGGCGGCGCGCGTCATCTCCTCCAGCGAGGGTTCGCCTGCCTTGTCGGCTTCGCGGTCGAGCTCATACTGCATGTGGGAGGGCTCAAACAGGCCAAGCACTTTGACATCCGAGTCAAAGTCCACGCCCGCAAAACCGGCCTGATCGAACAGTGTCACGCGCGCGCCGCCTTTGGCGGCCCAGTCTTCCATCAGGTTCCGGCCATCGGCGCGTTCACCCGACTGGTCGGGATATTCCGGGTCCGGTGTTTCCCTGGGCAGGAATTTGGACCGGCCCCCGCCGAGGATGACGTCGAAGTCGCTCGCGGCGCCCTCGATCAGCTGGCGGGCGATATCCTTGCATGTGTCAGAAGACGCGCCGCGCATGTCGGCGTCGGCTTCCCAGTTACGATGGGATACTTTGGCAAAGGTCGACGCCGGAGTGGCATGGGTGATGCGGGCCGTTGAGATCACGCCGGTCGCCAGGCCGGCGCGTTGGGCGATTTCGAACAGCGAGTCGGCTTCATTTCCCGCCACGCTGGCGCAATTGCCGAAACTGGCGGCGCTGGAAACACCCAGGAACCCCGACTTCGTCTTGAGGCCGGAGACCATGGCGGTCGCCGTTCCGGCTGAATCGGAAACCTGATAATCATGGCTGTAGGTTCGGGAGAGGGCAGACCAGGGCAGGGTGTCCATGGCAAGGCGATAGCTTTCGCCGTCCACCCCTGCCGACTGGCCCGCATAGATCCGTGAGGCGGTGATCGTCGAGACGCCCATCCCGTCGCCGATGAACAGGATCACATTCTTTGCCGGCTTGATGCCGCGTTCGGCGATGCGGGTCTCAACGGCTTCCGCAGCAGATTTATAGTAGGCATCCTCGGCCTGGATCGGCAGAACAGGTGCATTGCCGGAGCGCGCCTCTGTGGCGGGCGCGCCGCTGGTTGCGACGGCCGCAGCGCAGGCGGCGGCGAGGGCAAGCGAGGAAACAAGAGCGGCAACTGCCAGGCGCATGGGGGCCTCCTTCAGGCAAGGATCACATCCCCCGCGCATAGACCAATCCTGTGACAGTTACGAGAATTTATACCGGCGGGGTCACTCTTTCGCGCTGCGCCAGCCAGACCGCGACGAGAATGCAGGCCGCGCCGCCTGCCTGCAGGGCGGTGAGGGGTTCATCAAACAGCTTCCATGCAATGGCTGCGGCCACCACCGGCTGGGCCAGGACAAGAATGCCGGCGACGGCGGTTTTGGTTGACCCGAGGCCGGAGATGATCAGGCCCTGGCCCATGACGTGCGCAATGATCGCAAGACCCAGCGGGACGATGAAGCCATTTGCCGTGACGGGGAAGACGCGCTCACCGGCTAGATTGACGATGAAGAATGCAACGACGGATTCCACAACGCTCAGCCAGAATATCGCCTCGATGCCGCTGAGATTGCGCCGTCCGAGTTTGGAGAACATCATGTAACCGGCCACGAAGGCGGCGGCGCCAAGGGCAAAGAGATCCCCCTTCAGCCCGCCCGTGTGCAACGCGGCGCCGCCAAGCGACAAAGCTGCAGCGCCCGCAATTGCGATACTCGCCGCAACGAACCAGTGCATGCCGGGGCGTTCCTTGAGAAACAGCCAGGCCACGAGCCCGACGCCGACATTTCCGAGATTCACGATGAAGGTCGCGTTGGACACGCTCGTCATGGTGAGCGCCCAGTGCCAGAGCGCGATGTCGACTGCAAAGAAGGTGCCGGCAAGGATGATGAACACGTTGGGTGGCCGGGGCAGGCGGCGATGGATCAGGAGCACGAGGACGAACAAGATCGGTGTGGCAAAGATATAACGCCACATGGCAATGGCTTGCGGGCCAAGCTCATTGCCAAATTCCTGAATGCCGATGCGCAGGCCAATGGGCGCAAAGCCGATAGCAACGCCGCCGCCCAGAACCATGAGCGGGCCCAGCCAGCTTCTGGCGGGTGGTAAGGAAACGGGAACGGGCGCTGCGGCCGGGGAGGTCTGGGTCATGCGGGCGCTGTCATGGCGCGAATATCGCCCGGCGTCATCCCCTCTGCGCGGTACGCGGCAAGACTTTTGTCGGCATTGCGCTTGGAGAGCTTCTTGCCGTCAGCCCCAAGCAGCAGGGCGTGGAAGCGATATATCGGCCGGGGCCAGCCCATCAGCACCTGAAGCAGGGTGTGGAGCGCGGTGACCGCGCGTAGGTCTTCGCCTCGTACGACATGGCTGATGCCCTGCAGCGCGTCATCATGGCAGCAGGCCAGGTGATAACTGGCCGGCGTATCCTTGCGCGCCAGTACCACATCTCCAAAGGGCGCAGGATCTGCAGGAACATATTTGAGGCCTTCAGGTGTTTCTTCAATATAATGAAGGTCTCGCCCTGCAGAACCCAGAGCCGATCGCACCGCGGCCAATGACAGGCGCCAGGCAAACGGCGCATGGTGGGCCAGCCGTCCGGCTTCTTCAGAGGGGGAGAGCGGGCTGCTGACAAAGCCTGCCTCATCGGGATCGGCGCCCGCAGGCAGCCGGGAAGCAATTTCCCGGCGCGTCCGGAAGCAACGATAGATGAGGCCCTTTTCGCGGAGTGTGTCCAGAACGGCACTATAGTCTGAAAAATGCTCTGACTGACGCCGGACCGGGCCATCCCAGGCGAACCCCAGCCAGGCGAGATCTTCGAGGATTCCGGTCACAAACTCCTGTTTGCAGCGGGTTTGGTCGATGTCTTCTATGCGCAGGTAAACCTTACCGCCCGCCGCAGCGGCCGCAGCCCAGACATTGAAAGCCGATACCGCATGCCCAAGATGAAGGCGGCCTGTGGGTGACGGCGCAAAACGCGTGATATAGTCAGTCATCGGGGCCCTGTGGCAGCGTTTCCCTGTTGCAAGGAACTGGCAGGAAACGTATCGCCTTGAACCAGATAAGGTAAACTCCGATGTCGATCTCAGGATGGGCGAAATCCGCAGAAACCTGGCTGATGACGCACGTGCCCGGCGCCGATTGGCTGATGCTGTTTGGCGCCGCCATGGTTGTGGTGACGGGGCTGCTGATCCTGTTCTGGGTGCTGCGGCTGTTGATCATTGCGATCTCTACCGTTGCCAATGAGGGCAGGGCCCGCGCGGCGCGGCGGCGCAATACCCCTGGGTTCCGGATCCTGATTTCTTCCCCGCCAAAAGATCGCCCGGCCGGAAAATGGCTTGAGAGCGCTCTGACACAATATCTTCGGGTTTTCAGCTTTGGGGCACCGTTCAGCCTGGTGGCGATGGGCACGCTCAAAGGGGGCCTGGAAAGCCGCTCTGTGGCCCGCGCCCGCAAGCGTATGGCAACTGCCGATGCTGACATGTTTCTCTGGGCAGGCCGGAGCGGAAATGGCGAGCGTGGCCTTGAGCTGCACGGCCTCAGCCGCGGAGGCGGTCTGACGGCGGGCGAAGCGCGCCTGTTTACGCTGGCGCTTCCTGGCTCCCGCAAGGTCCGCACCGATGACCTCGCCCGCGCAGTGGCCTATCTGGTAGCCAAGCAGCTCCAGCCCGCGCTCAGTGATCCGCAAGCCTTCCGGGCTGAGAAAATTCGCCAGCTGGCCAATGATCTCGATGCCCTCCTGGCCGGTGACCCGGCAATTTCCGCCACTTTGCGCGGGGAAATCGAGGCCGACTTCTGCGCCTCGGGCGTGCGGGTGGCTGAAGAATTGGGCGATGTCTCCGCGCTCGACAAGGTGATCGTCATGCGCCGCAAGCACCTTGAGGTGGCCAGTGAGGCAGCCGACACAGGCCGCGTGCTTCAGGCGCGGCTGGAGCTTGGCCGCGCGCTGATCGTGCGCGCGGAAAAGCAGTTTGATCAGAATGTGGTGCGCGAAGCGATCACCCAGCTCTCCCATGCCGTGGAAGGGCTGCGGGCCGACCCGATGATCCTGCGGGCCCAGTCAGCGTCTGATGCCCTGTTCAAGGCGCAATCCATGATCGAATCGCGAAAGCGCTTCTCGCTGAACTTCGGTTCCTGATTTAAAAATTGGTCTCAGGCGGTCTGAGGCAGGGGACAGCTCACGCCCGTTCCGCCGATGCCGCAATATCCGTTCGGGTTCTTGGCCAGATACTGCTGGTGATAGTCTTCCGCCAGATAGAACATATCAAGCGGTTTGATCTCACTGGTGACTTTGTCCCGGTGGCCTGACGCGGCTAGGGCCTTTTCATAATCTGCAATCATCTGCCGGGCCGTCGTCTCCTGCTCGGGAGAGCGGAAATAGATGGCAGAGCGATATTGTGTGCCGATGTCATTGCCTTGGCGCATGCCCTGGGTCGGGTCATGGCTCTCGAGGAAAAGCTTAACGAGGGCCGCAAAGCTCACCTCTTTGGGGTCAAACTGCACTTCCACAATCTCGGTATGCCCGGTGCGGCCCGAGCAGACTTCTTCATAGGTTGGGTTGGGCGTAATGCCCCCGGCATAGCCGACGCGGGTGAGCCAGACGCCCGGCATTTTCCAGAAAATCCGCTCCGCGCCCCAGAAACAGCCGAGGCCGAAGATCGCCGTCTCAATTCCTTCCGGTGGGGCGGCCGTCAGGGAGCGTCCGAACACAAAATGGGTGTCTGCGGTCGGAATGGCGGCAGGACGGCCTTTCAGGGCGGTTTCAGCGGTCGGCAGGTCGAGGTTTTTCTTCATGAAGAGCATGGGCGGGGTTCCTTCTCAGCCCGGGGATATGGGTATTGATGTGTTTTCTGGCAATCGCCCGCTTGCGGGGCGGCGGGTCATCCGGTATCTCGCTCGCTTCCTGCTCGCGGGCCGGAATGGAGAGGTGGCCGAGTGGTCGATGGCGCACGCCTGGAAAGTGTGTAGACGGGAGACCGTCTCCAGGGTTCGAATCCCTGTCTCTCCGCCAGT
>JBKBRT010000074.1:0-13290 GCA_046291585.1 Hyphomonas sp.
TTCGTTTGAATTCAATGCATTGGCAGAGTGAACTGCAAAAATATCCATAATTTCAGGGGTGTGTCGATCATGCAACACAGGCGGTTTGCTGATTTTTCACTGGAACTTCTCTCCCCTTGCGTCCGTTGTCTGCCCGTCTCGCCCGACTGGCGGGCATGAAAAACCAAGTAGCGTTTCTTGAAGGAGAAAACATGTTCAGATCCCTGCTTATTGCGACAGCAGCCACCGGCATTGCTGCCGCAGCTCACGCTCAGGATTCCGGCCCCTATCTGGAAGGCGGCTACCAGTACTTTGACATCAAGCCAGACGGCGCAAGCAGTGGTGTCGACAGCAACGGTATCGCAGCCCGCGCTGGCTGGAAATTCAACAACATCCTCAGTCTAGAAGCCGAACTGGCAACCGGCATTGAGGATGGCAATTTCGACTTCAATGTCGATGAAGACGAATTCAATTTCGACGACAATAATGATGGCGATCTCAGCGATATTATTGCCGCTTCCGGCGATATCGGCCTGAACTATCTCACCGGCATATATGCCAAGGCAAGCCTTCCGCTGACGGATCGTCTGGATGCCTATGCGCGCGCAGGATACGCCTATGTTGATCTTGACGCTTCGCTCGTTACGCCGGGCGGTAACGCGATCAATATCAAGGATTCCGCAGATGGCCCGGCTTTCGGCGCAGGGATGAGCTATGACCTCAACGACAATCTGTATCTGAAGGGCGACTACACCTATTACTCTTTCGACAGCACAGACACGAGCGGTGTGATGCTGGGTGTGGGCTACAAGTTCTGATCAGAGCAGTAGCTTCACATACCAGGCCAAAGGGCGCCCTCTCCTGCTTATTCAGGAGGGGGCGTCTGCTTGCGGGGCCTGTTTTATAGAGCGTTCATGTACCCCGGCAGCCAACCCTCATGCGCGGCGCGCAGCTCTTTCAGCGGCAGCACGGTTTTTTCACTCTTGCGCACATCGTGCAGCAGCGTGATTGCGCCGGAATTGTCCACGGTGCCGACATAGAGGGCGGGCACGTCTCCGATGTGGTCAAACACGGCATCTTCAGTCTTTGCGGCCACGAGATAGCGTCCCTGCGTTTCACTAAAGAGGGCTGCCAATGCGCCGATACGCGCGAGATTGTCGCCAAGGTCCAAAGTGACACCGACATTCCCGGCAAGCGCCATTTCAGCTGCCGCGCAGGCAAGGCCGCCATCGCTGATATCGTGCACCGCATGAACCGCGCCTTTGGCGATCAGTTCACGGATTGCCGCGCCGTTCTGGATTTCATCTTCAAGATCCACCGGTGGCGGCGGGCCGAGATCATCGCCCTTGAGGCCCAGCCACTTGCGGGCATAGAGCGAGGCGCCGAAATCTGCTTCGCTTTCACCAATCAGGATCAGCGCGTCGCCGGGCTGGGCGCCCTTCAGCGTGGCGATCTTCGAGAGGTCTTCAATCAGGCCGACGCCGCCCACAACCGGGGTTGGCGGAATGGCTTTGCCGTCGGTCTCGTTATAGAGCGACACATTCCCCGAAACGACCGGGAAGCTGAGCACGCGGCAGGCTTCAGCCATGCCTTCGATGGCCTTGACGATATAGCCCATCGTGGCGGGCTTCTCGGGGTTTCCGAAATTGAGGTTGTCTGTGATCGCGATCGGCATGGCGCCGACTGAGCAGAGATTGCGGTAAGCTTCGGCCACGGCCTGCTTGCCGCCTTCATAGGGATCGGCCGAGACATAATGCGGATTGCAGTCCGAACAGATGGCGAGCGCTTTGTTGGTGCCGTGAACGCGTACAATGGCTGCGTCGCCGCCCGATTGGGAGCTGTCGATCGTGTCGTTCATCACATGCCGGTCATACTGTTCCCAGACCCAGCGCTTGGAGGCCATGTCGGGGGTCGACATCAGCGTCATCAGGACTTCGGCATAATCCTTGGGCGCGGGATGTTTCGACACATCGAATGCTGGACGCTTTGGAGGCTCTGTCCACGGACGGTCATAGTTTGGTGCGTCCTCTCCGAGCGGCGCCACCGGGATATCGCAGACCACTTCACCGAACTGTTTCAGTACGAGGCGTCCGGTCTCGGTGGTCACACCGATCACTTCAGCGTCCAGGTCCCATTTGTCGAAGATCTTCTTGGCCACGGCTTCCTTGCCGGGCTTCAGGATCATCAGCATACGTTCCTGGCTTTCCGACAGCATGATCTCATAGGCCGTCATGCCCGTTTCGCGCTGGGGTACGGCGTCCAGGTCCATCTCGATGCCGACCCCGCCCTTGTCTGCCATTTCGACGGAAGAGGAAGTAAGCCCGGCCGCGCCCATGTCCTGGATGGACTGGATGGCGTCAGTTGCCATCAGCTCAAGGCAGGCTTCGATCAGCAGCTTTTCGGTGAAGGGGTCGCCGACCTGAACGGTCGGACGGTTGTCTTCCTCGCCTTCGGTGAACTCAGCCGATGCCATGGTGGCGCCGTGGATGCCGTCGCGGCCGGTTTTCGAGCCGACATAAAGGATCTGCAGGCCGGGCAGGGCGCCGCGGGCGTAAAAGATCTTGTCCTGATCGGCGAGGCCCACCGCCATTGCGTTGACGAGGATATTGCCGTTATAGCCCTCATCAAACTGGGTTTCGCCCGCTACGGTGGGCACGCCGACGCAGTTGCCATAGCCGCCGATGCCGGCAACGACGCCGGCCACCAATTGGCGCGTCTTGGGGTGGCTGGGGTCGCCAAAGCGCAGCGCATTGACCAGCGCGATCGGGCGCGCGCCCATGGTGAATACGTCCCGCAGGATGCCGCCGACGCCTGTCGCCGCGCCCTGATAGGGCTCGATGTAGGAAGGGTGGTTGTGGCTCTCCATCTTGAAGATCGCCGCCTGGCCGTCGCCGATGTCGATGACGCCGGCATTTTCGCCGGGCCCCTGGATGACGCGGGGGCCCTTGGTGGGGAATTTCGACAGGTGGCGGCGGGAGGATTTGTAGGAGCAGTGCTCTGACCACATCACCGAATAGATGCCGAGCTCCACAAGGTTGGGATTGCGGCCCAGGCGGCTGACAAGCCGCTCCCATTCATCGGCCTTGATGCCATGCCCGGCGCCGGAAGCGGCGTCCTGCTCGGCCGTGAGATGGGAGAGAATGGTGGCGGTATCGGTCATCACATCAGCCCGTAATTGAGATTTGGCGCAGCGCTAGGCGGGTTTGCCCGGCTGTTCAACTGCCAGCAATGCATCAAGTGCAGGATGGGAGGGCAGGGAACGCAGGTAAGACTCATAATGCTTCCAGCGGCCGATCGAGCGATCATGCAGCGCTTCTCGCACCTGCCACACGGACGCGGTCTTAACCGGACCGGTGGCCTTGTGGAATTCAAGGCATGCGGGTTCGAAGGGTAACCCGATGAAGTCCAGCATGCGGCGCACCTGCTCCTCGGGCTGCTGAATAACCGCTTCATAGGGGACGACCAGAATGTCACCGGGGAAAATCTGGTTCCAGTGGTTCATCATACGGCGTTCGGCATGGATGTGGGCGGCGGTGTCCTGCAAGGTGAAGCCATAGTTGAGCGACGCTGCCAGATACTGCCCCCAGACCGAGATGAGCGTGTCGAGCGGATGGCGGACGGTGTTGATGATCTTCGCTTTTGGAAACAGGCGCTTGATCAGGCCGATGTGCCAGAAATTGTCAGGACGTTTGTCAGTGACATAGGCATACCCAGGAAACATCGTATTGATGCGCGTCAGATAGGCCTCGGCGTAATCGCGCAACACCTGCTCGGGCGCAGTGGCAATACGGCCCGGCTCACTGCCAAGACCCCGGGAAATACGCGGGATCATATCGAGTTCACCCCCTGCGGAGACCTGAGAATGCGCTCCAATGATCTGCTCAATCAATGTTGAGCCGGAGCGGAACATGCCCAGAATGAATACTGGCTGCGGGCTGGGATCGCTGATGCCGGTTTGCCGGCCGCGCGTTCCCATGAATGCGCCGGCGAGGCGGTCTGCGCGCTTGAGTTCATTCATGCCGTCATACGGGGCCACACTTCCTGACGCGGCAATACGGGCGCTGGCATTGGCGGCAGCGAAGCTACGGGCAGCCTCGTCATAGGCGCCACAGCTGTCGTAAAGCCTCCCAATCGCAAACTGCAGCAATGCCAGATCCGAAGGCGCGAGCCGGCCAGTGGCAATCAACGCCTTCAGCCTGCCTATCATCTCATCATCAGCTGATGTCGCTTTGCCGAGCCCGGCCAGCCTTGCCAGCGCGGTGGCATTTTGCGGAGCCAGTGCATGCGCGCGCTCATAGACGGCTTTGGCTTCTGCACGCTCTCCCAGGTCTTCGTGGAGATTGCCGAGATTGATCAAGGCAGCCAGGTAGTTCGGGTTTAGCGTCAGCGCTTTCTGCAGCTCCGCTTTCGCCTCATCTGGTCTGGCCATCGCGTCTGAGAGGATTGCTGCGCGGTTCAAGTGGACTTCTTCAGCGCCCTGGACGCCGCGCTTCAGGGCTTCTTCATAGGCTGCAAGGGCGTCTACACCCATCCCCATCTGGCGCAGAAGCCAGCCGAGATTGTACCAACTGTCCGGAAGGGCCGGGTATTCGGCAAGCAGTGCCCGGTAAGCGGCAATGGCATCTTGAATCTGCCCGGCTTCACGCAAGCGAGATGCGGTGTTGAGAAGTTCTTGTTGGCGCGTGTCTGTCATGGGTGCCGTTTAGCGTCGAAAGCTGGATTTCGCCATAGGGCACGCTCCATCGACTGTCGCGTGGACAAAACTTGACGCATGGGTCAGCTGTCTCAGCGGACTTTGCTGGACCAGATGGTCTGAGGGACTTGGAGGAACGCGGCGGCTGACTGCAGATGCGGCGCTCCCACAGGCAGGTGCGGTTTGCTACCGCTTGCCTCTTGATCCAGCCTGATCGCTCAGCCAACGCTGCGGGAACAATCAGGAAGAGGGATAGCGGAATGCTGAGGCGGGAAGTTCTCAAAGGGCTCGCAGCAACCGGGTTGGCCGGGGCAGCCTTGCCATCTTTTTCGGGCCTCGGTGCGGCCGCCGCGCAGGAACGCGGCATGGGGAGCATGGACGCACCGTTTGCGCCTGTGAAGTCGAGCCATGACCGGGTTATCCGCACGATTGTTGGCCTGAGACCCTTCCGCAGGACAGGCTTCCGTCTCGATACCCAGCGAATCGGCCGCAAGGATGTCGTCCACAATTACGGGCATGGTGGGGGCGGGGTTTCGCTCGCCTGGGGTGTGGCTGAAATGGCCGGGCGGCTAGCCCGCAGTTTCGGTCGAACCGAGATAGCTGTCATGGGCTCTGGCGTCATCGGCCTCACCACGGCGCGCGTGTTGCAGATGGCCGGGGCTGACGTGACGCTCTATGCGGCGGCATTTCCGCCCTACACCACCTCGAACATCGCCGGCGCGATGTGGCACCCGGTTTCCTTGTATGAAAACGGCATGGCGACACCTGAATTCATCAGCCTGATGGACCGGGCCTCCCAGACGGCCTTCCTGCGGTATCAGCGCTACGTGAATGATCCGAAATACGGGATTTTCTGGATACGCCAGTTCCAGCTGCGCAATGGGCCTGCCCGGTATCCTGACCGTCCCTATGAAGGCGGCGACGCGCTGTATCCTGGGCTCCGGCGCAATCAGGAAGGCGTAAATGGGCCGTTCGGTTATCCGAACTGGGATAGTTTTTATACGCTGATGATCGACCCCGACGTATTCCTCAACGCGCTGGTCAACGACTTCCAGGCTGCTGGCGGGCGCATGGTTGAGCATCATTTTCAGGATGAGCGGGATGTGACCCGTCTGAAAGAGCGTACCATCGTCAATTGTACGGGACTGGGGGCGGGCACGCTGTTTGGCGATGAGGACATTCAGCCGGCGCGCGGCCAGCTGACCCTGCTGCTGCCCCAGCCGGAGATTGATTATGGCTATGCGGGCCAACTGGATGGCGGCACGCTCTACATGTTTCCGCGCAAGACGTGCATTCTGCTGGGCGGATCGTTCGACCGGAACGACTGGGATCTCAACCCGCGCGCTGACGAGGTGGACCGGATGGTGGCCGGACATGCGGCGCTGGCGTCGCGGCTGAGCGGGGCCTGATCGCGGACGGTCCCCGGCCCACTCGCGTAACGCCTCTCAGGGCGCTTCAGAACATCGCGCACAGCTTAGGTTTGGGAGTTCAAACGAGGCCATTTCTGGGCAATTCCGGGGCAGGCGAAACCCGGGACAAACTGATGCGTTCGGCAATGGGAAGTTACGCAGAACAGGAGCCCAATCATGCGCACCCCATTGATCGCCCTTATCCCTGCCGTGCTGATGGCCGGCGCTGCCTACGCGCAGCAGGAAACCCAACCCATCGACGAGCCGATGCCGGACGCCGCCGAGACGCAGGCAGGTGCCGCCGAGGAAGAGGAAGAAGCGCCGGAAGTTCAGATTGTCGAGACAACCGGCACGTGGGAGCGCACGACAGAAGGTGGTCGCGAAACAGTGACGTATACGTCTGTTGAAGGTGAGCCGTTGTTTTCGGCGACCTGCATGGTTGCCGATACCGAGTTCGGTGACCGGATCGTTCAGATCAAAGCAGCGTCGAGCGATGATACTGTAGGCGCCATCGACATCTTCACGTCAGCTGGCAACGCACGCGTGCCCGCTGGGCCGGACATGTCGCCCGACCTCGCTGCGGGGATAACGGAAACCGTCAGCCAGCCAACATATGTGCTGGCCTCCGGCGCGGGTGAAATGCGGGTGGTTTCAGGAACGCGGGGAATCGTTTTCGAAACCGACCCCATGTTGAAAAGTCTGATCCGCGACTGTCAGCCTGAATATTCTGTAGATGCGCCCGCAACGGCGCCGGACGCGGAAGACGAAACGGACGCTGACGCCGAAGAAACGCCTGACACCAACAGCTGATACGCCGGTGCGGCCGTCTGGTATCAGGCGGCCGCATTCACAGCGGCCAGGTGGCGCTGCTTATCGGTGTCCGGCAGGAAGCTGCCTGTGAAGCTGTTGCGGGCGAGCTGGACAATTTCCGCCTCCGACAGGCTGAGCGCTTCGGACACCTGCTCAAAATTCCGGCCGATGTATCCGCCGAAATAGGCCGGGTCGTCGGAATTTACCGTCACCAGAAGGCCTTGTTCCAGCTGCGCTTTGACGGGGCTCTTCGTCAGGTCATCGATCACGCAGAGGGAGAGATTGGACAACGGGCAATTGGTCAGAGGCACCTGCAACTCGCGCAGGATACTGATCAATTCGGGATCTTCCATCGACCGGTTGCCATGGTCGATGCGGTCCACGCCAATGTCCAGCAGTGCCTCGCGCACATACGCGGGCGGGCCTTCTTCCCCAGCATGCATGCAGAGTTTGAAACCCATTTCCCGGCAGCGCTGATAGAGGCGTTCAAACTTCAGCGGCGGATGGCCCACCTCGGAAGAATCAAGGCCAACGCCAATGAATTTGTCATGCCAGGGCTCCGACTCGACCAAAAGGTCAAAGCCGTCTTCCTCTGAGAGATGACGCAGGAAACTCATGATCAGATATCCACTGATACCCAGTTCCTGCTCACCTTTTTTGATCGCGGCGAGGATGCCATCCGTGACGGTGCCAAAGGGCACGCCTCGCTCCGTATGCGCCTGAGGATCGTAGAACATCTCGACATGGCGGACATTGTCGGCCTTGGCGCGCTGGAGATAGGCCCAGGTCAGGTCGAAGAAATCTTCCTCCGTGCGGAGCACCTGCATGCCCTGATAATAGAGATCCAGAAATTCCTGCAGATTGCCGAAGTCGTAGGCGGCGCGTGCGTCTTCCAGCGTCTTGAAAGGCAGGTCGATCCTGTTGCGCTCAGCCAGGGCCAGCATCAGCTCCGGCTCGAAACTGCCTTCGATATGCAGGTGAAGTTCAGCCTTGGGCAGGCGGCGGATCAGGGCGGTGCGGGATGCTTCAGTCATCTTGCCAATAGACAAGGCGGCCTGCGGATTGTCCAGTTCAACGCTGTCCTGCCCGCCGTCCTTGGGCCTCCTGCTTATTGGCCACTCAATTCCTCGACCTTGCAGACGCCTGCCCGGTAACTGCCGACCGTGCGGATCACATCATCGCCTTCCGGCTCGATCCGCTCGCCGCTGACGAGGCTAGAGAGCACGCGGGTTACCAGGGAATCAAGCCGCGTCACGACGTAACAGTCCACCGTCGGCTCGGCGTGTGGATTGCCGATGCCGCTGTCATCGGTCAGGAACAGGTAGCGTCCGCCCGTGATCTGACCCATCGCCCGCATCAGGAACTCGGCGGTCTTGTCCACGCCGCTCGCTGCCAGCGGCACGATGTGGATGCCGCGTGTGCGAGAGACCAGCGCAGCGTCCCAGGTTGCGAGGATGTCAGCTTTGTGGGGCGGGGCATCGGCCACCAGAAAATTGACCTTCACTGCATCAGGGCGCCATTCGAAATCGAGGCCTGTCTCCAGGGCCTCCTTCATGGCTTCGGGAAAGTCGCCGCCGCCCCCTGCGCTCTGCTTGTTCAGGTCTGCCTTGAAGCTTGCAATGTTGGTCGTGAAGGAGAAGTCCCGGACAACATATTCGTCGCCCTTGTCTCGGTACACTATCAGTCCGGCGCGAATATCCAGGCCCGGGTTGGCTGCCTTGACGCGGTCCAGGATGCCTTCAATTTCTTTTTGAAGATATGCCATCTCGTCACCCATCGAACCCGTGGCGTCGAGGGTCAGCAGCAGGTCCAGCTTCGTCGCCGCCCTGCGGTCGCCGTCGATATCAAAAACCAGCTCGCCGCCCGATTCGATCAGGTTGGCAGACACCGTTTGTGATCCGGCCTTTTTGCCATTCGCGTTGACGGTGACGTTCATGCCCTCGGCCAGAACATCATACTGCGGGTAAAGGTAAGTCAGGCCATTTGCGCCGGTGCGCAGGGGGAACATGTCCTTTCCGTCCGCGGTCTTCAGCGTGATTTCGGCCAGCGGCACCGGTTTGCCGAGCCGGTCGACGACGCGGATGGCGATGCGCTGGTTGGCGTCGACATAGGGCAGGTCAAGGTTTGCAAGTTCGCCCTGCAGCACCTTGTCGAGATAGGCTTTATAGAGGCCCGGGTTCAGGACGTCGTCATAGTCACCCGCCGTCAGCAGGCCGGCTTGGGCTGCCGGCTGCGGTTTGGGATCTTCCGAGGGCACAATCTCGCCGCCGGTGACGGCCACTTCCGTGCGTGAAAGCGGGCGGGTGGCTGCCCCATCCGATGATGTTGAACCCGGAGCGGGCGGCGGAGGTGGAGGAGGGGGTGGTGGAGGCGGCATGGGCGCCGGCACAGGCGTTTCCGACGGCCCCGGCATTCCGCCATCCTGCGTGCTGCACGCCGCCAGAATGCCAACGGCCAGACAGCCTGCGACAGCCCATTTGAGTGAATGCTGCATCTTCATGTCCCCCACGTTTCGTTTGGCGCACAGTAGCGCGCCAATCGGGCAGAACAATGATTGAATTGGAGATTCTTTGAGGCGGTCAGGCCTTCAGGCGGCTGCCATCAGGCTCTTGAACAGGCCGATGCCGTCGCTGCCGCCCTCATGGTCGCCGATGGCGCGTTCGGGGTGGGGCATCATGCCGAGCACCCGGCCGTTTTCCGAGAGGATACCGGCAATGTCACGGGCCGCGCCGTTGGGGTTTTCGCCGCTGGCATAGCGGAAGGCCACGCGGCCTTCGCCGTCGAGACGGTCAAGCGTGGCGGCTTCGGCGAAGTAGTTGCCCTCGGCGTGGGCGATCGGGATCACGACCTCACTGCCGGCGGTATAGGCGCTGGTGAAGGCGGTGTTGCTGCTCTCCACTTTCAGCTTTTGCGGACGGCAGACGAAGTGCAGCGATGCGTTGCGCACCAGCGCGCCGGGCAGGAGGCCGGTCTCGGTGAGGATCTGGAAACCGTTGCAGACGCCGAGGATGTATCCGCCGCGCTCGGCGTGGGCTTTGAGCTGCGAGATAATCGGCGAATTGCCGGCCATCGCGCCGCAGCGCAGGTAATCGCCATAGGAGAACCCACCAGGGACCATCACAAGATCGGTTCCGGCGGGGATTTCCCCATCCTTGTGCCAGACCATAGCGGGCGCATTGCCGGTCAGCTTTTTCAGCGCGACCTGCGCGTCACGATCACAATTCGAGCCGGGGAAGACGATAACAGCGGATTTCATGGGCGCTCTTTAGCAAAGAGTCGGCGGGTTTGGAAACGGGAATGACGCGTTCCCCGCAGTGAGGCTTTTACGCCACATAACCTGTTGATCGTAAAGGTAAGGCTTGCCGAAAATCAGCGCGCGCGCCATCTTCAGCGGACAATTAAACGGGAGATCTGAACCATGAAAAAAGTGATTGCTGCTCTGTTCGCAGTTGCCGTGCTGCCGGCGCTTGCCGCCTGCAACACCATTGAAGGCGTTGGCAAAGACGTCAAAGCCGGTGGCAAGGCTGTCGAAGAGACCGCCGTTGAAGTCAAAGAAGAAATCACGAAGTAAGTTTTTGCGCAGGTGGCGGCTCAGATCGGGTCGCCACCTGTGTCTATTTGCCCTGAAAGATGAACCACGCGCCCAGCGCGATCAGGCCGAATCCCACCGCGTGGTTCCAGCCGAGGGGTTCTTTCAACACCCATACTGAAAATCCGGCGAAAACGATCAGGGTGATCACCTCCTGGATCGTCTTGAGCTCTGCGGCGGAATACACCGAGTGCCCCCAGCGATTGGCCGGCACGGCAAAAATGTATTCGATCAGGGCAATGCCCCAGCTCGCCAGGATCACCAGCACCAGGGGCGCCGCCTTGAATTTGAGGTGGCCATACCAGGCCATGGTCATGAAGAGGTTGGAGATCGACAGCAGCACAATCGGCAGGATATGCGGCGGCATGGGGGCTCCGGACGCTAAACGGAATCAGTCTTCGAACACGGCAATCATGGGCACATGGTCTGAGGGTTTGTCCATCGCGCGGGCTTTCCTGAAGATCTCGCAGCCTGTGAGCCGGTCTGTCATGCGGGGGCAGGCAAGCACATGGTCAATGCGGATGCCGTGGTCTTTCTGGAAGGCGCCGCCCTGATAATCCCAGAAGGTATATTGGTGGGCGCGGCCGTCGCACGCTTCAAAGGCATCGGTGAGGCCCAAATGTTTCAGCTGGCGCCAGGCGGCCCGGGTTTCGGGCAGGCCGAGGGCATCGGTGTTCCAGATGGTGTCATCCCAGCAGTCTTCAGCGGCGGGAATGGCGTTATAATCGCCGCAGAGGACGAAAGGCTCTTCGGATTTCAGCAGATGGCGGGCGTGTTCTTCAAGCGCGGCAACCCATTCGAGCTTGTAGTCGTATTTGGGCCCCGGCGCCGGATTGCCGTTGGGCAGGTAGAGCCCGCCGACGCGGACGGGCCGGTCTGCCAGCACGGTGGCTTCGATATAGCGTGCTTGGTCGTCCTTCAGGCTCAACATCTCCCGGGTGACATCCTGAAGCGGGAATTTCGAGAGCAGGGCGACGCCATTATAGCTTTTCTGGCCGTGAACCGCGCAGTTCCAGCCCATTTCCTCGATTTCGAGATAGGGGAAGGCGTCCGTCTCGCACTTCAGTTCCTGCAGGCAGACCACGTCTGCATTAATATCGTTCAGCACCTGCAGCACAGTTGGCAGGCGGGCCTTCATCGAATTGACATTCCAGGTCGCTATACGCATGCGGTAACCTCTTAAGCAGCTTCGCGCCATTGTTCCAGCAGCGGTCGGGCTCTATAGTCACAGAAACCTGAGGAGTCGCGTTCATGGCGCCAAGCTGGATTCAATTGCTGATCGTGGTGGTCGTTGCCCTGCTGCTGTTTGGCGGTCGGGGACGCATTTCCTCGATCATGGGCGATATGGCCAAGGGCATCGGTGCCTTCCGGAAGGGCCTCAAGGATGAAGAAACCAAGCCGGTCGTCAAAGAAGACCTGATGGATATTACGCCCAAGAAGGACGAAACGAAGACTTCGTCCTGATGACTGACGCGGAGGGCGGATAGCCATGCTGCCCGGCATCGGGTTTTCCGAATTATTGCTGATTGGCCTTGCGGCCCTCATCATCATTGGTCCCAAGGACCTGCCGAAGATGATGCGCACGCTCGGCCAGCTCATGGGCAAGGGCCGGCGAATGGCGCGTGAGTTCCAGGCCGCGTTCGACGATATCGCTCGTCAGAGCGAATTGGATGAGCTCAAGAAGGAAATTCAGGAGCTGCGCCAGTCAAACACCTTCACCTCGGCGCAGGACGATCTGGCGGCCTATGAGGCGGATGTGAACTCCGCCGTCATGCGGGAACACCCGGTTTCACCGCCTGCCCAGCCGGCCGTTTCCTCTGCCCCCTCCGACGATGCGCCCGGTGAGGCGCCGCCGCATTCCACCACACCGGCAAAAGGCGATCCGGCATGAGCCAGGCGCCCCCAAAAGACGAGCAGCCCGAAATCCTCGACGATGAGGTGGAATCTAGCCGCGCGCCGTTGCTGAGCCATCTGATCGAGCTGCGCGGGCGGCTGATCAAGATCCTGCTGGCGCTGGGCGCCGCGACGATCTTTGCATTTTTCTTTGCCGATCAGATCTACAATCTTCTGGTGGCTCCCTTTGCCTCGATGGCGGAGGATGTGCGCGGATCGAAGCTGGAATTCATCTTCACCGCGCCGATGGAGTTCTTTTTCGCCAAGCTGAAGCTCGCCCTGTTTGCGGGTGTGTTCATCGCCTTCCCGATCATCGCCTGGCAGATCTATGCCTTTGTAGCGCCCGGGCTGTATAAATCCGAGCGGGGAGCCTTCTGGCCCTACCTTGTGTTTGCGCCGCTGCTGTTCTCGCTGGGCGCGGCGTTTGTGTATTTCATCATGCTGCCGATGCTCGCGCGCTTCACCATTTCGATGGAGCAGGTCGACGCGGCGCAGACCACCATCAAGATGATGCCGCGGGTGAGCGATTACCTCTCGCTCGTCATGTCGCTGATGCTGGCCTTCGGCATTTCCTTCCAGTTGCCGGTGATCCTCACCCTGCTGGCCAAGATCGGCATCGTGACGTCTGACGGTCTGGGCAAGGGTCGCAAATATGCGCTCGTCGGCATCCTGGCATTCGCCGCAGTGTTCACCCCGCCAGATGCTATTTCACAGCTTCTTCTCGCGGTGCCGGTTTATCTTCTCTACGAGATTTCGATCTTTTGCGTGCGGATGATCGAGAAGAAGGTGGAGAAGGCGGAAGCGGCTGCCGCTGCCGAGTGATTTTCGCTGCAGCCGCGGCGTTGCCTTTTGGGGTGAGGTGTTGAACTTAGGCGGCGGATAGAAACCCAACGTCTCCCGAGAAACGAGGAGCCTGC
>JBKBRT010000075.1:0-13287 GCA_046291585.1 Hyphomonas sp.
CCGCCCAAAACGCAGGCTGCGCTGCTGGAAGCGATGCAGGAGCGCAAGGTGACGATTGATGGGGAGAGCTATCCGCTGAACCCCCGCTTTACCGTGATTGCGACGCAGAACCCGATCGAGCAGCAGGGCACCTATCCCCTGCCCGAAGCGCAGCTGGACCGGTTCCTGTTCAAGCACACGCTGGAATATCCAACGCGCGAAGAGGAAATCCGGATCGTGGCCCAGCATGGCACGCGCACGGGTATGAAGACGGCAGAAGCCTTTGGCGTACAGCCTGTACTCGGCGCAGCGGAGCTGGACGCGGCGGTGAACGCAGTGTCCGAAGTTCGGCTCAATGACGAGATCATTTCCTATATCGTCGACATTGTACGCACCACACGTGAAACCCCTGCCCTGGAGACCGGAGCAAGTCCGCGAGCGGCCGCCGCGCTGGCGATGGGCGCCCGTGCCCGGGCAGCGCTGGACGGGCGCGATTTCGTCATCCCGGATGACGTCAAGACGCTTGCCCTGCCCGCCTTGCGCCACCGCGTGATCCTCTCTCCAGCCGCCGACATTGAAGGGCGCACGACTGAGGAGACCCTCGCCGGCATCATCGAGCAGACGGCGGCGCCCCGGTGATCTCACCCACGCCCCGCGCGATCTTCCTGATGCTGATGGGCATGCCGCTGCTCATCGCGATTGCGCTGTTTGCGCCCGGCCTCTGGGTGCTCTCGGCGGGATGGATCGCGGGGGTGTGCGGCGTCGTTCTGATGGATGGGCTGCTGAGCGCGCAGCTTCGGGCCTATGAGCCTGATCTGGACATTCCGCCTCTGCTTTATGTGGGTGAGGAAGCCCCTTTGCCGATCCGCCTGCGTTTTGCGAAGGGGCCTCTCCCGGCGCGGATCGAGATACAGCTGGAAACAAATGCCTTCATCCCTCAGCCGCTGCCCCAAGGCCTGCGCGGATGGGACGCGCGCGAGCGCCATTTCGAAATGACGCTGGCGCCGGGGCGGCGCGGTATGGCCCGCATTATCCGCCTGTGGAGCCGATGGCGCGGACCGATGGGCCTGGTACAAAAGCGGCATGTCCAGGAGATCGGCGTGGACATACCGGTGACCCCGAATGTGCGCTGGGTGCGGGATGAAGCGATCCGGCTGTTCTCACGCGACGCGGAGTTCGGCATCAAGACACAGATCGAGCGGGGCGACGGCAGCGAGTTTGACGCGCTGCGCGAGTTCACCGCCGGCATGGACCGGCGCGCGATCGACTGGAAACACTCGGCCCGCCACCGCCATCTGCTGGCCAAGGAATTCAAGACCGAGCGCAACCACAATATCGTTTTTGCCTTCGATACCGGGCGGCTGATGAGCGAGCCGCTGGGCGGCGTGCCGAAGATCGACCGCGCGGTGACGGCAGGCCTGCTGCTGGCTTATGTTTCGCTGCGCTCGGGCGACCGGACGATGTTCTATGGCTTTGCGTCCAAGCCCGGCGTGACGAGCGGCTTTCTCACCGGCACGAGCAGCTTCCCAAAGGCGCAGGCGACCGTGGCGGAGATGGACTATTCCGACGAGGAGGCCAACTTCACCCTTGCCCTGACAAACCTGGCCGGGCGGCTGGAGCGGCGCAGCCTGGTCATCATCTTCTCCGACTTCGTCGATACGATCTCGGCCGAGCTGATGCTGGAGAATGTGAAGCGTCTGACCGACCGGCATCTGGTTCTGTTTGCGACCTTTGAGGATGAAGCCCTCAGCACCATGGCTGACGCGCCCCCGGAAAAAGCCGAAGACGTGGCGCGCGCGGTGATTGCCGATACGTTGCTGTCGGAACGCGATCTGGTGTTCCGGCGGCTGCAGCGGATGGGCGTGCAGATCATCGAGAGCCGGCCTGAGCATTTCGGCGCCGAACTTGTTTCCCGTTACCTCCAGATCAAGCAGAGGGACATGCTGTGAGCGCCGACCTTCTCAAATCCTATCGCTTCCGCGAAGAGCGCCAGGGCGACTGGCAAAAGCTGGATCTGATCCTGACGCGGGCGGAAAATGGCGGCGTCAAAAGCCTGACCGATGAACAGATGCTGGCCCTTCCGCGGCTTTACCGGCAGGCGGTTTCTTCGCTGTCGGTGGCCCGCTCCATCTCTCTTGATCAGAACGTCATCGCCTATCTGGAGAGCCTCTGCACGCGCGCGTACTTCTTCGTTTATGGCGCGCGCACGACCATCGGCGAGCGGATGATGACGTTCCTGCGCAAAGACTGGCCGGCGGCTGTTCGTGGAGCCGTCTGGCCGACACTGCTTTCGGCGCTGTTCTTCTTCGGGGGTTGGGGGCTCGCCTTCTTCCTCTGCCTGCAGGACATGGACTGGTATTGGACCTTCCACGGGCAGAGCTTCATGGAAGGCCGCAATCCGGAAGCCACGGTCGAGTATCTGCGCAGTACGATCTATACGGAGGGGCATGGCGAGGGGCAGCTCACCGCGTTTTCAAGCTTCCTGTTCAACAACAACGCGCAGATTGCGCTGTTCGCCTTTGCGCTCGGCTTTGCGTTCGGCATCCCCACCGCTTGGCTGCTGGTTTATAACGGCGTGATGATCGGCTCGATGTATGCCGTGTTCTGGGACAAGGGGCTGGGCTATGAATTTACCGGCTGGCTGATGATCCATGGCGTGACGGAGATATTTGCCATCGTTCTGGCCGGAGCGGCAGGGTTCATCATCGGGGGGGCAGTCGCGTTCCCCGGCGCGCAGACGCGGCTTGCGTCAGCGCGGGCGGCAGGACAGAAAGCAGCCACCATCGCCATGGGCTGCGTCGTGATGCTGATCATCGCCGCCATATTGGAAGGTTTCGGCCGACAGCTGATCAATTCCGATACGGCGCGCTATGTAATTGCCGGCACAACCGGCATTCTGTGGATGCTTTACTTCTACATGTCCCGGCAGGAAGGCAGCGCATGACCCGAGCGCCCAAGCCTGCTGCCGCGCAAACAAAACGCCCGGGCGTGAGCATGGAAGCGGCCACCCAGCGGCGCGCCCGCATGGCAGAGGAGATGCGCCAGTCGAAGCTGATCCGGCGCCTGATCACACCCGAAGGCGCGGCCATCCGGTTGAAACTTGCCACCGCTGCCGAACGGGCCGGCGCGTTTCTGATCGATGTAGCGATCCAGTGGGCCATCGTGATCGCCACGCTGTTTGGCCTGAACTATGCGATGTCTGGTTTTGGCGCGGGCAGCGCAAACATCGCCTTTGCCTTCTGGCTCGTCTTCTTCTTTTTTGTCCGTAATTTCTATTACATCTTCTTCGAAATCGGCCAGCGGGCCGCCACGCCCGGCAAGCGCGCGCTTGGACTTCGCGTGGCTGCGCGCGATGGCGGACGTCTGACAGCGAACTCCGTGCTGGCGCGCAACTTCATTCGGGAAATCGAGATCGGACTGCCCTTCCAGTTCGCAATGATGGGCGGAGATGGCGCCAGCGGCTGGCTTGCACTGCTGGGCCTTGTCTGGTCGGGCGTGTTCCTTCTTTTCCCGATCTTCAACAAGGACAAGATGCGCGTGGGCGACCTGATTGCGGGCACATGGGTCATCCGCACACCGAAAACCAAGCTGATGCATGATATCACCTCGGCCGCCAGCGCGCAGGAAACCGCCGCCCGCTTCAATTTCACGACCGCGCAGGCTGATGCGTACGGAATCCACGAGCTGCATGTTCTGGAAGATGTTCTTCGCCAGTCCACAGCAGAAATCAAACAGCAGGTAGCAGCCCGCATCCGCGCCAAGATCGGTTGGCCTCAGCAAGCCGGGGAAACTGACCTTGCATTCCTGGAAGCCTATTACGCGGCGCTGCGCCGGCGGCTGGAACAACGCATACTTCTGGGCGACCGGAAGGCTGACAAGTTCGACGTCAGGTGAGGCTGAGGCCCGCTGTATCGCGGGCCGGTTTGCGCGGCTCCTCCGCAATCTCCGGCAAGACCGGCAGCCGCAGCAGGTGTTTGACAGTCCGCAGCATCACCTTGCCCGATACCGCTGGCGGCTGCATCACCGCCCGCATCATCAGGTCCGGATTTTTGGCCCTCACACCATCAATCATCGTGCGCCAAGCATAGTCGGTGGCGGTGTGGTGAAGGTGCTCTGCGATCGCCGCGCGTTCTTCTTGTGAGAGGCCGGGAAGCTTCAGGAAAGCCCGGTCAGCGGCCACCAGCTTTTCGATAGCTGAAGTCGGATACGCCTTGGAGAGAGATCCCGGTACGCTGACTGCAATGTATCCACACGGATCGATAATTTCCCACCGCGCGCCCAGCGTCAGCGATCGGGCGTAAAATTCATAATCTTCGGCGAGGCGCATATCCTCGCGGAAGAACAAGCTGTTTTCCTGCAGGAACTGTGTCCGCATCAGAGGCTTCAGATAGCCGATTTCGCGGCGCGGACCGGAATACCTGGCAAGATTTTCCCGGACAAAGCGGGCGAGCCCGATCGGCACCGCGCCGATGAGCTCATCTTTCCAAACGCGAATACCCTCTGCAGGAGACTGGCCCGGCTCCACACGGATGACATCATCCGCGACAAAATCCAGATCTCGGCTCTCCCCGTGCTCCACCATGCGGCGCAGCCGGTCAGGCAACAGGTAATCGTCCGCATCCAGATTAGCCACCCAAGGCGTTTTCACGAGGCGCAGCGCAGTGTTTCGCGCGGCTGACGGGCCACCATTTTCTGGCTGTTGCACCACTGTCAGGCGCGGCTCGCCTGATGCAAGGGCCTGCAATAGCGCAAAGCTTCCATCCTTCGAGCAATCATCGACGACGATGACCTGCACGGGAAGGGTCTGATTCAGCGCGCTGCGTACCGCCGTTTCGATAAAACCTTCTGCATTATAGCAGGGTATTATGATGGTTGCTTTTTCCACAGCCCCAGTATCCTCAGCCCACGAACACTTATTCGCTCTTCCTGCCTGTCAGCTTTGGAGACTGTCTTCTTTGTGCGTTGCCCAGTCTTTCTGATGCCAGGCAAGCGCGGAGGTGATGATCGTGTCCACATCCGAGCGTGTCGCCGTCCAGCCAAGAACATCTCTGGCCTTCCCCGGCGCAGCAATCAGGCGGACCGCATCCCCCGGTCGGCGCGGCCCAATCTTGCGCGGCAGACGCCGGCCGGTGGCCCGCTCAACCGCGTCAACGATCTCCGCCACGCTTGTGCCCTTGCCGGTACCGAGATTGAACACGTTCGACGGCGCGCCGCCTTCAAGCGCATTCAGCGCCAGGAGGTGGGCCTCTGCGAGATCTTCGACATGGATATAGTCCCGCAGAGCGGTGCCATCTGGCGTATCGAAATCCGTGCCATGAATTACGAAGGCATAGTCGGGATCATACGCGCCCTTGAGGGCGAGGGGTATCAGGTGAGTTTCGCAGGCGTGGCGCTCTCCGGTAAGCGCCTGTCGATCGGCGCCTGCAGCATTGAAATAGCGCAGGCAAACGGATCGGATTCCGTGCGCATGGTCAAAATCGGCGAGCATCTGCTCCACCATCAATTTGGACATACCGTATGGATTGATCGGGTTTTTGGGATGATCCTCTGCGAGAAACTCTGTCTGCGCATGACCGAAGATCGCGCAGGTCGACGAGAAGATAATCATACCGGTCTTGTGCCGGCGCATCGCATCCAACAGGTTCAGCGTGGTGAAGGTATTGTTGCGGTAATATTTGCCGGGTTCTGTCACTGACTCACCGACCAGCGTGGACGCCGCGAAATGCGCGACCGCGTCAGGCTTAACTGCATTGAAGGCGGCTTCTATGTCGGCGGGATTATTCAGGTCGCCCTGGATCAGCCCCCCCCAGCGGACGAGGTCTCGCCAGCCGGTAGAGAGATTATCAAAGACGGTGACCTCCCAGCCTGCTTCAGCGAAGGCGCGGCAGCAATGACTGCCCACATACCCGGCACCGCCCAAAACAAGCACTTTTCCCGGCATTCCTGGCTCCTAAAACCAACTGGAGTGTGTCTCTGCATAACAGAGGACAAGGTTTCTGCCAGAGATATGCAAGAAGCTAACCGCACACGTCAGCGCGGCCAGTCAGCCATCTATCAGCTGAAGATCACAACGAACGCCCAGATGATCAGGCCCCACAGGCCCGCGCTCAGACCGACGATGGTCAGCAGACGAAGCCAGACCGGCAGCTTTTCACCACTGAACTCGTTCATCAGAGAACGGTCACTCTCGAGTACTCCCGTTACGGGGTCTGTGAAGGCGCCAGTTTTCATAGGCATCATTTGGCTCGAACGCGACATACATTCATATAAAGCGGCGAACACTTAACAGCACTTTAAAGTTCTGGCGCATTCTTCCGCTTCAGCGAAGATGCCCGGCAATTAAGGCATAAATATCGCCCAAAATGGCGTTCACGCCTGAGATAGCATGAAGAATTATTTACCTGTCTGCGGCGCCAAAAGTGGAACCCTCTGCTTTAACAGCATATTTCGTAAATAGAGGTTCGACGGCTTTTCGAAGAGTCTGAACAGAAGGAGGGACACGATCAAAGTCAGTGCGAGCACTACCACGGACGAAACGGTTATCGACAGCGCGGTGATGCCCAGCAGAGGCAGCACGATTTTTATCACCACCTGAATAATGTAGGGATGCACAAGGTAGAGGGAGTAGGACGCATCCCCCAGTTCCTTCACAAATTGCCAGACAGACCCTTGAGGCAAACGCACCGTAAGCAGCCCCAGGAGCAAGAGCATGGATGGCAGCCCGTATGCAAACTCACGGGCAATGGGGAGCTGGAGGAAATTTTGCAGAATCAACAGCCCTGCCCCAAGGGGCCAAAGCCAGGTGAGCCGCTCAATAAGCGCCGGCGCATTGTACCAGATCAGATAGACAATGCAGCCCCACACAAAGTTGAGCATGACTCCCGACGTGTAAAACCGGCCGATGTCAGACTCCGGTTTGAAAATCACGCCGAGCAGAACCAGTCCGGCTATAACGGACATACAAATCCAAATCCGATAGCGTCCGGAATAAATGGACAGCGCAAAGATGAGATAGAAAAACATCTCATAATTTAACGTCCAGCCGAGATACAGGATCGGCTGAAGCAATCCATTCTCCTTTTGATAGGGAATGAAGGCCAGTGATTTGAGCAAGTTGCCCCAGTCAGCCGTTGTTGAATTCAACAAGGACGGCGCGATCAGCGCGATGGCGAACACGCCAAGAGTCAGCAACCAATACAGGGGAACAATACGGCAGATCCGCTTGAGAAAAAATCCGCCGGCAGACGTTTCATTTTGCGATGCAAAGCAAATGATAAACCCGCTGACAACAAAAAATATATCGACGCCAAACGCCCCAAGGGGAAAGGGATTGGACTCAAACAGTCCGAAATCGTGCTGTAGCGCGCCGAAATAATGAAACACGAAAACGAATAGGGCTGCGACCGCCCGCAATATTTGCAGAGAGTCAATTTGACGGTTCGGCGCCGCGGCAGGGGTAACGTGCAAAGACATCTCTCTGAATTCTTCCGGCCAGCTATCGTATCTGCTCTGGCACTATCTGCTTTAAAATAACGTCCGCAGCATACGATTGAGTGGCGACACCAGGATGCCAATCGCAGCCATATCGGCCGTCTTCCTTCTGCGAATTGGCAAGAAGAACGTGTTGAACATCGGCGCCATTGGACTGCTGACGTGAGGCAATCAAAGAAACAGCAGCATCCAGTTTTTCGCGGTCCTCACCGCTTAACATAGGGCCGGACAGCAAAAGGATAGTTGCCGCGGGATACCGGCCCCGCAAATCTTCGAGAAGTCCGTCATAGGTATTCTCGAACAGGGTACCGGGATCATACTGGTAAAAATCATTTGTTCCCAGATGGACAATGGCAACATCGACGTTTTCCGGAAAACCTGCGCGGTCGAGCAGTTCCATGGCGGTTTCGCCACTTGATCCCCCAAAATTCCGGACGAGCCCCATTCCCGACCTTGCCCGGATGTGAAGTTCCGCCCCCAGACGACGCGCCAATAGGGCCGGATAGGCGCTACCAGGATCATCATATATCGGAGCGCCGGAACAATGGGGACCGTCGCCAAGCACGCCGTATCCCAAAGAAATGGAGTCGCCGATTACCATCACATGCCGGATGACAGGTTCTGATGCTCCAGCTGTGCCCTGTGCTTGTGAACAAGCTGAACCGGCGATGAGGCACCACGCCGCCAAAACTGACACCAGAAAACGTGCACGGAAAAACATCACGCGATTTTCTCTCTGATTTTAGCGCGCCCGACGAGTTGAGGATCGTGCAGCCGGAATGGCGCGATACCCGCGAGAGTCTGCAAAGCCAGTGATGTCGTGAACGTTCCCCAGAGATAGGATTCCGTGAAACCCATTGTCAGATTGACCGCCACAATGATCAGCAACGCCGAGTTCATCAGATTACCATCTGCCAGCCACAGAAGAACCATCCGTGCACTGGTCCAGACGACGAACAGAATAAACAACCCCAGTCCTATCCAACCAAGATGAACCCGGACATCCCAGAACGAATTGTGAAAGCCCAGCTTTGTGCCGATGGGTTTGAAATTGTTTTCGTTCAGCGTCTGCGCAGACCCGATATCTGCCTGCCAAAAGCCTTCGAGCCCCACGCCCAACCAGGGATGCTCTTCGGCGACCATCCGCGCGCCTTCCCAAAGCTCCGTGCGCCCGGTCAGGGTCGCATCTTTTCCGACAAGAGCCAGAAACTGGTCCATGAACTGGTTCTGAGGCATGTTCATGATGGTCAAGATTGCAATGAGTAACGTCCCTGCGACGAGCAGCAATGTCAGCGTCGGAAGGTTCTTCACCTTGGTCACCGGCATCCAGAACAATTTTATGCCGATCAGAGCAGCCCCCCCGACAATCGCAAAAACCAGCGTGGTTGCCGATTCGCCCAAATATTGAAAGTAGAAACACAGAGGAACGAATGGAATTGCGAGAATGCGGAATACAGGCTTCTCTTTTTCATTCAAGACTGTGATCAAGCTCAAAATAAAGCAGAACAGCATTTGAATCGCGAACAGGTTTTTACTGCCATACAGCCCGCCATAATTGAATAATGAGATGTAGGGGATCGAGCTCAGGGTTGCCAGCATGCCTGCCAGCATTACCGTACGCAAAAACTGCTGGGGAGTCAGACGGGAGGCGATTGCAAAGGACACGATCGGGGTCAGGAGCAACAGAATGCCCGTTCTCAAAGCCTCCGATGGATAATTGGACCAACCTACAGACAACAGGCTGAAAATGGCGAGTGCAAACAATGGCCAACACTTCACCATCAAGGGAAGCAGCTTCTTGTTGTCATGAACGATCAGCGCGAGGAAACCGAGGATGCAGAGGTACCGCAGCGGGGCAAATACATCGAGCGGCAGATAGATGAAGAACATCCAGAGCGTGACGAATGTCTGCTCGAGCGGTCCTGCGCCCTTATCGACCGAGAAGACGTTTACATAGGCAGGCTCGATGGTCGCGCCTTTGCGGGAATATGCATAGTCAGACACAGGAAACCTCCGCGATCCGGCGGCGTCTGCGCGCGCGTCTCATCTGTATAAAGGGTAAATCTGGATACATCATGAAGCTGACTTCGGCTTCAACGAATATTCGATAATCTCGCGGAGAAATCCAACCGGTTGAACAAAGGTGACCTCCGGCAGCCTTTCAAGCGACTTGCTATATGCCGAAATTGCCGAGGGATCCTGCAGCAGACCCTCAATCAGCTGCGGCAGCGTCTGCTCCAGAGGCTCCTCCAGAGTGAACCCGCAGTCATGGCGGACAATCCAGCGGGCAGTTTCAGTTTGTGCCGGCGCGATCGGCGGCACGCAATAGTAGCCGCCTTCATAGATGCGATTTGGCAGGAGCCAGGTGGAGTTGAGACCCGCTTCCATGAAATCGCCAGACCACACCACATCCAGACCTGCATAGATCGTAGGCAGATCTTCCGGTGACCGGTACCGTCCGTGAAAGAACATGTTCTCCTTCCCGGTGACGCGGCTTTCAAAGTCAGGGATTTCTGTCAGCGCAGGAACACCGTGCAGCTTGACCTCGATTTGGGGACCGAAGCGATCGGCAAGCAGGCACAGGAGGTCCAGAGATCGGCTGCATCGCAGGTTTCCCACCCATCCGAGGCGGATCTTACCGTCGATCTGATTTCCTCCGGCGGGCTTCCGCGACCCGTAATCAAATTGGCCAGCCAGACGGTTTTCGATCAGGAAGGCCGTCGCCGCGCCAGGGTAGTGCCTCTCGAAATGTTCTTTGAGAAAGGCGGGCGAGGAGACCACCAGGGCGCTGCAGCGCCTGAGAAGCCATCCCTCAATTCCCCGCAAGCTTTTGCCGACGACATCGGTCCGGCACAGCAGCCGGTGGATATCCAAGCATTCATAGATTACGGGCGTGAAGAGCCTGGCATGGCGTTTAGCCAGAAAGGCGCAGGCCAGCATATCAAGATTGCGCGCATAGATCACATCGGCCGACGCAAGCTTTTCACGATCAGCCGCTGCTGTCCGTGCGCCACGAAAGATCTGACGGATCCGTTGGAGGAAAGCGCCATCCTGAGTCTGCCCGAGGTCGACATTGTCCCATTCTTGGGCCAGCGGCTCGCGCCGCCGCATCATGAATCCGGTAACCTCAAAGCCGTCGCCCTGGAAACTCCGCACGCGCCGGCGCACAGCCGCGTCCGCAGCGTCATGACCGAAGAAAGCAATTCTGGTCATTTCCATTCCCTATGGCGTGGGCAACAGAGCTTGCGGCTAGCCCGCTCCCCCTGCCACCTTTAACCGAACCTGCGCAGCAAGCCGTTATTCGGCCGAGATACGATCAACGCCCTCGGGCCGACCGGTCGCCCTGGAAGGCGGCACCTGGGTGGCGATAGACGATTTTGGACCCTTGCTGTTGGGCTTGGGCTTTTTCGGCTTCGACCAGCCGAAGAGGCCCGGCTTGGCTTCCATCTGGTAATACTTGCGATACGCCTTGTAGGTCGCGCCAGGGTCACGGTGATGGCGACGGCGGTTGAGGTCCACCATGTTGAGCGTCACGCCAAGAACATCGGCCTTGAAATTGCCCAGCAGTGTCAGCGACTGGCGCGCCGCCGAACGCGTGGTCTGACGCCAGCGCACAACCAGGATCGCTTTATCAACCTTGCCGGCCACAACGCGGGCTTCCGCCATGAGGAGGAGTGGGCCGGTATCAATCAGGATGAGATCATACATGGCGCGCAGACGCGACAGCAGTTCATCAAATGCCCGGGTGCCGAACACGTCATGCGGCGTATGGCCGTTCAGCGACAGGGGCAGAATGTCGAGCATCGTCTTGTGATCCTTGACGATGGCGTCAGACAGCTGACCCGCCCCGAAAAGATGTTCCACAAGTCCGATTTCAGGCTTCATGCCCGCCATTTCGGTCAGCTGGCGGCGACGGAAGTCGCCATCAATGACGAGGGTGCGCGACCCGGACATCGCCGACATGCGGCCAAGGCTGAGCGCAAGGCTCGTCTTCCCTTCGTCCGGGAGCGAGGATGTGATCGCGACCGTCTTTGTCTCGCTGTCGAGATCAGAGAACGCGATTGCGGCCCGCAGGTAGCGGATGCTTTCCGCATAAGCCGAAAGCGGGTTTTCCACCAGGAAATCAGCCGGACTGGTCTGGCCTATGCCCAGAAGCCCCGACGTGCGGATGAGCGGAACCGACCCAATCGGGTTGGACCCGAGTTTGTTTTCAACATCCTCCGACGAGCTGATGTTGGAGTCGAACAGTTCTGCGATGAGGGCCAAGAAAAATCCGAAGACAGCACCGAGCAGACACCCGAAGATCAGGTTCAAAACCTTGCGTGGCGAGGCCGGGCCGAACGGCACCGAAGCGGTCGACAGAATGCTGGAGTCGGCCGTGATCAGAGCGTCCTGCTCCCGCGTCTGTTTGGAGCGTGCCAGAAACTCTTCCAGCATCACCCGACTGGTCTGGGCATCGCGCTCAAGTTCGCGGAGACGCACCAGGTTGACGTTGTTGCCGCGAAGCTGTGAGGTCGACCGGCCGATTTCGCCCTGAATGGATCCGAGCTGCGCCTGAGCCACGCGCAATTCGCTTTCAAGATTGGCCGCGATCCGGTTCATTTCCCCGTTCATCTGGCGGTCAATGTCGGCGACTTCGTTGCGGGCACTGATAAGATCAGGGTGGCGATCGCCGACCCGGGTCTCGAGTTCAGCGACCCGCCGCAGCAGCTCCGAGCGCTGCGTTTTCAAACTGTTGATGAGATCGGAATTGATGACTTCAGACACGCCCTCCACACCGGCACCACTGTCGATCTGCCTCCGCATGCTCTCATAACGGGCGCGGGCGCGATCCACCTCGATCTGCGCCTGTCCACGTTGGGATGTCAGGTAACCGATCTGTTGTTCTGTAAGGGTTGTGCCCTGCGCTTCGAGAAGTCCGGTCTCAGCGCGGAACATTTCCACCGCCTGTTCCTTTTCCTCGACCTCTTCGCGCAGACCGGAAACGCGCTCCTGCAGCCATTCAGTAGCTTTGCGGGTCGCGTCGAATTTCTTTTCAAGCTGCTGAACGCGGTACTGTTCGGCCACTTCATTAGCGAGGCGCGCAGCCGTTACCGGAGATGTGCTGGTCACGTCCACGGTCAGGAGATATGTCGCCCCGACGCGGCCAACTGAAACTTTGCTCATCAGCGTGCCGACAACCGCCTCGAATATCTCAGCCTCTTTCCGTTCGGGCGTCATGCCTGCGAATGGGTCCTGCTCCGAAGTGTCGCCCCCCAGCAAACCAACTATGGCCTTCTGAGAAGACGAGACGAACGTTTCTTTCCTTGGGCGGAGCGTCCAGTTGAACTCGGGATCTTCTATCAGGTTCTGCTGTTCGGCCACACGCGCCAGAAGCGTCTTGGAACCAATCACCCGCACTTCGGTATCAATCACCGATGTCGTGGCCCCGCCGGCCCCTGAAAACAATGCACCCAGGTCGATCACATTGACCTGGTTGGTATCCAGTTGAATGATCGCCTGCGCCCTGTAGGTTGGCGTTTGTGTAAACGTTACAAAAGCTACCAGGGTGAGCACGGTGATGAAGCCCGCAGCTATCAGCCAGAAGCGCCGATAGACCATACTCATCAGCGATTTCACATCGAACACGCTCGTTTCTGCCCCACCGGAGTTTCCTCCGATGTCAGAGCTTGAGGGAATTTCAACAGTATACGACTTGGCCAAGGCAGTGCCTCTAGAAAGATTATCGAAGGCCTGCAGGATGCAGGCCTTCAGGAGGGGGTGAATTTACGGGAACAGCGTGACGCCGACACCAATCGTCGTCACACCATAAGACGG
>JBKBRT010000269.1:0-2919 GCA_046291585.1 Hyphomonas sp.
TATGATGCCCGGTCGGTAGATATGAATCTGCGTGGCCAGATCCGCTGATGGAAGAAGTGCTTCGCACCAACGATCCGGTGAAGCTCTCCTATGCCCAGCACCTCCTCGCCGAAGCGGGCATTGAGTATTTCGTCGCCGATCAGCACATTTCGGCCATCGAGGGCAATATAGGCGCTTTTCCGCGCCGGCTGATGGTGCGCGAAGCGGAGCTGGCAAAAGCTCGGCTGGCACTCTCCGGAGTTGAGCCGGGGTGAAGTCGCAACCCGAAGAGACCACCGAAGACACGGTTTATCAGGGCCGGGTGCGGCTCGTGCAACCCGTCAAAGGGTTCCGGGCGGGCTTTGACTCGCTCCTCCTGGCCGCCGCCCTTCCGGTGTTGGATAAGGGGGAGGCGCTGGAACTCGGCTGTGGGTGTGGCGGGGCCCTCCTTCCGGCAGCCTTCCGGATGCCGCAGGTGGCCTTCACTGGCCTTGAAGTGTCCGCATCTGTCACCGAAATGGCCAGAAATGGCAGCGAACTGAACGGTTTTGGCACTCGCGTGACCATCGAAAATACCGAAGCCTCAGAATGGGTTAAGCCCCACGAAAACCGCTTCGATCTGGTTTTCGCCAACCCCCCGTATTTCGAATCCGGCAAGATATCAGAGCCCGGCGAGGGCAAGGCGTCTGCCTATATCGAGACCCTCACCCTGGAGGCGTGGATAAAGGCCATGATCCACACGGCCAAACCGCGTGCCCCGGTCATTCTGGTTCACCGCGCGGCCGAACTCGCCCGCCTCCTGGCCCAGCTCGACCGCCAGGCCGGGGAGATTACCGTACTCCCCATCGCCTCGAAGGCCGGCGCGCCGGCCCGCCGCGTTCTGGTGCGCGGCCGCAAGGGCCTCAAGCGCGGCCCGCTCACGCTGCTTCCGCCGCTGATCACCCATACCGACGACGGCAGCGCCCGCACGCCCGCCGCGCAAGCCATCATCGAAGGCCAGGCGCTCCTCTGGCCCGCATCGGGTAAGACCGATTTTCCTTGAACCCTGCGCAAAAGGCGCCACACTTCCCGGAACGCAAACCTGACGTCGGGAGACGATGCCATGTTCACGCTGCTCTTTCTGTCCAGCCTTGCGCTCGGCATCTTCATTGCCATCGTCGGCGCCTTCGGCACGAATGATCACAACAGTCCGCGCAAGAAGAAAGGCTGGTGGTAGGCCGCGCCCCGGTTGCGAACGCGCCCGGTCGGCGCTAGGTGCGAGATTGTACCAAACGCCGGGATATCCGCATGTCTGCCCCAAAAGCCCACGCCAAGCCCAAATCCTTCCAGGACCTGATCCTTACGCTCCAGGCCTATTGGGGGGCGCAAGGCTGCGCGATCCTTCAGCCCTATGACATGGAAGTGGGCGCCGGCACGCTCCATCCCGCCACAGTCCTGCGCGCGCTGGGGCCAAAGAACTGGCGCGCCGCCTATGTCCAGCCATCGCGCCGCCCCAAGGATGGCCGCTATGGCGAAAACCCCAATCGCCTCGGCCATTACTATCAGTATCAGGTCATCCTGAAGCCAAACCCGGCCAACCTCCAGGATCTCTACCTCGAAAGCCTCTACCGCATCGGCATCGACCCAACGGTGCATGACATCCGCTTTGTGGAAGACGACTGGGAAAACCCCACCGTTGGCGCCTGGGGCCTTGGCTGGGAAGTCTGGTGCGACGGGATGGAAGTCAGCCAGTACACCTATTTCCAACAGGTCGGCGGCCTCGACGTGTTCCCGGTTTCCGGCGAGCTGACCTACGGCCTCGAACGCCTCGCCATGTATGTCTTCGGCGTCGATAATGTCTACGATCTGCCCTTCAATGACCCGGCCAGCGAAGTGCCGCTCACCTATGGTGACGTGTTCCTCGAAAACGAGCGCCAGCAGAGCGCGTTCAATTTCGAGCACTCCGATGTCGAGATGCTCAAGCGCTGGTTTGCCGATTGCGAAAGCCAGTCGAACGCCCTGCGCGAGGCCGGCAAACCGCTGCCCGCCTATGATTACGCCCTCAAAGCCTCCCACACCTTCAACCTGATCGACGCCCGCGGTGCCATCAGCCCCACCGAGCGCCAGGCCTATATCGCCCGCGTCCGAGACCTCGCCCGTGGCGCGGCGGCGCAATGGGCTGAGCAGCAGGCCTGATCCGCCCGGCAAAAGCTATACACACCTTGTGTGTGAACATATCCCGGCGCGATGCGTTGGTACGGACAAAAGGAGGCTTCGATGAAAGCTCTGTCCATCCTGTCCGCGCTGCTGCTTCCCGTTGTTCTGGGCGCCTGTATGCCGGAAGCCGAAACGCCCGCGCCCGTTCTGCCCCCGCCCCATGCCCCTGTGGTGGCCCCTCTGTCTGAGGATGGCTCCCCCCCGCCGGCCGACGCTGAGGCGATGATGCTCACCGCGTTTGAGGCCCCCACCAACGAGATCTATTGCAGCCTCCACCGCCCCAGTCAGGACGGCGTGCTCGGCGAGCGCCTGTTCATTTCCGAGATTGCCGGCGTGCCAGCCCCCGCCGCAATCGGCCTTGAGGGAAAAGCAGTGCCCCTTCAGCGCGTCTCCATCACCGAGTCCGATGGCATCGAGATCTGGACCTACCGCAATGAAGCGCGCGCGCTGAAGGTCGTGCTGCGCCTCAAAGAGGTCGAAGAAGGCATGGAATATCGCAGCTATACTGGCACCATCCGGATCGCTGAGCCCGTCGACGCCAATGCGATCAACATCGAGGGCACCTGCGGGGTCTGAGCCTTCCCCCGCTGCGCAATCCATAGCCCCGCCCGCTTGACCCCGGCGCCCGTAGCTGTAAGCCGTCCCCACCCCTAATTCCGGCGACTGACAGGGCCCTATGGCTGACCTTCTGATCGAACTCTTCTCCGAAGAAATCCCCGCGCGCATGCAGGCGAAGGCGGAGGC
>JBKBRT010000076.1:0-13037 GCA_046291585.1 Hyphomonas sp.
ATCCGGTTCAAACAGCTCGCAAATGAAGCCGGTGAAGACCTTTCCGTGGTCGTCATCGAAAAAGGCGGCGAAATCGGCGCGCATATCCTGTCCGGCGTGGTCATGGACCCGGTCGGCCTGGACGCGCTGATCCCGGACTGGCGGACCCGCGACGACCGCCCGCTCAAAACCGAAGTGACAGATGACAAGTTCATCTTCCTCGGCCCCAGCGGCAGCGCAGACATCTCCTGGCTGCCGATGCCGCCCTTCATGAAGAACCATGGCAACTTCACCGGCTCGCTGGCGAACGTTACCCGCTGGCTGGGCGCAGAAGCTGAAAAGCTGGGCGTGGAAGTTTTTCCGGGCTTTGCCGCTTCGGAACTAGTGTTTGACGACAAGAGCGCGGTCAAAGGCATCGTCGCCGGCGTCATGGGCATTGGCGCAGATGGCCAGCCCAAAGATGATTACCAGCCAGGCATGGAGCTGCTCGGCAAATATGTCCTTTTCGCCGAAGGCGCGCGCGGCTCACTGACCAAGCAGCTGATCAACAAGTTCAGCCTCGACGAAGGCCGCGACCCGCAGAAATACGGCATCGGGCTCAAAGAGGTCTGGTCTGTTCCGGAAGCGAATTTCAAGGACGGCTATGTCCAGCACACCATGGGCTGGCCGCTCGACAACAAGACTGGCGGGGGCAGCTTCCTCTACCACTTCCGCGACAATGGTGAGCCCTTCATCACCGTCGGCTTTGTGGTTCACCTGAACTACGCCAACCCCTACATCTCGCCCTATGACGAGTTCCAGCGCTTCAAGCACCATGAAACCGTCGCCCCCTTCCTGAAGGGCGGCAAGCGCGTGGCCTATGGCGCCCGGGCGATCACCGAAGGCGGCTTCCAGTCCGTGCCGAAGCTCGCCTTCCCCGGCGGGGCGCTGATCGGTTGCGGCGCGGGCTTCGTCAACGTGCCCCGCATCAAGGGCAGCCATAACGCCATCCTCACCGGCATGATGGGTGCTGAGGCGGCGTTTGAAGCTATCCGCGCAGGCCGCACCGGCGACACGCTGGACAATTACGAAGAGGCCTATGCCGGCTCGACCGTCTATAAGGAGCTCAAAACCGTCCGGAACGTGAAACCGCTCTGGTCGAAACTCGGTACTGCACTGGGCATTCCGATGGGCGGCCTCGACATGTGGGTCAACAGCTTGTTCGGCTTCTCCTTCTTCGGCACGCTCAGCCACGGCAAAACCGATGCTGCGTCGCTGAAACCGGCAAAGAATTTCAAGCCGATCGAATATCCTCGCCCCGACGGCGTGCTCAGCTTCGACAAGCTGACCAACGTATCGTTCACCAACACCTATCACGAGGAAGACCAGCCGGTTCACCTCAAGGTGAAGGATCTCGCCCTCCAGAAATCGTCCGAATACGATGTCTATGCTGGCCCGTCGGCCCGCTATTGCCCGGCGGGCGTGTATGAATGGGTCAAGGATGAGGGCGGCGCGATGCGCTTCCAGATCAACTCGCAGAACTGCATTCACTGCAAAACCTGCGACATCAAAGATCCGAACCTGAACATCACCTGGACAGTGCCTGAAGGAGGCGGCGGCCCCGCCTACTCCAATACCTGATACCAGAGGCAATCCCGGCGCCGCCCGCTTTGCGGGCGGCGTTTTCACCTTCACGTCATTCCCGCTCTGGCCGCCTTGCTCTTGCCTCAAGGGACTGCTTGACTGAGCTTTCCCCAATTAGGAGTGAGCGAATCTCCATGCGCCACAACTCCAACGCCCTCGCCGGCGTTCTCGCCTCTATCCTGGCTCTGTCAGCCGCAGCCTGCGCCAGCGTGCCTCAACCCGGGATGCCGGAAACGCGCGCGGACGCTGTGGCAGGGCCCCTTCTGCCTCCCACTCCCGTACAGTTTTCCGCCGGCGCAAACGTGACCGCCCTCCCCGGTGACGGCGCCAGCGCGGCCACCTATGCCTCTGCCGAAGAGGCTATCCGCGCCGGCGACACGGCGGGCTTTCTCACCGTCCTCGCGGACATGGCCGAAGAGGACCGCAACACCGACAATTTCGCCAACGCCTATCTGGCCATCGATCAGGCCGCTGCAGGCGATTTTGCCGGGGCGCGAACCTATCTCGGCATCACAGGGGATCCCGGCATCGAAGCGGACCTGCCGGGCTTCCATCTCTGGCTCGACGCGTGGTTCATTGCGCTGGAGGGCGACGCCGACGCCGCCATCGAGCGTCACCGGGATGTTGCCGGCAGTATGCCGGGCATAACTGCCGACCTCTCGCTCGCGGCCATGCTGGAAGCAGCCGGCCGCACCGACGAAGCGCTCGCCGTCTATGAAGCATTGACCCCGAACGCCATCGAAGCGCCGGAACACCAGTTTGATCCGCGCAGCATCGTCTTCCAGCACGTCAGCACGGTGATTGTCCGCCATGCCTTGTTGCTCCAGCGGCTTGGGCGAATCGACGAAGCCAAAGCCACGTATGAACAGCTCGCAGCGGCCGAACCGGAGCAGGCAACCAGCTATGCCGCCGCCATTGAAAGCCTGGAGACCGGCAGGAACCTCGACAACAAACCGCTGACATTCGTGACCGGTTTTTCCCAGTCATTGTCTGATGTGGCGACGGCGCTTCAGCAGCAGCGCTATATCGCCGCCGCGCTCACGGGCCGGGACCTCACCGGCCTTGATGTGGAACGCGCCGGATTTGACCTTGTTACCCTTGTCATTGATCCAGCCAATGAAGCGGTCCGCAGCGGTGTCGTGGATGCCCTCTATGAACAGGCGCTGTTCGACAGCGCCGCGCATGTCGCCCTGGTGGCGCCGGAAATGACGCCGTCCCTGCAGATTTCTGCGGCGCAGGCGCTGATCATGTCGGACCGCGAGGCCGAAGCGCGCGAAGCCATTTCACAGGCGCTGGCATTGTCCGAGGACGCTGAAAAGCTGCAGACCCTCTATGGCGCGTTGCAGCTGAGCGCGTTGCTGAACGACCGGGACAAGGCGATGTCCCTGCTACCGGAAGTGATGCAGCTGGCGGCAAACCCTGCCGAACTGGCCGCGGCGAACGGCCTTGCCAGTTCCATTTACAGTCATTTCGGCGAGACGTCCCAGGCGCTTGGACACGCCGAAGAGGCCCGCCGACTGGATGATACTCATGAGCGCCGGATGACGCTGGCAGACCTGCTGGGCCGCGAAGGCCGGGTGAATGAGGCGCTCGTCCTGCTCCGCAGTGAACGCCTGGCCCGACCAAATGATCCTTATACGTTGAATTCGCTCGGCTATTTCCTGGTCACGCGAACCGACCGGATTGATGAGGGTTACAGGGTGCTGGCGCGCGCCATGCTGCTGGCGGAAAACGATCCCTACATCTCGGACTCCTTTGGCTGGGCACTTTTCCTGTTTGGGGATTTGGAGCGAGCCCAACGCCTGATCGAAGGCTCCCGCGAAGACCTGATGCCGCATCGCCATTGGGAAATCGAAGATCACCTGGGAGACATCTACTGGCATCAGGGTCTCCAGGATGAGGCGCGCGAAGCCTGGCAGTTGGCGCTCGACAATCACCCTCCCCAGATTGAGCGGACAGCGATCAGCAAAAAACTCGCAGATGGCCTCTCCACACCCGTGCCGACAAAGAAGCCTTTGCCGGAGATCCGGATCGATGACGGTGAGATCAACCGCCGCGACATCTGACACCGGCCCCTTTTGCCCGCCACCGGCACGCCTTAGTATGGCCGGAAAGGCGTGCGACCTCCCTCGCTCATAGAGTAGATCGGGCTTTAGGCCCACGATTCGCCGCAAGGTTAGCAGATGACAGACGCCCCTCCGACGTTCCAGCCCTCCCGGAAGCCTGATCCTTATCGGGAACGCGGAAAATACGACTCGCTCTGGAAATGGGCGCGCCGGCTGGCGATCCTGGGCCTGGTGATCGGGGTCATCGTCATTGTCGGAGTCTGGATCTATTTTGCAGCGCTTGGCCGGGACGTGCCGTCGGTTGCGAAACTGAAACAGTACGAACCTCCGATCACGTCGCGGGTTCATGGCGGCGATGGCGCACTGATCGCCGAATTTGCTAGTCAGCACCGGGTCTTCGTTCCCTACGAATCGATTCCCCGGCACGTGATCGAAGCGTTCGTGTCGGCTGAGGACAAGAACTTCTTCACCCATGATGGTCTCGACTATGTCGGCATCACGCGCGGCGCCGTCAACACGGCCAAGAACAAGGTGACGGGCTCTGGCGGGATGCAGGGTGGCTCAACCATCACCCAGCAGGTCGCGAAGAACATGCTTCTGACGCGCGATCAGAATATCGAGCGCAAGGCGAAGGAAGCCATCGTTGCCCAGCGCATGGAAAAAGAGTTCACCAAGGAACAGATCCTCGAGCTTTATCTCAACGAGATCTATCTGGGCGGCCAGTCCTATGGCGTCGCATCGGCGGCCCTTAATTATTTCAACAAGTCCCTGCCAGAGCTGGACCTGTCCGAAGCGGCGATCCTTGCGTCGCTGGCCAAGGCGCCTTCCGCCGTGAACCCCTACACCAATCCTGACCGGTTGCTGGCCCGGCGCAACTATGTGCTCGGCCGCATGGTTGAGGATGGCTACATCACCCGCGAAGAAGCCTCGGAAGCCCAGGCGCGCCCGCTGACCACCACCCGCCGCCTGCGCGGGCCGGAATACGCCGCCGCCACCTACTTCGTCCAGGAATTGCGCCGTGAACTGATCGGAACCTATGGCGAGGACACCCTTGAACAGGGCGGCCTCTCCATCCGCACGACCATCGACACGCGGTTGCAGCTGGCCGCGCAGGAAGCCCTCCAGAACGGCCTCATCGCCTATGATCGCCGCCACGGCTGGCGCGGGCCCCTCGCTACGCTGCCGGTGGATGACGCTTCCGCGGCCGCGCTCAAGGACGTCGAAATGCCAGGCGGCTTTGGTGCCTGGGAAGCAGCGCTCGTCACCTCTGTGTCGGCCAGTGGCGCCGAACTGTTGTTGACGGACGGAGCCTCTATCCGCCTGCCCGCCGAAGAAGTGAAATGGGCAGCGACCTACAATCCGGCTGAGGGCGCTGCGGGTCTCCAGAAAGGCCATGTGATCCTCGCAGAATTCCGCCGGGAAGCCTCCAAGGACGGCGCGATGGCCGCGCCCGATGCAGCCGCCACAACAGAAGGCGATGAAGACGCTGTCGAAGACGCCGCCGAAGGCCCGCCCGCGCCGGTGATGGTCCCGGTTGGCAACGCAACCCTGCGCCAGATTCCTGAAGTGGATGGGTCGCTGGTCGCGCTTGATCCGCATACGGGCCGCATCCTGGCGATGCAGGGGGGCTATTCCTTCTTCAAGTCGAGCTTCAACCGCGTCACCCAGGCCAAGCGCCAGCCAGGATCGAGCTTCAAGCCCTTCGTCTATGCCGCTGCGCTGGAAAAGGGCTACACGCCCGCCAGCCGCCTGCTCGATGCCCCGTTTGTGTCGTATGACGTCTCAACCCAGAAATACTGGGCGCCGAAAAACTACACTGCCGGCCAGTCCGGCGGCATGGTCACGATGCGTGTCGCGCTTGAGAAGTCGCTCAACATGGTGACCGCGCGCGTAGCGCAGGACATTGGCATGCAGGCCGTTTCGGACCTCTCCGAGCGTCTTGGCGTGTATGAGAAACTTCCCCCTTACGCTGCGATGTCCCTGGGCTCGGGCGATACAACCATGATCGACCTGACGCGCGGCTACGCTGCTTTCGTGAACGGCGGCCGCCTTGTTACCCCCACCCTGCTGGATCGCGTGCAGGACCGCTATGGCCGGACGCTCTACAAACATGACACGCGCGCCTGTGAAGGCTGCAATTCAGACGACTGGAATGGCGCAGAGCCCCCGGTCCTGCCTGATACGCGCGAGCAGGTTCTCGATCCCATTGTGGCTTATCAGGTCACGCACATGCTCGAAGGCGTCGTTGAACGGGGCACTGCCCGCCGCGCCCTGCGTGTCGCCAAGCCGCTTGCCGGCAAGACCGGCACAACAGATGATTACCGCGACGCCATCTTCGTCGGCTTCTCGCCTGATCTGGTGGTCGGCATCCGGATCGGCTTTGATGACAACCGCTCGCTCGGTGAAGGCGAAGCGGGCGGCTCGGTATCCGTGCCGATCTTCACAGATTTCATGGAGAAGGCCCTGGAGAAGGAACCGCCCACGCCGTTCCGTATTCCACCGGGCGTCCGCCTCGTGAAAATTGATGCCAGAACCGGCGCGCTTGCCACACCGGGAACTTCGGTGGTCATCGACGAAGCCTTCCGCCCCGGCACGGAGCCGGGTCTGACGGCCTTCAACAGCGCTGAAGACTGTCTGTCGATCTCGGGATCCTGCGGCCCTTCCCGCGATCCCTCATCCGCTGTCGAGGAAGATACCGCCGACGCTGATCTCGGCGACGTATTCTAGCGCGACACTGTCAGCTTTGACCCCGTGAAGCGGCCCGGTTATAGGGTCCGCAGCCAGTTGCTTCATTCAATCTATAGTTACGCAAGGTTTACCATGTCTGCAGAAATCCGTTCGCTGATCGAAAAGATCGAAAGCTCCGCCGCCTTGCTACGGAGGCGTCTTTGACTGGGATACAGCCACAAAACGCCTCGATGAGCTGACAGCCCTTTCCGAACGCCCCAGCTTCTGGGACGACCCGCAGGAAGCCCAGGCAATGATGCGCGAGCGCCAGAAGCTCGCCGACGGCATCGCGCTGGTGCAAGCGCTGGAGAAGGATGTTGCCGACGCGCCCGAGCTGATGGAGCTCGCCGAAGGCGACGCCAGCATGCTCAAAGACTTGGAAGCCTCGCTGCGCCGCGCCGCTCAACGCGCCGCCGAAGCCGAACTCGCAGCCCTCCTGTCCGGCGAAGCCGACGGCAATGACTGCTATCTGCAGATCAACGCCGGCGAAGGCGGCACAGAAAGCCAGGACTGGGCCTCCATCCTGCGCCGAATGTATCTCCGCTGGGCCGAGAAACGCGGCTACGCGGTCGAGCTGCTCGATGAACGTGAAGGCGAAGAAGCGGGCATCAAGTCCGCCACCCTCCAGATCAAGGGCGAAAACGCCTATGGCTGGCTGAAGTCAGAGCAAGGCGTCCACCGTCTGGTGCGCATCTCGCCGTTCGACTCTTCTGCCCGTCGGCACACATCGTTTTCCTCCGTGGCGGTGTCGCCCGTGATTGATGACAAGATCGATGTGGAGATCAATCCTTCAGACGTCCGTACAGACACTTACCGCGCCTCGGGCGCCGGCGGTCAGCACGTAAACCGGACCGACTCGGCCGTTCGCCTCACGCACATCCCGACCAACACCGTCGTTCAGTGTCAGGCAGGCCGCTCTCAGCACCAGAACCGCGATGAAGCCTGGAAAATGCTGCGCTCGAAACTCTACGAACTGGAACTGCAGAAACGCAAGGCTGTTGCCGATGCTCAGTATGCTGACAAGAGCGCCATCGGCTTTGGCCACCAGATCCGCTCCTACGTTCTCCAGCCCTATCAGATGGTCAAGGATCTGCGCACCGAGGTCGAAACTTCGGATACTTCCGGCGTGCTTGATGGCGACATCGACCGTTTCCTGTCCGCTGCGCTCGCCGCCTCGGTGAACAAGGACCAGGACGATTGACCAAATCCGCGGCGCCTCTTCCGACAGCTAATGCCCCTCGCCAGGAGGGGCATCTTTTCCGGTGGAACGAGGCCCGCGGGTTCGGCTTCCTCAAGCCCGTCGACGGCGGGCCTGACGCCTTTGCGCATATCCGCGCCTTCGCCAAGGAAGACCGGCATATCGAAGAAGGCCATCTTTATAACTACGCCACAGAGACCGACAAGACCGGCCGCCTGCGGGCAACCGATATCCGCCCGGTACGTCCCGCTGTCGTCCAACGCAGCTTTCTGAATAAATTCCTCTGGCGCTCCCCGCGCCTTCTTGTGATCCCGGCGTTTCTTTTCATCGCCTTCGCTGTGTCCATGAGCACAGAGGTGTCTCCCGCCTGGTTCATCGTCTATGGCGTGGCCAGCATTGCCTGCTTCATCGGCTATGCGCTCGACAAACGCGCCGCCGAACATCGGCAATGGCGTGTCTCCGAAACCATCCTCCTGATGGTCGGCCTTGTTGGCGGCTGGCCGGGCGCAATCCTGGCGCAGGAGATCTTCCGTCACAAGACGAAGAAGCCTGCCTTCCGTGTACTGTTCTGGATGAGTGTGGCCATCAACATGGCCGCCTTTGTCCAGATCGCCGCCTTTACCGGCGCCTGACCTTTCCGCCAGTTGCCAGCGCCAGCGCTTTGGCAAAAACGGTGGGCAGGCCTGTTTCTTTTTCCGGATCCGCCCAGACCCCTTCCCCGGCAGGATTACGCGACGCGGCCGCCCGCCAGACCGACAGCCGCAGCGTGAAGTGCGTAAAGACGTGACGCACCTCCCCCGCTTCCTGCCAGTCTCCCGTTACGGGGGGATCAACCTCCGGCACTGCGCCTTCCTGCCACTGGCTTGACGGCAGGGCGAGCATCCCCCCCAGCAAACCTTCCGGCGGGCGGCGCACCAGCCACACCTTCCCCTTCTTGAGATGAACCCAGACATGGCCGTAGCGCACAGGCTTGGCCACTTTCGCTGGTTTCATCGGATAGCGCTCGGGCGCGCCTTCCGCGCGGGCTGTGCAAAATTCTGTCAGAGGGCAGATCATGCAGTTGGGGGAAGCCGGCGTGCAGATCGTTGCGCCAAGATCCATCAACGCTTCGGCAAAGTCGCCGGGGCGCGCCTCTGGCACAAGCGCGCTGACCGCCGCAGCGATCCGCTTCTTTTCCGCAGCCCAGTCACCCTTCAGGGCCAGAAGGCGCGCAAACACACGGTCCACGTTCCCGTCCACCGCCGCTGCGCGTTCGCCAAAGGCAATGGCGGCGATTGCGCCGGCTGTGTAGGGCCCGATCCCCGGCAATTCCCGCAGCCCTGCGGATGTCTCGGGAAACCGGCCCCGCGCAGCCACATCCCGCGCGCATTTCAGCAGGTTGCGGGCGCGGGCGTAGTATCCAAGTCCCGCCCAGGCCCGCATCACGTCTTCATCGCTCGCTGCCGCGAGGTGCTCCACGGTGGGCCAGCGTTGCGTGAAGGCTTCAAAATACGGCGCCGCATGAGGCACTGTGGTCTGCTGCAGCATGATTTCAGCCAGCCACACCCGGTAGGGGTCGCGCGCAGTGCCGATGGGTGCTCGCCAAGGCAGCACCCGCGCATGCCGGTCAAACCAGGCGAGCAATCTGGGCGCAAGTTCACGGAAATCTGAACGGGGAATCATGCGTGTAACTTTCCCTTGGGCGCGAAGCAAGGCAATGTGTCGTCCATGGTCCAGTTTACGAGCCTTGATCCCATTGCAGAAGCGCGCGCGCAGGTGAAGCTGCGATATTCGCGCGCCCGGCCGGTTCGCGCCCCAATGAAGCCGCTGGGCCTGATGGCAGAGCGCGTCGGCCGCAAGGCCGGGACGGCAAAACTGCCTCCGCTGAAGCAATTGCAGATCAACTGGCGCCAGATCGTGGGCGAGCAGATCTGGCGCTGGTGTCAGCCGGAAAAGATCACCGCCTCCAAAGACGGTCGCGTCCTGACATTGATGGTGCTGCCTCAGGCTGCGCCGATGATCCAGCACCAGTCCGAAATCATTCGGCAGCGGGTGTCGGTCGCAGCGGGCGGGGACATCACCTCCATCCGTATTCTTCAGGGACAGGTTCGCCGGACCGGCCCGAGTGAATTCCGGCGCCGTTCCCGCACCCTGACCCAGGCCGAGAAAGCCGAAGTCGCCGCACATGCTGACCCGATCGACAATCCCCGCCTGCGTGCGGCAATTGTTGCGCTGGGCGAGGCTGTGCTATCCGCCACAGAGTAAACAGGATCGCGCCAACTGTTAACCGTTTGGCAACCAGCGCGACTCATTCCTAAACGCGAGGCTTATGATCATGCTCACCCTTCCCCGGCGTTTCGCAGTAGTGGCGTTCTCCGCGCTGGCACTTGTTGCCTGTGGCGCGGCGGGCGACGGTGCGTCTCCCTCAGACACCAATGCTCCACAGGCAAACGCCGACGGCGAACTCGGTCATGTGCTTGGCAGCGCCGATGCGCCATTGACGATCATCGAATACGCTTCACCGACCTGCCCGGCCTGCAAATATTTCCACGAGAACGTGAAACCGGCTCTGGAAGAGAATTTCATCTCCACCGGGAAGGTGAGGTTCATCTTCCGCGAGTACCCGCTCAACGAGATCGACATGGCCGCCTATGCGATGGCCCGCTGCGCTGGGGACGACAAGTTTTTCGACGTCCTCGATGACCTGTTCGCCAATCAGGATGGCATCCGCTACGCGGCGCAGAATGGGGTGGTGAAAACCACGCTCGGCGCCATCGGCCAGCGTCACGGCATTGCCGACACTGCAGCATTCGACGCCTGCCTCTCCAACAGCGAGATCCGGCGCACCATCGCCGACACCTATGCCACGTCTGAAAAGTGGGGCGTCGAAGGCACACCGACCTTCATCATCGACGGCGTGAAACAGAACTTCCAGGGCGACTACACGACTGCCGACGGGTTCGTGAAAAGGATCGAAGCGAAGCTCGCCGAAAAAGGCGTTCAGTAGCGATGAGGGCCCGGCATGCAGATAACTGAACTCCGCATCGCCGGCTTCAAGTCGTTCGTTGATCCACAGACCGTTCCGATTGAGCCGGGGCTGACAGGTATTGTCGGCCCCAATGGTTGCGGGAAGTCAAATCTGCTGGAAGCGCTGCGCTGGGCGATGGGGGCAAACTCCGCAAAGGCCATGCGCGGCGGCGAGATGGACGACCTGATTTTCTCCGGCTCGTCCACGCGCCCGTCGCGGGAAACCGCCGAAGTCACTCTCGTACTCGATAATTCCAAACGCACCGCCCCGCCTGAGTTCAACGGCGCCGACCTTCTGGAGATCGAGCGCAAGCTGAAACGCGGCGCCGGCTCCAGCTACCGGATCAATGGCCGCACCGTGCGCGGCAAGGACATCCAGCTCCTGTTTGCGGACGCGTCTACGGGGGCCAACTCCCCCGCCCTTGTCCGTCAGGGCCAGATCTCTGAACTCATCGGCTCTAAGCCGCAAAACCGGCGCCGCATCCTTGAGGAAGCCGCCGGTATCGCCGGCCTTAACACCCGCCGCCATGAGGCCGAACTGAAGCTCGACGCCGCCGAGGCAAATCTGCTGCGCCTTGCTGAAGTCTCCGCCGAGGTGGAACGCCAGCTCACCAGCCTGAAGCGCCAGGCCGCCAAGGCCCGCCGCTATCGCCGCCTGTCCGAAGAAATCCACGGCCTGGAAGCCCTCGTGGCGCATCTTCGCTGGGCGGAAGCCCGCCAGGCAACCGAAACCGCCCGCGCCCAGCTTGAAGTCTGCAAGCGTCAAGTCGAGGACCTCTCCCGAGAAGATGCCCTGCGTGAGCGTGAGCGGATCGAGGCCAGCGAAGGCGTTGCTCCGCTGCGTGAAGCCGAAATGGCCGCCGCCGGGCGCCTCTCGCAAACGCGAATCACCCTCGCCAAGCTGGAAACCGAACGCCGCATCGCCGCTGAGGCGCTCGCGCGTCTCGAATCTGAAGCCGCCCGGCTGGAAGAAGACTTCGAGCGCGAAACCGCCGGCCGGGCCGAGGCAGACGCCGCCCTCGTCCATGCCCGCAACGAGCTCGCCGCCCTGCCGGTCGAGGATGAAGACACCAACAAGTCCCTAGAAGCCGAAGCCAACCAGGCGCTTCACGCCGCCCGCGCGCGCCTCTCTGCGGCCGAACGCGCCGCCGACGAAACTCAGGCCCGTCTCTCCGAAGTCCGCGCCCGCCGCCGCGCTGCTGAAGAGACTACCGCCCAACAGGCCCGCCGCAAAACCCAGCTCACCTCAGAGGTCGAGCGCCTGCGCAACGAGATGACGGGCCTCGAAGACGCCGCCATCCACGTCCTGCGCGTCCGCCAGGCCAAGAACACCGAATCAGAAGCCGAAGCGGCCCTCAACGATGCCGAACGCACTGTCGAGCTTGCCGAAGCCGAAATCCTCCGCGCCCGTGAGGCCGAAGCCGCCGCCCAGCCGCCTCAGGAGCGGGTCAGCCACAATGTCCGCGCCCTTGAGGCGGAAATTGCCGGCCTCGAAAAACTCCTCCACCGCGCAGACGCCGCCACCAGCGCCCCACCGGTTGTCGAGCGGATTCGCACCCGCGAGGGCTATGAAAAAGCTGTCGCCGCAGCTCTGGGCGACGACATCTCCGCCTCCACCGATAAAGCCGCGGCGCTTTACTGGGGCGGCGCCAGCGTCGCCTCACTCAGCCTCCCCGCAGGCGCGCAGGCCCTCTCCGGCTATGTCGACGCCCCCGGCGAGCTTGCCGCCCGCCTTGCCCAGTGCGGTCTTGTCAGCGCCGCTGACGGCCCCCGCCTCATTGATCAGCTTCAGCCCGGTCAACGCCTCGTTTCCCGAGAGGGACACCTCTGGCGCTGGGATGGCTTCACCCGCACCCCGCAGGCCCCTGTCAGCGCCGCTGCGCGCCTGGAGCAGCAGGCTCGCCTCGAAAAAGCCCGCGCCGATCTCGCCCCCCTTCAGGTGGACCTCATCGCCCGCACCGAGGCGCTCGACGCGGCCCGCAAATCCCGCCAGCAGGCCGAAGACGCTCTGCGCCACGTCCGGCAACTGATCGCCCCGGCCCAGAAAACGCTGAGCGAGGCCCGGGCCTTCGCCGCCGAAGAAATTCAGGCGGCCGAACGCGCCAGCTTGCGCCGCGACACCGGAAATGAGGCGCTGACCCGCGCCGAAAGCGAACTGGCCGCGATCGCCGAAGCCATGTCTTTCGCTGCGCCCCTCGCCGCCGATGAGGAAGCCACCCTCGAAGCGGCCCTCAGCGCCGCCCGCAATGACCTGACCGCTGCCCGCGCTGCCGAAACCGAATCGCGAGGTCACCTGACTGACCTCACCCGGGGCCGCGAACAGGCCGCCGCCCGCCGCGGCGCCCTCGAACGCGATATCAACAACTGGACCGCCCGCCTCGCTTCGGCCGACGAGCGCCTCTCGCGCCTCTCCGAGCGCCGGGCCGATGTGGCCGCCA
>JBKBRT010000270.1:0-2878 GCA_046291585.1 Hyphomonas sp.
TGGCTCGCGCGGCGTACCGCGACAGCTGATACAGGCGGCGTCAGCCGCCCATGATGTCTTCTTTGAGGACCGTCATCATGAACTGGTAGGAGGTCTCACCTTCATCTTCGTCCTTGTAGACGACCGCGATGAACTCCGCGCCAAGGTAAACCTCGACGGAATCGTCGGCTTTCTGGCGCGCCAGCAGGCGAAGACCCGGGTGAAGTTTTTCCTTGAGATAGGCCTCAAGACGCAATGTTTCTTCGCGCTCCATGACGGCACTCCTTGTTTTATCTGGACTAGTTGGCGGGAACCTAGTCAGTTTCGCTCACAGTGCAATGCACCGGCTGCAAGCGGCTGTGAAGGCTATTCTGCCGAAGTTTCCGGAATTGCCTGATCCATGCTCTGCGCCGGCTGGCAGCAGGCCGGGCCTGCCACGATCTTTGCCGGAACTCCCGCAACGGTGCAGCGCGCAGGCACATCCTTGAGCACCACACTGCCGGCGGCCACCTTGGCTTCATCGCCAATGGTGATGTTCCCGAGGATCTTTGCGCCAACGGAAAGCAACACCCCACGCCCGATCTTGGGGTGGCGGTCGCCGACTTCCTTGCCCGTGCCACCAAGGGTCACGCCATGCAGCAGCGAGCAACCGTCGCCGACAATTGCCGTCTCCCCGATCGTGATCCCAGAGGCATGATCCAGCATCACGGCGCGGCCTATGCGGGCGGCGGGGTGGATATCCACACCAAACAGCTCCGAGGCCCGGCTCTGGAAGTGGAAGGCGAGGGTTTCCCTGCCCTGCCGCCAGAGTTGATGCGCGATCCGGTGGGTCTGAAGTGCCAGGAAACCCTTGAAGAACAGAAACGGCTGCAACATCCCGCGCGCGGCAGGGTCGCGCTCCATGACGGCCTGCATATCGGCTTCGGCAAATTCGATCAGATCTGGCGCGCTGTCGTACACCGCCAGCAGAATATGGCGCACCTGCTGCGGCCCCATCCCTGGCCCGGAAAGCTTCTCAGCCAGATGAAATGACAGCGCCTGCCCGAGGGTCGAATGCGAGAGTATCGCCGCATTCAGATAACTGGCCAGCGTCGGCTCCTCAGCAGCGGCAGCCTGCGCTTCAAAGCGCAGCCGTTTCCAGGGCGGAGGGGGCGCGCCGATATCCGGGTTTTCCATGGTGGCAGCCTCTTGGTGGTCGGTATGTGGGTGGGAGATGGCATTCCGAAGTCGATGTTTCAATTGCTTTTGCCTATTCGGCCGGTTGGGGCGCCGACGGGGGACGGTAGCCCAGGAGTCTGCGGATCGGTTTCATGGTCATGATCCGGAACACTGCGGGCGTGAAATATAGCCCGATCAGCGCCGACCCGCTGACACCGCCGGCAATCCCCGCCGCCAGCGGCAACCAGAACGTATCGCCCGTCATCAGGATTGGCACAAAACCGCCCATCGTGGTGAGCGTCGTCGCAATGATGTGACGCGTAGCGTCCATCACCACCTCGCGCTGCGCGATAATGTCATCGGCCATCGCCCGTTCATCCGCCCTCAACAGAGAGAGCACGACAATCGAACTGTTGATCGCAATCCCGAAAAGCCCAAGGCTGCCGACAATCGCATTGAAGCCGAACGGCAGATTGAACAGCCACACACCGAAGAAGGCGTAGAAAACCGAAATCACCCCGGTCGTGATCACCAGCAGCATCATCCGGAACGAATTGAACACCAGCGTGATCGCGCCGGCCATCACCAGCATCAGCGGAATGCCCACGCCCGCCAGATTGCCGACTGCGTCTCCGGAATTTTCCGCTTCGCCGCCGATCAGCATGTCGTATTCGGGAGGCAGTACAAAATCGCTCGCCGCCAGCCGTTCCTGAAACTGGGCCAATGTCGGTGCAGGCAGCGTATACGGATCAAGGTAGGCCAGTATCTGATTGGTGCGCAGTCCGTCCCGGCGCGAAATCGCCGCCGTTTTCGGCATCAGCTCCATGGTGCCGAGAGCCGAGATCGGCGTACCGGTGGCACCGGGCATGGCGCCGATGGTTTTAGATTGCAGGTCGGAAAGCGATTGCCGGCGGCTGTCGGCCGCAATGATCCGAACCGGGAGCTCTTCGGTCCCCTCCAGAATCGAGCCCGCGCGGATACCCTCAAGTTCGGTGTTCAGATTGGTCGCCAGGTCCGCAAGACGCGAGCCCGCCAGCGCCGCGGCCGCTTCGTCTGCGTTAAGCCGCAAGGTGGGCGCGCCCAGTTGCAACGACCCGACCGTATACGTCACGCCAGGCGTCTCACCCAGAATGGTGCGTAGCTCATTCCCCAGCCGGTTGAGGGTTTCAAGATCAGGCCCGCGCAGGATCAGCTCGATCGGTGCGTCTGCCGGCGGTCCCTGCTCGAATGGCAGCGCGAGGAACCGGGCGGACGGAAACGCCTGCCGCACCCGGCGCTGAACGTCTGAAACAATCTCATGGGTCCGCTCGGCACTGTCGAGCTGAACCCAACCGGAGGCAAACCCCTCCACACCCTGCGTATTGTTGATGATGTTGTAGTAGACGCGCGGAGACGGCTCGCCGAGCACCCAGGTGACAGATTTGACCCCCTCGGACGCCATGATGAAGTCCGTCGCGCGCCGCGTAACCGCCTCGGCGTCGGCAATATTGGCTTCATTCGGAAGGTTCAGAACCACCTGAAACTGATCCCGCTCCGTAGGCGGAAAGAACTGTTGCGGCAATGTGCTCGTCAGAACGAGCCCGACAATCGCCGGGGCAAGCCCTATGAAAATGCCCAGCGGCGGAAACCGCAGAACCGCTTCAATGGTCGCCCGGTAGCCATCGGAAATATAATCGAAGCTCACCCCGTCGCGCCACCATCTGCGCGTGCGGCGTGCCTCTCCCTTTTCCCAGCTCCGCGT
>JBKBRT010000077.1:0-12876 GCA_046291585.1 Hyphomonas sp.
CTCGCCATCTTCACCGGCCAGATCGCCGCCGCCCTTGCGGCCGGCAACACCGTCGTCGCCAAGCCCGCCGAGCAGACCGGCCTCACCGCCTTTGAGGCCGTGCGCCTCTTCCACAAGGCAGGCCTGCCGGCCGATGCCCTGCATCTGCTGCCGGGCAGGGGAGAAACGGTCGGCGCAGCCCTCACCGCAGACCTGCGCGTCTCGGGTGTCTGCTTCACCGGCGGCACCTCCACCGCCCGCCTGATCAACCGCACGCTCGCAGGCCGCGACGGCCCCATCATCCCGCTGATCGCAGAGACCGGCGGCCTCAACGGCCTCTTCGTCGATACAACCGCGCTCAGGGAGCAGGTGATCGACGACATGATCGTCTCTGCTTTCGGCTCGGCGGGCCAGCGGTGCTCGGCCCTGCGCATCGCCTTTCTTCCCAACGCCACCGCCGATCATCTCATTGAGGGCCTCATCGGCGCCATGAACGAGCTTGCGCTGGGCGACCCGGCGCTGCCGCAAACCGATACCGGCCCGGTCATCGACGCGGACGCCCGCAAGACCCTTGAGGCCCATCTGGAACGCATGCGCCGCGACGCCAAAGTCCTCCACCAGATCGACGCCGGCAGGCTCGGGGAAGACGGCTACGGTTTCGGCCCGGCGCTGGTGGAGCTCTCTTCGCTCGATCAGATCAGCGAGGAAACCTTCGGCCCCGTCCTCCACGTCCTGCGATACGATCCCGATGATGTTGCTACCGTCGCCGCTGCGCTCAAGGATAAAGGCTATGGCCTGACCCTGGGCATCCATTCGCGCCTGGAAAGCTTCCATAATGCGGTGAAAGCGGCCTGCCCGGTCGGCAACACCTATGTGAACCGCTCGATGATCGGCGCGGTGGTCGGCGTCCAGCCTTTCGGCGGTGAAGGCCTGTCGGGCACCGGCCCCAAGGCGGGCGGTCCACATTATCTCCATCGTTTCGCCACGGAGCGCGTGGTAAGTGTCAATATTACCGCGCAGGGCGGCGACGCCGAACTGCTCAGCCTCTGAGGAACTTACCCCATGAAACGTCTTCTTCTCACCGCGTCGATGGCCGGGCTCCTGCTGGCGGCCTGCGCGCCCAGCCCGGCCACGTCCGATGAGGCGGCTGCGGGCGCTGAAACGGCGCCGGTTGAAACCGCGTCAGCAGAAACCGCAGAGCCCGGCGCGCTGCCGGCGGACCTCGGCAGTCCCGCTTTTGAGGAGATCACCGAGGCATACGAAATCCGTGCCGTCGTCGATCCCAGGATCATGGCGTTTGATGGCGCGCTCGCTCAGCTTTATTTCGGAGCAGCCCGCGCGTCGCTCGATGCCCTGAAAGAACAGGCCATCGCCGACAGCAAGGCGGCCGCAGATCAGGCCGCCGCCAACGGCACGGACAACTGGTTCCGGGCCTATTCGATGGAATACCGTTTCGAGGCGACCGCCTTGGAAGGCGACATCCTCAGCGTGCTGCAGACCGTCTCCAACTATACCGGCGGGGCCCATCCCAACTACGCCCTGAAGGGCATGGTCCAGCAACGCAATGTCGAAAACCCCATTCCCGTCGGCGCCGTTGTCGCAGATACGGCCGGGTTCGGAGGACGCCTGAAATCGCGTCTCGTCGATGCCAAGCTTGAGCGCGCCTATGACAACCCGCCCCGCGCGCAGGTCCAGGCTGAAGTTGATGAAATCCTCGGCGACGACGCCAATGCCGGCTCTGTCTGGGGCGCCAATTACATCCTTGAGCCGTCCACCGAGGCCGGCAGGTTCGGCGGCATCACGGTGCTGTTCTCACCCTATGATGTCGGCCCCTATGCCGAAGGCGCCTATGCCATCACCCTTCCGGCCAGCGATCTTGCCGGAAAGCTCACCCCCGACTGGTCTGACCGCTTTGGCGGCGAACCGGTCCTGCCTGCGGAAGGGCGCTAGCCGCCGCGCCTAGCAGCGACGGAAATCAAACACCTGCGCGCGGTCCCCGTTCATCCGGGAGACCGTGGCGCTCAGGCGCCGGCCATCGCGGGTGTAGGTGATGAGCTGGGGGAAATCATGTGCCGGATTGGCAAAGGTGATCGAGTTCCGGCCCCGGCTCGTCTCGGTGAATTCTGACGGCCCGAACCCGCCCGGATAGGCGTTCAGCGTGGCCGGCATGCCCAGATCAATCCGGGTCTGCTCGAAGAAGGTCGCCACATTGCCGTTCAGGTTCAGCGCATAGCCGAACAGATAGCCATGCTCGGGCTTGGTCCACACTTCCTTGTAGGTGCGGTCGTCATTGCGCCAGCAGCCGGTCATCCAGTCCAGATCGTCCGCATGCGCGGAGGAGGGGGCGCTGGCACAGGCCGTCAGGCCAAGGGCGAGGGCAACAAAGGCGCGTTTCATGGGTCCACCAATCTCTAGCGGCCCATTCCGGGTCCGTCTGTTGTGCTTGCCCGCGGATCATTCCGCAGTTCCGGGTCCAAGGATACCACCCCGATGCCCGCTGTGAAGCCATGAGTGCAGCTTGCCGCCCCGCAGGGCAGGCGCGCGCCTAGTCCTGCGCCACCATGAAATGCGCCACAATCGCCGAAACCGGGTCGGCCCGGTTCTCCTGCCAGGCCTCTGCGCGAACCGACGCGATCCGCCGCCCCAGCTTCATCACATAGGCGCGCGCATAAAGATCCTTGGCGTGGCCCTGGCGCAGATAGTCGATGGTGATGTTGATCGGCCGCGGCGGGCGCGGCATATCCGAGACGAGGAACACCTGCAGCATCGCGGTCAGCTCCAGGAAAGACGCAATCGCCCCGCCATGCAGCGCGCGGATGGTCACATTCCCGATCAGCTTTTCCTGGAAGGGCAGGATCGCCGTCATCTCGTCGCCCAGCACCTCGCAGCGCATGCCGAGCGTGTGCGCAAACGGAATGCGCTTGAGGATGGCGTCCACTTCGTCCGCGCGCGGATTGGTCAGGTCCGGGTTCATTCTCTGGTTTTCCCCTGTGGGCTTTGCGAGCCAAAGCGCGGCTTGTTGATCGCAAACGTGCCCGCTGATGTCGCAATCAGCTGGTCGCGCGTGCCGTGATAGGCCCAGGCGCGCGTAAAGCACACGCTCTTTGTCATCCGGTAGCATTCCGCCTCGCCGATGATGTCGAGCCCTTTCTCCGCCGGGCGCATGTAGTCGATGCGCAGGTCAATCGTCGCGACAAAGCGCAGCTTGGTCATCGCGGCGGTGCAGGCCATGCCGGAGAGATTGTCGAGGAACGTTGTGATCACCCCGCCATGGATCACGCCGGTATCGGGATCGCCCACCAGGTTCTCCGCCCAGGGCTGGCGCCCCCACACATGCCCGCGCTCGATCCTGGTGACCTCAAAGCCCACCTCATTGCCCCAGGGCACGGCGCTGTTCATCAGCCCGACATGGTCGCGCATCACGGCGGCGATACGGTCAGGATCGTTTTTGTCATCATTCATGAGAGGCTTACCCCGCGTCCGGATTTGACGCCTTATCCCAGCCGGATAACATCGCTGCAATTCCAAAGAAACGGCAAACGTGACCCGCCCCCGGGGAAGAGGAGACGCCTAAATGGCATTTGACGCAGCGGCAAAGCCCAAGACGTGCATCATCGGTGCCGGTTGTTCCGGTTTCACCATGGCAAAACGGCTGAAAGACGCCGGCCTGCCATATGATTGCTTCGAGAAGTCGGACAATATCGGCGGCAACTGGTATTACATGAACCCCAACGGGGTCTCCTCCTGCTACCAGTCCCTCCACATCGACACCTCCAAATGGCGCCTCGCCTTCGAGGACTATCCCGTCCCCGCGGATTGGCCGGACTTCCCCCACCACGCCCAGCTCTTGCAATATTTCCACGACTATGTGGACCATTTCGGCCTGCGCGAGACCATCACCTTCAACACCTCGGTGGAAGACGTCGCCGATCTCCCCGGCGGGCGCTACCGCGTCACGCTCTCCACCGGCGAAACCCGCGACTATGACGCTGTCATCGTCGCCAATGGCCACCATTGGGACGCCCGCACACCGACCTATCCCGGCAATTTCACCGGCTACCAGGTCCACTCCCACTATTACCGCGACCCGTTCGAGCCCTATGATTTCCGCGGCAAGCGCGTGATGATCGTCGGCGCGGGCAACTCCGCGATGGACATCTCTTCGGAGCTGTCCCAGCGCCCGATTGCGCAGAAGCTCTACATCTCCATGCGCCGCGGCGTCTGGGTCATGCCCAAATATATGGACGGGCGCCCCGCCGATAAAGCCGTGCTGCCCGCCTGGATGCCCGCCAGCCTCGGCCGCTCGCTCGCCAAGGCGAAGATCAAGAAAACCATCGGAAACATGGAAGATTACGGCCTGCCCAAGCCCGACCATGAGCCGCTGGAAGGCCACCCCTCCGTCTCCGGAGAATTCCTCACCCGCGTCGGCTGCGGCGACATCATCCCGCGCCCCGGCATCGACCGGTTTGACGGCAACACCGTCCACTTCACGGACGGCACGTCGGAGGAAATCGACGCCATCGTCTGGGCGACGGGCTACAATACCAGCTTCCCCTTCTTCAAGCAGGATGAGCTTACCCCCAAGGACAACGTCTTCTCCCTCTACAAGCGCATGGTGAAGCCCGGCCGCGAGAGCCTCTTCTTCCTCGGCCTTGCCCAGCCACTGCCCACGCTGGTTAACTTTGCAGAACAACAGTCAAAGCTGGTGGCGGCCGCCCTTCAGGGGCGCTACGCTTTCCCTTCCCATGAGGAGATGAACAGCGTGACCGTTGCCGATGAACAGGCCCATCTGGGCCATTTCTATGACAGCCCGCGCCACCGGATGCAGGTGGATTTTGGTCTCTATGTCCGCGATCTTCTCAAGGAGATCGAGCGCGGGGCAAAGCGGGCGCAGGTCCGCGCATGAGGGCAGGGGCGCCCGCTCTGGCGCTGGCGGCGCTTCTGCTTGCCGCTGCCTGCGCTTCCTCGCCCGCGCCCGTTGACCATCGCCCGTCCCAGGCGATCCTGCGTATGCCCCCGGTGAATTACGGCCCGCCGGGGGATGCGCGCAATCCGCCCCAGGGCCCGTTCCAGCCAAACGCCTATCTGCGCACCTGTCCGGGCATGCGCGTCTCCAACGCCCCGGCGATGGACAGCGAGCGCTGGCTCACCGGGTTCCGGCCGATCATCGTCGTCTTCGGCGTCATTCTCGCCACATCGCCGGTCAATGATGTCTGCCTGTCCTCGGGCTACGGCCTGCGCGACGGGCGCATGCATGCCGGGATAGACCTCACCAGCCGCCCGCCCGGCATCGTCTATTCCGGCGCGCCGGGCCGCGTGGTCGAGGCGAAGAACTCCTCCGGCTACGGCCTGAATGTCGTGCTCGATCATGGCAACGGCATCTACACGCGCTACGCCCACCTCGATTACTTTGCCCCCGGCATCACGCCGGGCGTCTCCATCGGCTTTGGCCAGCCTGTCGGCCAGATGGGCGCCACCGGCAACGCCCAGGCCGCCCACCTCCATTACGAAATCCTCACCGGCAATATCGACAATCCCAGGGGCGCCTACGGGCTCGCCTCGCATGACCCCTTTACATTCCCCCCCTATGAAGGGGCGTTGCAGGCCGGATACTGATCTGCCAGACCCGGCCAGAGATCTGAAAACGGGAAAGGGCAGGGGGGCCGCCATGAAACCGAAAATCTCGTCCTCGCTGATCGCGCGTGCTTATGCCGATCCGCTCTCCTGGCTCAATCTCGCCGTCGATCTTCTGCCCATCTGGGCGATCTTCCAGTTCGGCTGGGGCGCTACGCCGCTCGTCGCGCTCTACTGGCTTGAAAACCTCGTTGTCGGCTTTTTCGTCGCCGCGCGCATGCTGGGCACCGGGCTCAGCCAGCTCTCGCGGGGCATGTTCGTGGGCGCGGGCGTCTTTTTCCTCGTGCCGTTCTTCATCGTGCATTACGGCGCCTTCTGCTTCGGGCACGGAATTTTTATCGCCACCTTTGCCGCGCCGGAAATGGGCTTTCCAAACCCCGCCGAGCTGATCGGCTGGGCCCTCTCCACCGGTCCGCATATGGGCCTGTTTCTGGGCGCCATTATCGCGGTCAATCTGGCCATATTCCTGATTGATTTTCTCGGGCGGGGAGAGATCCGGCGCACAAAGATCGACGGGGAAATGCTCGCCCCCTATGGCCGCATCGTCACCCTGCATCTGGCCATCCTCCTGGGCGCCGCCTTCGCCTTCAACTCGGACGAACCCCTGATGGGCGTCCTCCTCCTCATCCTCATCCGCATCGCCTTCGGCATGATCCTGGCGGTCCGCCGCCGGGTGAAGCGGGATGCTCAGCTGGCGGAGGGTGTGGCGCCGGAAGCCGCCACGCCCTAAGCCCGGTCGGCTCATCTCCCCTCACCGCCGCAAAAAACGGGGATCTCGGGACTGAATTATCTAAGCTCTATTCGACCTGCTTGCGGCGCCTGCATCTGCCAGACCCGATACAATGATGTCTATATGCGGCTGCAGTTCCGCAGAGAATTTGTCTCTGTCTTTAACGATGCTCAGTATCCGTTGAGGTATTTGTTCGTCACCCCAAATTTCAGCGATCGCTTTCAAATTAAGCGGGCGAAACTTTTCTCGTTTTGCGGTGATAACTTGTCCTTTGACATCCTCGTGTCCAATCAATCGAATGAGATTGGAGTCGTCCGAATAGAATGCTTCCAATCTGCTTCGAGTCTCAGTCTCCTGAGTTGAATTCTGAAGCGCGACCCGAAACACAAATTCTGGATTTGGGTGATCCCACAAACTTTCTCCTAAAGTAGATACTCGCCGACTCAGGCGCTCAATCAAATCGGCTACAGTATCGTCGGTTAAGTTGAATTCGTAAGAGTGATTGTTTGAAATGTACCTGATAAAAAATGCGAGGAAGCACAACGACTGAGCCGTGTCGACAATATCCGTGAGCCATATTGCTCGATTTGGTTCGTGTGCGACAATTTCCTTTAAAATGCCCAGAGGAACGAATAATGACCGCCTGCCATTAAAGAAGGGATCAACGGTATTCTGTACAGCCAGATCAGTATTGTCAGCAATGACCTGAAGTAGAAATTTTGATTGTTCCTGACTTAGTTTTGGGACAATTGATCTGATGCAATCCAACAATACCGTGAAGTGTAGCTCGCCATCTGCAAATCGTTGTTTTGAACTGACCCGCAATCGATCAACGAACTCACTGGATTCTGAAATAATCTCTGATTTAGCCTTATTTAAATCCGCACCGGGAATGAATCCGCTGTTTTGTCCCAATGCAAAATAGTATCGATAGTAGTGGGGGCTGCCCAGCCGGCGATTTTGTGTCAGTTCATCTATCTTGTTGCGGTTGACATCAAAAACTGTCCAGCCTTGCTCACCGTTCTCGATATGGGTGCGGCCTATTCCTGGAATAATTTCTTGCAGTCTAAAAAACCTTATGCTGTTCGGGGGATAGTCTTGCGTGATAATTTCAAAAAGCGAATTGGCCTGCGCTACGCCGTCAGAAGCTGACGCTGTCCCTCGCGCGACTTCAGCAAATCCATTTAAATAGTTCTCAACCCAGTCATAGAGTTTCGGTCGCTTTAGTTTGATTAAGTGAAGCCAAACCAAATCCGGAATGTCCACAAAATCATGAATGACAGGCCAGACAAGCTTTATGCTGTTCAGTGCACGAATTACATCTCTTGGCGTTTCTAAGGTTCCGCCACCCTCAGTGTCTACTATTTCCTGAAGTCGCTCATTGATTTCCTTTGTTGGGGGGGAGCAAATAGATTGGACCTCTCGTAAAAACCAACGCCTTAGAGCAAAGTCCTCTGGTCGGGGAATCGTCACGGTAGCTTGCAGAATTTTTTCAATGTATGCCTCGCCTGTTTCATCGTGTCCATTTCCGGCAAGCGCTATCCCGATGCTCCTTACAAGTGCTTTTCTGTCATAGCAGACCACGTAGATGATGTTTGGTAGATCGCCTACCGCCCGGAGAAGGCGAAGAATTTCCATTATCTCTGGTGGATCAAGCCGCTCTGTGTCGTCGATAAAAACGATGATCGGATCTTTAAAATCTCTAAGCGCTGCTTCAATCTCAGACTTTTGTTCGTGTAGGGATTTAGTGCCAATTGCGCCGCCGAGGCCGCTTGCTGTCTCGTCGAGAAATTTTGCAATTGGTTGTAGATTGGGAATAATCACCGAGGCGGCCGAGAGAAATTGAGCGCCCGTCGCCAAGTGCTTGGAGTATTTCTTAAGAGCTTCCGTTGCCGACTCTACAGTTTTTTTAGTTTTGCCCTTGAGTCCACTTTTCGAAGCATATTGAGATAGCGCTTCATCAAGTCCGACAAAAAATTCTGCGATTAGGTCCCGCTTATCTCCAACAAGCCAGGGATTGAACTGAACGATAATGGGAGGTTTTTCGGATGCGGTAAGGTGTCCGATGGTTTTCTTTATCAGCGTTGATTTGCCTGCGCCCCAGCGACCTTCGACTCCTATTACAAAGCCGTCTTTTAGGCTGCGGTCTCGCAAAATTGTGCTTAAGCGAAGAGCTAAATCATCAGTTCCCAGATAATCTATACCATCTGGTCCCAGAGGGCGATCTGCATCAAAATTTCTATCGTCGCTCAACGTAGGCTCCGGATTCAATGGTTTGCCAATTTTTTTCTATTTTAAACTGATTCACCCTGCAATAAGAGCGGTAAGCTTACTAGCCCAATTGACGCCCCCCTCACTCTCCCCCATCCCTCTCCCTCGTCCACAGGGAGCGCGCCATGAACCCCATCCTGATCCTCGACTATGCGGGCATCGCCGTCTTCGCCGCCACCGGCGCGCTGGCCGCCTCGCGCAAGCAGCTCGACATCATCGGCTTCCTGTTCTTCGCCGCCTTCACCGGGGTAGGGGGCGGCACGGTGCGCGATCTGATCCTCGATGTGCCCGTCTTCTGGGTGGTCAATTCCGACTATCTGTTGATCTGCCTGGTCACCGCCATCCTCGTCTTTTTCACCGCCCACCTGTTTGAGTCCCGCTACAAGCTCCTCCTCTGGCTCGATGCGCTGGGGCTTGCCGCCTATTGCGTCTTCGGCGCGTGGAAAGCGCTCGCCGTCACCGGCTCGCCGGTCATCGCGGTGGTCATGGGCGTCATCACGGCCAGCTTCGGCGGCATCCTGCGCGACCAGCTGGCCGGCGAGCCCTGCATCCTCCTGCGCCCGGAGATCTACATCACGGCGGCGCTGGCCGGCGCGGCCACCTATACCGGCCTCCATCTCGCCGGCCTGCCGGTGATGATGGCGGCCGTGCCCGCCGCCCTCGTCGCCCTCGCCATCCGGGGCGGGGCGATGAAGTTCGGCTGGTCGATCCCCGGCTACAAGACCCGTCCCGGACGCCCCGCCGAGGAGATCGAGTAAACCGCCGCCGGGGGGGGGCTGCACCTGTCCGAAACTGGCCGAAGCTGTCCCCGATCTGGCCGGAATTGGCCGCTTTTGGCCACGTATTGCCACCGTATCGGATAGGTATTGGCCCCGTAGTGGCCGGGTTTTGCGCCGAGTCAGCCCGCATAGCTGCTCTACGGGATCACAAAGTTGACGCGGAGTGACGCCGGGTGCAGGGTTGTTGAGATACAACCAGAAAGACACTTCATGGCCGATATCTCGTCGCCCGCCACCCTCTCCGGCAAACGCGCCAGCACCAAGGCAGCCAATCGCCGGGCCATCCTCCAGGCTGGCCGCCAGGTCTTCGCGCGCATCGGCTTTGAGGCCACCACCGTGCGCGATATCATCCGCGAAACGAAGCTCGCTTCGGGAACTTTCTACAATTATTTCAAGTCGAAAGAGGAAGTCTTCCAGGCCATCGCCGAAGATTCCACCTATCGTTTCCGCGAGCGTCTGGCCGATGTCCGCGCCCGGGCAGAGAGCCCAGAAGACTATATGGAACACGCCTACCGGGCCTATTTCGGCTTCATATCGCGGGAGAATGAGGACGCAATTGAAAGTGGCGCGCCCCATATCGCCCTCATCGGCGTGCGCGTCGACACGCCCGAAATGCAGGCCGTCGCCCAGGAAATCCGCGCAGACCTCGAACATATCCTTGGAAAACAGGGCATTGAGCTCTCGCTCGACACCGAATACCTCACCGCCGCCGCCATCGGCATCGCCCGCGAAATGGGCGATTACATGCTCAAGCGCCGCCCCGTCGATGTCGAAGGCGCCACCCGCTTTGCCTGCACCCTGCTTCTGTCGGGCCTGAAGGCCCTGGATGCGCAGGGATAATGCCGCCGCCGCCGGGGAACCCCTTGGCGCCGCGTGAAAATGCCGTCAGGTTCTCCCTCGATAAGAGAGATCAAGGGAGAAAATCCGGTGAGCCTTCAGCGTGTTATTGCAAAGATGATTGCCAGCCTGCCCGGCGGTATGATCGTCAAGATGTCGGGCGGCGAGCCCAAGACCATCGAAGGCCGCACGCTGGAGCCTCAGCTCCAGCTCGTCGCCTGGAATGGCCGCAATGCGCCGCCGATGTCCACCCTGCCGGCCGAAGCTGTCCAGCAGGGCGTCAAGGCCCAACTCGCCCTGATGGCCGACAAGCTGCCCGGCGGGGTTGGCGTGGACGAATTCACCCTTCCAGGCCCGGACGGGAACGCGATTCCCGTGCGCCTCTACAGACCCGCCTCGCAGGACCCCCGCCACCCGCTGATCGTCTACTTCCACATGGGTGGCGGCGTGATCGGCGACATGGACACCTGCCACGCCTTTTGCGGCATGCTTGCCCAGGGCGCGCAGGCGCCGGTTCTCTCCGTCGACTACCGCCTCGCGCCGCAGCACATTTATCCGGCCGGGCTGAACGACTGCTTTGCCGCCTATAAATGGGGTGTTGAAAACGCCGCGCGCTACGGCGCCCCGGCCGGCAAGGCCGCCGTTGGCGGTGACAGCATGGGCGGAAACTTCTCCGCCATCATCAGCCAGCGGATGAAGCGGGAAGGCGGCCCGATGCCCGCGCTGCAACTTCTGATCTATCCGGCGATCGATATTTCAAAACACTACCCCTCCAAAACCAGCTTCGCCAATACCTTCTCCCTCAGCCAGGACACGATGGACTGGTTCATGCAGCAATACTTGCCCGAAGGCTTTGACTATACCGATCTCAACGTCTCGCCCGGCCAGGAGAGCGACCTTTCCGGCCTGCCGCCCGCTGTTGTAATCACAGCAGGTCACGATCCGCTGGTGGACGAGGGCGACGAGTATGCCGAGCGCCTCAAAGCCGCCGGCGTGAAGGTCAAGCACAAGCGCTATGACAGCCTCGCCCATGCCTTCACCGCTTTCACCTTCATTTCGCCCGGCGCGCGCGCCGCCTGCGCCGAAATCGCCCGCATGGTCCATGATATGTATGCGGCCCGGAAGGCATGAAGTCTCTCGTCGTCAGTGAACTGGCCGCCGACTTTGCCGGCACCGGCCTGAAAGATCTTCCCCTGCCGGAGCCAAAGGCCGGTGAAGTCCGCGTTGCCATCAAGGCCGCCAGCCTCAACTTTCCCGACCTTCTGATGACGGAGGGAAAATATCAGCTGAAACCCGAGCTTCCCTTCACCCTCGGCATGGAGCTTGCCGGTATTGTCGACGCCGTCGGCGAGGGGGTCACCGCCTTCGCGCCCGGCGATGAAGTTGCCGGGGGCAGCCGCATCGGCGCCTTTTCGCAGTACATCACGCTCCCCGCCGTAGGCCTCCGCAAAAAACCCGCCGCGCTCAGCTTCGCCGAGGCCTCCGCCTATGGCGCGGCCTATCTCACGGCCTATGTGTCGCTGGTCATTCGCGGCCATCTTCAGCCGGGCGAAACGCTCCTCGTCCACGGCGCCAGCGGCGGCGTCGGCATGGCGGCGGTCGAGGTCGGAAAGCTCCTGGGCGCCACCGTCATCGCCACATCAGCCTCCGACGAAAAGCTCAAGACCGTGAAGGCCCGCGGCGCCGATCACGTAATCAACGTCACCCGCGGCTTCCGCGAAGACGTCAAAGCCCTCACCGGCGGGCGCGGCGCCGACGTGATCTATGATCCTGTCGGCGGCGACGTGTTCGATGAAAGCGTGCGCTGCATTGCCTTTGACGGCCGCCTCCTGATCATCGGTTTCACTTCCGGCCGCATCCCCAGCGTCAGCGTGAACATGCCCCTGATCAAGGGCTTCTCGGTCGTTGGCGTGCGCGCGGGCGAATATGGCCGCCAGTTCCCGGAAAAAGGCCGCGCCAACCAGGAAGCTATCTGGAAATGGGCCGAAGAGGGCAAGGTAAAACCCTGCATCCATGCCGAAGTGCCGCTGGCCGAATGGCGCCGCGCCTTCGACATGATGCGCAGCCGCGAAGTCGTCGGCAAAGTCGTCCTGGTGCCCTGAAGCTGCGGTTGGAGTTTCGTTGGAGCTTTTTTGCAAAAACTCCAACGCCGCAAGACCCTCACCTCCCACGCCCTCACGGGCGCGGGCCCCTCCTCTCCCATAGGGAGAGGGGGCAAGTCCCACAACGCCTCTTACCCCTCTCCCGCGAAGTGGGAGAGGAGGGACCCATTGCGCAGCAATGGGAGGTGAGGGTCTTTCGCCCTATCCAACATTATTCCCCCCAAACCTGCAGCACCTGCGCGATTTCCAGAAATCTCATCCACCCCCTCCGGGAACGGAGGTATACTCCCTCCTATGACGCCCCAGATCGCCCGCCTCTATGCCCATGTATTGCCGGTCTTCTGGCCATACCTCTGGCTGCAGCTGCGCTGGATCTTCAAACGTCAGGACAAGGAGCTCCGCACCCTCCTGATCTCCGTCACGAAATGGGGCCAGGTCCACATCGTCCAGCTCGGTGACCATTGGCGCGCCTATCGCAAACCGGCGCCCGTAAAGCCCGGCTGGGATGATCCCGTATGGCAGAGCCATATATCTCCGAACCTTG
>JBKBRT010000271.1:0-2853 GCA_046291585.1 Hyphomonas sp.
AAACCCCCAAAACTCGCCCTCACCGCCATCATGCGAAAGCTCGCCATCCTCGCCAACGCCCTCATCCGGGATAATCGAAAATGGACCCCAAAACCTCATCGACCAACACGGATACTCAGGATGAGCGTTGGTCTGGGTTGCAAGGGTCTGCCCATTCATGCGCCCTTCGCATGAATGCTATCTTGGCTGACTAACTGCCCTCATCCCGGCCCGCTCCCATATACCGGTCAACAAGAACCCTTCATGGACAGGAGACATCCCATGATTGAACTCCGCCCCTTCGAGAAGCTTGGCCGGTTTCGCAATGACTGGCTGAACGCGCATTATCACTTCTCTTTCTCTGGCTATCATGACCCTTCGCGGGTCAATCACGGCGCCCTGCGCGTGTGGAATGATGACGAGATCCAGCCGGGCACCGGCTTTCCGCCCCACGGGCATGAGTCGATGGAGATCATCACTTATGTTCGCAAAGGCGCGATCACGCATAAGGATTCGCTGGGCAATCACGGCCGGACCGAAGCGGGCGATGTGCAGGTGATGAGCGCAGGCTCTGGCGTGCAGCATTCGGAATGGAACGCCGAGGACGAGCTGACGCAGATTTTCCAGCTGTGGATCATTCCGCGCACCCGGGGTGGCACGCCCAGCTGGGGCGCGCGGCAGTTTCCAAAAGGCGACCGGTCTGGCCAATGGGCCGTCTTTGCCTCGGGAACGGGCGAGAATGACAGCCTGGCGATCAATCAGGACGCCAAGGTGCTGGGCGCCACGGTGAAAGCCGGCGAAACGCTGAGCTATGATATTCCCAAGGGCCGGTATGGTTACCTTGTGGTGGCCGACGGCGAGGTGACGCTGAACGGTCAGCGCCTGAAAACCCGCGATGGCGCGGCCATTTCCGGCGGCGAGACGATTACCCTGGAAGGGGTGGATTCGGCCGAGCTGGTGCTGGTCGATACAGTGTAAGCTTCACACCCTCGTGACTTTGGAGCCCGGCAGGAAGCTGATAGGATGGATAAATTAGATCAGAGATCCTGCCGGGATCTGCACCTGACACCATGGAGCGCTCAGATGAAAACCACTGCCCTCGCCCTGCTGCTTATGGCTGCCGCGCCGGTTGCGGCGGCGGCAGAAATCGCCGTCAGCTATTCGCCTGAGTTCACCGAGAAACTGCAGGATGATTACGGCGTGAGAGAAGGCGAGTTTCTCGCCGGGCGCATCCAGCGCGATCTTGACCGCCAACTGACCAAGGCCGGTGTCGATGTGGCAAGGATTGATGTGACCATCCTGGACGCGCGCCCCTCCCGGCCTACCTTCAAGCAGGGCGGCGACAAGCCCGGCCTCGACATGATGCGTTCGGTCAGCGTGGGCGGCATGAAACTGAAAGCCATCGCGTATGATGCCTCGGGCGCGCCTGCCGGCGAGCTTGAATATGACTGGTACGAAAATGATATCCGCAATGCCGGCCTGACAACCTGGCATGATGCCGGGCGCGCCTCCGACCGGTTTGCGCGCCGATTTGTCAAAGCTCTGGACTAGGCCCGCACCCCTCGGGCCGCCCCGCCGCTGCCGCCCCTCCCCCCGGGGGCGGTGGCGGCATCAGCTTTGCTTGTCTGAACTTTGTGATGACTTCTCTTCCGTATCCGGAGCCTTGTCTTTGGTTCCTGGCTTCGGCTCGGGCTGCTCGATGCGTATGCTGAGCGTTTCGGGGGATTTGAAGTGCAGGTCGCGCTGGGGCATCGGGATGTGGATCTCGTATTTCTCGAGCGCGGAATGAACCGCCCAGACATAGTCGGCCATCACCTTCTGCGGGCGCAGGATGGCCTCATCGGTCAGCCAGACAATCAGCTCGAATTCCAGACGGAAATCGCCGAAGCGGACCAGCCAGACCTGAGGGGAATGCTCGCCCCGGTCGTCGAAGGTCCAGGGCACGCTGGCGGCCGCTTCCAGGCCCGCTTTCTCCACCAGCTCCTTGGACGTGGCATAGGCCACCCCGAACGGCACATGGATGCGCCGGCGCGCTTCGGTCATCGTCCAGTTGATCAGCTGGGCCTTGATGAAGGCTTCGTTGGGCACCACGATGTCGATATTGTCGTTCGTCATCACGACGGTGGAACGGAAGTTGATCTCCTTCACGACGCCCGACAGGCCGGATTGAAGCTCGATGAAATCGCCGACTTTCAGCGACTTCTCCATCAGGATGATGACGCCGGAGATGAAGTTGGAGAAAACCGACTGAAGGCCAAAGCCGATGCCGACACCGAGCGCGCCGGAGAAGAAGGTCAGCGCGGCGACATTCACGCCGAGGAAGTTCAGAGCGATCAGGATGGCGACGATCATCACGCCGATCTTGATGCTCTGGCCCAGCAGGCCGCCGACCGAGGCGGGGAGTTCCGGCGAACCGCGCAGCTGGGATTGGGCGACATTGCCGATGAGGCGGCCAAGCCAGATGGCAAACCAGGCGAGCGCAATGCTGACCAGAATGCGCAGCAGGGAGACTTCGTGCTCGCCAAAGTCGATGGTGACACTGCTGAGCCAGCCCGTGACCGGCCTCAGCCAGCCCAGGATGTAGAGCGCGGTGATCGCCCAGGCGAAATAGGCGATGGCCTTGGACCAGAAACCGCGCCGCATGCTGGCGGTGAAGATGCGCACGATGATCCAGGCCAGCAGGAGGCTGGTGGTGATGTGCAGGGTGTTGTTGCCCAGCCCCAGCGCTTCAAACGCGGCGGTGGCGCCCGCCAGCAGGATGACGGCAAAGACCGGCCAGACGATGCGCGAGAGGGAATGGTAGGTGAGGAGGACAAAATCGATCCGCCCCCGCCTTTCCGCCGCCCGCATCAGCATCGTTTTGGGGAAGCGGGA
>JBKBRT010000078.1:0-12640 GCA_046291585.1 Hyphomonas sp.
CCGCGAACAATTGATGAAGATCAGTGGCAGAGCGCAGACCGCGCATTGCTCTGGCTGTGGACGGAGTTTGCGCAGACCAAAGGCCGCAACCCCAAGAAGCCCCTGAAGAAAGAGGGCGCAAAGCCCCGCGTCAATATCATCGGGCCTTCCTATGGCATGTTCAATATGCCGTCGGATCTGGCTGAAATACGCCGCCTAGTTGAGGGGATCGGCGCGGAGATAAATCTGGTTTTCCCATTGGCGACCCATGTTTCCGAAATCCGCAGCCTGCTGAACGCTGATGTGAATATCTGTATGTACCGGGAGTTTGGCCGCGCGCTTTGTGAAGCGCTGGACACGCCTTATCTGCAAGCGCCTGTCGGATTGCATTCCACGACGCGGTTTCTGCGCGCATTGGGAGAGCTGACCGGGCTTGATCCAGAGCCTTTCATCGAGTCGGAAAAACACTCGACGCTGAAACCCCTCTGGGATCTCTGGCGTTCCGTTACCCAGGACTTCTTTGCGACCGCGAGCTTTGGCATCGTGGCCAATGAAACCCACGCCCTCGGCATCCGCAATTTCCTCGAGAACGATCTCGGTATCAGCTGCGCATTCGGCTATGCCCGCATTGCGGGCCGCAAAACCGACAATGACGAAGTCCGTAAGGTCATTCACGAAGCGCCGCCTCTTGTTGTGTTCGGCAGTTACAATGAGCGGATGTACCTTCAGGAAGCAGGCGCCAAGTCGATCTGGATTCCGGCCTCATTCCCGGGGGCGATCATCCGCCGCCACACGGGCACGCCCTTCATGGGCTATTCGGGCGCCACCTACATTGTGCAGGAATACTGCAACGCTCTGTTCGATGCGCTTTTCCATATTCTTCCGCTCGGCACCAGTCTCGACGTCGCGGACGCAACGCCGGCGCGCACCATGTCAGCTCAGGTGAGCTGGGACGATCAGGCCAGTGAGCTGTTGGATACATATCTGGAACGCCAGTCGGTCCTTACACGGATATCGGCAGCAAAACGGATCAGGGACCATGTGGAAACCGTCGCTACAAAAGAAACCAGAGGCCGGGTAACCGCTGATCTGGTCACACGATCGGTAAGGGAAATTGAAGGAGGCAGGGCGGCCTGAAGCCAGGCTACCTGACACTCAGGGAGGAAATGATCATGGTGGACATTCAAAGCGCAGATATCATGGGTTGGCGAGAGCGCGACAAGCGCAGCATGGCTGTCATGAAGCGCCTCATGTTTCCGATTTTTCTGGTTGTAGCGTTCGCGGGGCGGTTGCTCCCCTCGGGCAGGAGGAATGATCGCCGGGGCGGTCTGTCAGTTGTTGCAGAAGCATCTGACCTGACCCACAGCGTCGTTCCATGGTTTTACGTCTTCCGCTAACGGACGAAGAGCGGAATGACACATACGAGCTTTTGATGATCCGGAATTCCGGGCGTCAATTGGGCCGCGACAGGATACTGTTTCGGTCAAAGACCTAGGACCATGAACGGAGATTGTGAATGGCCGAAATTACAAATGAGAGGACTGGGTCGCTGACAGGGTTGACGGCAACTGAAGCCCAGGAGTTCCACAAGATCTTTGTAATGAGTTTCATACTCTTTACTTTGATTGCGATTGCGGCTCACGCCCTGGTCTGGTCATGGCGACCCTGGATCCCCGGACCCGGCGGCTATGCCATGCTCGAAGACGGGCTGAGGCTTGCGACATCTTTCGTAAGTCTCAAAGGATAGGAGGACTGACACATGTGGAGACTATGGCTCCTTTTCGATCCCCGGCGCGTGCTGGTGGCTCTATCTGTTTTTCTATTCGTGCTTGCTCTGCTGATACATTTCATTCTGCTCAGCTCACCTCGCTTCAACTGGCTCGGCACTGCGCCGACAGCGGTCGCGGAACTGACAGTCGAAAGCCAGATTCAGCAAGTTTGAAAACGTTCCGGGCGGGTGGGAATGCCCATTCGCCCGGAATACCCCTGAATTTCGATTTGGAGCGTTGAAGTCCGCAGCAGCATAGCGGGCGGCGCCGGAGGATGGAGCTGCAAAATGGCGCTACTGAATTTTGAACGAAAATACCGGATTCGCGGAGGGACGCTCCTGGGCGGAGACCTCTTTGATTTCTGGATAGGACCCTTTTATGTCGGGTTCTTCGGCGTAACCGCCGCTTTCTTTGCCTTTCTCGGCACAGCCCTGATTTTCCTCGGGGCTTCGATGGGAGACACTTGGAATCCCTGGCTCATCAGCATTGACCCGCCGCCCATAGAGTATGGCTTACAGCTTGCTCCGATGGCGGAAGGAGGCATCTGGCAGATCGTCACGGTCTGCGCGATCGGGGCATTTGTGTCCTGGGCTTTGCGGGAAGTCGAGATATGCCGGAAACTGGGCATGGGTCTGCACGTTCCAATCGCGTTCGGTGTGGCGATCTTCGCGTATGTGACCCTGGTGGTAATCCGGCCCTTTCTCATGGGGGCATGGGGGCATGGATTTCCCTATGGCATCATGAGCCACCTCGATTGGGTGTCCAATACCGGCTATGCCTATGGCAACTTCCACTACAATCCCGCCCATATGGTGGCGATCACCTTCTTTTTCACAACCACGCTGGCGCTGGCGCTGCATGGCGGGCTTGTCCTGTCGGCCACGAACCCCGGCCGCGGGAAAACCGTCAAAACCCCGGAGCATGAAAACGCCTTCTTCCGCGATTTCATCGGCTATTCGGTGGGCACACTCGGTATCCACCGTGTCGGCCTGTTCCTCGCTCTTTCCGCGGGGATTTGGAGCGCTATCTGCATTGTCATTTCCGGTCCCTTCTATGAAGGCTCCTGGATCGACTGGTGGAACGCGTGGCAGAATTTTCCGATCTGGCGCATGTAAAGGTCCAGTCCGATGACAGACTATCAGAATATCTTCACTCAAACGCAGGTCAGAGGTCATATCGACCACGGGGTCGTTGAAGGTCCCGGTGACGAGCCTCGATACCTGATCACCACCACCAGCCACCTGATGGGGCGGATCGGCGACGCTCAGATCGGCCCGATCTATCTGGGCTGGTCGGGTATCGCCTCGCTCCTGTGCGGGTTCATCGCCATTGAAATCATTGGTCTGAACATGTGGGCGAGCGTTGGCTGGGATCCGATCAGGTTCTTCGGTCAGCTTCCCTGGCTATCGCTGGATCAGCCGCTTCCACAGCACGGTCTGACCTTGTTCATGCCGCTCCACGAAGGCGGGTGGTGGTTGATGGCAGGGTTTTTCCTGACCGCGTCCATCATTCTCTGGTGGATCAGGTCCTACAGGCGGGCGGTTCAGCTCGGCCTGGGTACACATATCTGCTGGGGTTTTGCTGCAGCCATCTGGCTCTATCTTGTCTGCGGGTTCATCCGTCCCGTGATGATGGGAAGCTGGTCAGAAGCGGTGCCGTTCGGCATATTCTCACACCTGGACTGGACGAACAATCTGTCGCTCCTCTACGGGAACTTCTTCTACAACCCCTTCCATATGCTCTCGATTGCGTTTCTTTATGGATCCGCGCTCCTGTTCGCCATGCATGGCGCAACCATCCTGGCGGTTGGCCGCTATGGCGGGGAGCGCGAGATTGAACAGATTACAGATCGCGGAACAGCATCGGAACGGGCTGCTCTTTTCTGGCGCTGGACGATGGGCTTCAATGCCTCGATGGAATCGATCCACCGCTGGGCCTGGTGGTTTGCCATTCTCTGTCCGATCACGGGCGGTATTGGCGTGCTGCTGACGGGAACGGTTGTCGACAACTGGTTCCTGTGGGGCGCGGAAAACGGCTTCGCGCGGTTCTGAAGCGCGCGCGAAGTTTCCGGCTATCCCTTAAACTGAGCCAGGTCCCGTTCGGACCTGGTTTTTTTTATCCGGTGCCAGACGGAGAGCAGAAGCAGGATATGGGTAACGAAACTGGCAAGAAGGGGCAGGGCAGTGATCAGGTGGGAGTGGCCCGAAAGCACCAGCCGGAGCGCTGCCATGAGAAGCGCGCCGCTCGCCAGAAACCAGAAGGCTGGCAGGATCCAGTTTGCGGCGCCGGCGCGCCGCAGGAACAGGGCGAGCAGAATGAACTCTGCGCCGACAGCAACCATGATCGCGTCGATCAGGCTCGATGTCAGGATCATCAGGAACCCCCAAACGGGCCGTTGAGCGCGACGACCTTATAGTTGAGCCAGCCAGCGAGGCTGACCCATCCAAGATAAGGAACAAGCAGCGCCCCGGCCATCCGTGACCGCCGCCCAAGAAAAACGATCAGGCAGGCGACGGAAATCCAGAGGGCAATCAGCTCACCCATCGCCCAGTCGGGCCGCCGAAGGGTAAAGAACACGCCGCTCCAGGCAACATTGAGCACCGCATTGACAAAGAACAGAGAAAGCAGCCAGGCCCGCTCAGCTGAGCTTTTCATCGTCCGCCAGCCGATGGTCGCTGAGATGACGGCGAGCGCATAGATGAGCGCCCAGGCCGGGCCAAACACCCAGTCAGGTGGGTTCAGGCTGGACTTTTCCAGCGCGCGATACCAGCCATCGATCTTGGTGATGGATCCGCCCGCAAGAGCCGTGATGAGCGCAGCCCCTCCGGCAATCAGCAGAGGCCGGCGGCGCGCGCGCCTCTCCCGCGCCGTCACGACTCTTTCGGCCGGCGCGGCGTGAAGCCCAGCAGGTGAGCTGTATCTTTCAGGAAAATCCGAAGATGCGCCATATGATCGGCCTTGCCGAGCCGCTTGTTGAGATAGGCGTCCCAGGTCAGGCGCTGCACATCCCGGTCATTGCACATAGACACAAAGCCTTCCCGGCGCTTGTCAGAGCGATACCAGAAATGTTGCATTATCCCGAGGATCATGAAGACCTTTCCGTGAGCCTTCATGTACCGGCGGCGCGTCCCGGCGAGCGCGCGTGCGTCACCGGTGGCGAGGAATTGTTTGACCGAAACGGCCGCTTCCCGGCCGCCCAGCATGGCATAGTAAATGCCTTCGCCCGATGCCGGCGCCACGCAGCCCGCCGCGTCTCCTGCCAGGATCACATCCCGGCCATTGTCCCAGCGCTTGAGCGGCTTCAGGGGTATGGGCGCCCCTTCCTTGCGGATCAGTTCAGCGTCCGCCAGTCCCACATCCTTGCGCAGGGTACGGATGGCGTCGCGCAGCGAAAACCCTTTCTGCGCGCTGCCCACGCCGATGCTCGCCGTTTCGCCATGGGGAAATATCCAGGCATAAAAGTCCGGTGAGAGATGGCCCTGATAATAGATCTCGCAGCAATTTGGATCAAAGCCACCTTCACCCGACAGGGGAGAGCGGATAATTTCATGATAGGCAAAGACGCATTTGGTTTCGCCTCCGCCGCGAATCGTTTGCGCCGCCACGCGCGAGCGCGCGCCATCGGCGCCGATCACGCAGCGGGCGCGCACGCGGGCAGGCTCCCCGCCCTCCTTGGGCTGATACTCGATGATCGCCGTCCCATCCTCGGCCCGCAGGAACTGTGTAAAAAATCCGTCGCGGCGCTCAACGCCCGCCTTGGCTGCGCGGACCCGCAGCCATTCGTCAAAATGCTCGCGATCCACCATTCCGACCGTGCCGCCCTGAACAATCATGTCAACGGTCCGCCCGGACGGGGCAATCATCCGTGCACTGCTCGCGCGCGCAACCAGCAGGTTTCCCGGAATATCGAAATCTTCGATCAGCCGGGGCGGAATTGCCCCGCCGCAGGGTTTGATCCGGCCGGATTTGTCCAGAAGCAGAACGCTCAGCCCTTCCAGGGCCAGCTCATGCGCGGCTGTCGCCCCGGAAGGCCCGCCTCCGACAATGACGGCGTCATAGGTGCGGTGCGGCGTGGCGCGGTCGAATGTCATGACTTCCTCCCTTCAACCAGCAGAAACTCGCCTGCCGGAAGGATTGGCAATGTGCCTGGGTTATGGGCCGGCTGGGCAATGCGTGCAGCCAGCCATGCGGCGGCCAGAAACAGCAGGCCCTCCACCGCGAAGACAATTGAAAACGCCGATATCGGATCGGCGAAGGCAAGGCGTGCGATATCGAGAGATATGGCGCCGGCAAGCCCCCCCAGTCCGAACGCGATGGCCTGCGAGGCGCCCCACAGTCCCATGCGCGTGCCCTCCCGGGAAGCCCGGCCGCTGCTGGCAAGGGTCATCATCGACCCGATGGCAGACACGGCAAACACACCATTGGCCACACCGAGCGCCAGGATATTGGGGATCAGCGGCCAGGCCGCGCCAAGGAGCTGCGTGCCCGTTGCAAGAACGAGGAGGCTCGCGGCAGACGCAATGCACCCGCCAATCGTCCAGGCCCGCATGAAGCTCGGCCGGGACTTCCCGGCCAATGTACCGGCCAGGGCAACAGCGATCATGCCGATCAGTGTACCGATATTCTGAACACCGGCCAGTTGCGTCGATGCGCCCGCGCTGAAGCCGTGCACGATGCCGGCAAAGGGTTCGAGGATCAGATCCTGAGCGCTGTAGGCGAGCATCGACACGAAGACAAAGATGGTGAACCGGCGCGCCTCGGTCTCCTGCCAGATTTCCGTGATGGCGGCCCGGAAGTCTGGCCGCGCCGCAGGTGCGGCGGGCGCAGAAGCCGCCGCAATGCGGGGCTTCTCCAGCCCGATAAGGGCCAGCGCTGTGACCGTTACAGAAATCAGTCCTGTCCCGGCGGTAACGAGAATGAGCCGCTCAAAGCTGAACGGCTTGAGCAGTTGTCCGCCGATGCCGGCGGTGAGGATGAAGCCGACGATCATCATGATCCAGACGATCGCGGCGGCGGCGGCTTTGCGTTCGGGCGGCGTGCGGATGGCGAGCAGCGCGAGCAGATTGGTCCCCGCCGCGCCGACGCCGCCTCCGATGACCACAAACGCCACCAGGGAAAGCCCCAGGCCGACAATTAGATGGGTCTGTATGAGCGCTGCCGCCGTTGAGGCGAGAACGGCGCCTCCGGCCAGAACGGCCATCCCGCCAAGGATCCAGGGCGTCTGGCGGCCCCCGGCGTCGGCGCCAAAGCCCCAGCGAGGCCTCGAAATCTGGACCGCATAGTGTAGCCCGACCAGAAAGCCCGGAACGGCGGCGGCGAGGCCAAGCTCGACGACCATCACTCGGTTGAGGGTTGAGGTCATGAGAATGACGATAGCGCCAAGAGACGATTGAATGAGCCCCAGGCGGATGATGCCGAGCCAGCCGATCTGCCGTGCTTGCTCAAGACCGGTCATGCAGCGCTCCAGGGCGCAATCGCCAGGGCGCTTACCAGCATCCCCAGCACATACAGCGTCACGCCCGTTGAGCTGTACCAGATCGCCTTGCCCCGGGGGTCACCGAGCAACGGGCGCATCAGCCAGACCTGCGCGCCAAGCAGGACGGTAATGATCCCGGCATGGATCGGCTTTCCCAGAATAATCAGTGTCAGGATAACCGCCATCTGCGGCACGATCATCACGAAGCAGGCAAGCCGCGCGGCGCGATCCGGCCCCAGCTGCACCGGCAGGGAGCGAACACCCATCTGCTGATCGCCTTCGATGGATTTGAAATCATTCAGCGTCATGATCCCGTGCGCGCCAATCGAATAGGCGATGGCGAGGAAGAAGATCAGCCCATTAGGCAAACTGCCGAGCATGACGGCCGCGCCGGTAAGCCAGGCAATGCCTTCATAGGAAAAACCGACCGCCGCATTGCCCCACCAGCCGTTCAGCTTCAGCCGCAGGGGAGGGGCGCTGTAGGCCCAGGCGAGAAAAACTGCGGCCACGGTTGCGACAAACGCCCAGAAGCCGAGGGCCAGTCCCAGCAGCAGCGACAGAGCCGACCAGAGGATGGCGAGGTAAAGTCCCCACTGGCCCGGAATGCGGCCGGAGGGGATGGGCCGCCCCGGCTCGTTGATCGCATCGACGTGCCGGTCAAACCAGTCATTCACCGCCTGGCTGGAGGCGCAGACCATCGGCCCGGCTAGCAACATGCCGCCAAGCAGCAGATGCAGATTTCCCAGAAGCGGCTGACCGCTCGACACCGCGCCGCAAAGATAGGCCCACATGGCGGCAAACCAGGTGACGGGCTTAAACAATTCCAGCACGGCGGCCGGCTGCGGCAGACGGGGAGTGACGGCAGAAGCATGTATCCGGACCATGCCAAATCGTATGGTTGACACTGAAAAGTGTCAATTCAATTTGACAAAAAGCGGTCAGATTATTCTTTGTCTTCGAACCCGAACCGGTTGAGCTTGGAATACAGCCCCTGACGGCTTAATCCCAGGATTTCTGCCGCCGAAGCCCGGTTGTCATCGGTTAGCCGGAGGGCGGCCTCAATGCAGAGGCGTTCGATCAGCGCCGTTGAGTCGCGCACGATATCCTTGAGCGGCATGCGCCCCACGAGGCTCGTCAGATGCTCCACGGATTTGGGCAGTTCCTCGCGAATCGGCGGCTCGCTGCTCAGCCGCCGGCCGACATTGCGGATCGAGAAGCCGTAAAGTGCCCGCCCGTCTTCGCCCGAATTTACGCCGGAAACTTCGACATCCTCTTCAGACCCGAACCGGTCGCGTATAACGGTGGCAAAATTCCGGGCCGACCCATTGGTTCGGATTGCCGAAATCAGCACGTTCAGATCTGTCGTGGAGCGGCCAAGGAAATCCGCCAGGCGCGCGCCCGAGATCGCCGACCGGCTCATCAGCTGTGTCATGCTGATGAAGGCTTTGTTTGCGGTCACGATCCGCAGGTCCCCATCCGCCACGACAAAACCGTCGGGCAGCTCTTCCAGGATGCTGAGCAGAGGCGCGCCGGCCATCTCGGGGATAACCGAGCCGCTTTTGCGGTCCAGGATACGGCAGATGATGCGCACGTCGCGTCCCTGACGGAAGGCGTCGGCGAGCACCTTGAACTTTTCGCCCTTGCGGCCGGAAACCGTGTTGCAGCTGGACTGTCCATTCGCCGCCGCCTGGGCAACCATGCGCTCGAGTGCGCGCGCGCTTGCGGGGTCAAACAGGCTCGTCAGCATACCGCTGGCGATGTCATTCAGGTTCATCTGCAGTCGTTCGGCGGCCGCCGGATTGGCGTCTTCGACCGTCAGCTGATCTGCATCAATGATCAGAAGCGCTTCGCTGACCGCCTGGAAGATCGTGCGGTATCTGGCCTCTGCCTGACGCATGAGCCCATAATCGCGCTCCAATTCCTGCTGCACCTTGAGCAGGCGCTGCTGCAGGTCGGAAGCCGGTCGCAGGTCGCGGCCAAACGCAATCAGCCGGTTGTTCTGTTTTGTGGCCACAGTGCGATAAGCAACGGGCAAATCCTTCAGTCCGGTCGTGGCGTGGTTGACCTGGCGTGCCGGCTGCGCGGGCAGGGAGCCGGAGCTGCTGAGCAGCGCAGAAATCTTGGGCCGGCTTTCGACGGTGACCGTGTCTGCCCAATTCTTGCCGATCCAGCCTTCCACGACGCCTGACCGGCGCAGATCTTCCAGCGACACCGCAGCATCCCGTATGCGCCCGTCTTCGATTACGAGCGCAATGTCCGACGCGTTGATCAACAACTCGGCGATTGTGTCGGCATCCAATCCAGAAAAGCTGTCTTCGGCATCACGAAACGGCAGTCTGTTAGGGCTTTGATCCGAAGTGGCTTCCATGTATTTTTTCCAGAAGCTGAAATTACGGTTGGCGAAAGCCCTTAGCAGTCACCCTTCGCATTTGCCAACCTATTCCGTGCCAATTCAACAGCCGAAGGACCGTCCTGAGCGAGAAGATCTGCTCCGACCTCGATTGCAAGCTCGGGGTGCTCAATAAACAGTCGCCCCCCCACCATGACAATTGCGGAGCGGTTATAAGAGTTTGTACGGACAGTCTTGATCAGATCAGCCAGTTCATATTTGTCCCGGTCACAAGCACAGGACAGTCCGACCACATCAAATCCATCCTTGGCGACCGCAGAACTCAACTTTTCATTGCTGCTGCCCGGTTCACAGCGAACAACCCAGCCGTCCCGGCGGAAGCTTTCGGCGACCATCAGAGCTCCGAAGACGTGTTGATCCCCCGGAACGCTGCTGACGAGGATTGAATGCTCGGTTCTGGCGGTGGGCTTGCCTGAAGCCCCGGTGCTTTCGCTGATCTGATGCAATACCTCGTGCAGGCGGCACAAGGCGATCGTCACATCCGTAAACGTGCAAAGATCCTCGTTCCAATATTCCCCCAGCCGGCGCGCGGACCAGGCCAGAAGATCAATGAATACAGCCTCCACGGGCACGCCCCGAACGATGAGGCTTCTTGCAAGGTCGGTCGCATCCGAAGCGCTGCCATTGAGCACGTCATTGAGGAAAACTTCCTTGTCGCTGTCGGAAATCGGTTGAGGATAAAGGGTAAGGGGCGGAACAGTGCGGTGATAGGATTGCCGGGCGAGAACCAACCTCGGAATGATTTCCGCCTGTATCGCCGAAAAAACCCGCTGCGCCTGCACAGTCGGCATGCCCTGACTTTGCGCCCATGAGTTTATCAGGCTGCCAAAGTCGGCTGGCTCGGCGCCGCCTGTTTGTCCCGTTACCGATTTCCGGTCATATTCCAACGCCACTTTCGCCTCCCAAGCTCAGACAAACTGATCGCCAGGTGAGGGGCGCCCATGTCCATCTTTGATCTGAACCCGGACGAAATTTCGCTCCGGATTCGAATTGTCATGCGGCGCGCCCTTTTAACGGGCGGGCACGCTACGGGAGGAAAGCGAAACCCGGTGATTGGCACTTTACGATGAGCCACTGATTTCACCTTTAAGTGTATCAGTTTGCGCGTGATCTTTCTAGGTCAGCGAGGCTTTTTAGTCTTTGACCGAGCGGTGCTCCTAGCTTCCGCGTTTACTTGAAAACACCCTCTCTCTTAAATCGCAATCTGTAAAGCGAGATATTGTAAAAACAAATAGACGTAAACTTACGTTGACACTTTTCGGGTCGCTGGTATCTTGCCTCAAAGCAGGAATGGGAGGGGCGGTGTTTAACGCCATGTTAGAACAACCCATCAGAACGGGGAGGAGTGTGGCGATCTACACGCGAGAACAGCGCCTGCGCCGCGACGCCTCTCCATGGACTATTGTCCAGGCCATCCTTGCGCCGATCCAGTTCCTGGTCTTTCTCGTCAGTGTCGGTCTGGTTGCGCACTATCTGCTCACAGGCAACGGGCTGGCGATCGCCACAGCCTCCGTCGTTCTCAAGACATTCTGTCTGTATGCGATCATGATAACCGGCGCGATCTGGGAGAAGGACGTCTTCGGGCAGCACCTCTTCGCCGAGGCTTTCTTCTGGGAAGACGCGGTGTCCATGATCGTGATCGCGCTGCACACCGCCTACCTCGTGATGCTGCTGGGGCGCATAGGATCGCCTGAAGCTCAGCTCTGGGTCGCCCTGGCAGGTTACGCCGTTTACGTCATCAACGCTGTACAATTCCTCTGGAAACTCCGCCTGGCGCGTCTTTCCCCGGCTGCGGGCACCGAGGTGACATCATGACGACCCTCCTGCCGCGCACGGGGCCTTCCCGCAACAGCGGATCGCCTCCCGCTCTCCCCATCCTGCGCGAGCGCGGCCAGCGGGAAGTCTTCTGCGGGCTCACCTCGATCATGTGGTTGCATCGCAAGATCCAGGACGCTTTCTTCCTGATTGTCGGTTCACGGACTTGCGCTCACCTGATGCAGTCTGCTGCCGGTGTCATGATCTTTGCAGAGCCGCGCTTTGCGACCGCGATCATCGAAGAGCGCGACCTTGCCGGCATGGCCGACATGAATGACGAGCTCCAGCGCACGGTCGCCCGGCTGATCGAACGCCGGCCCGACATACGGCTCCTGTTTCTCGTCGGATCGTGTCCGTCCGAAGTCATCAAGCTCGATCTTGGCCGCGCGGCTGAGCGGCTGTCGGCCATTCATGCCCCGCAGGTCCGCATACTCAACTATTCCGGCAGCGGGATCGAAACCACTTTCACCCAAGGCGAAGATGCGTGCCTCGCATCCCTCGTTCCCGGATTGCCGCAGGCGCCGTCAGACGCGCCCTCGCTGCTGATTGTCGGCGCGCTGGCCGATGTCGTGGAAGATCAGTTCACCCGAATGCTCCACCAGCTCGGCATCGAGAATGTAAGCTATCTGCCGGGCCGCAAGTCCGGGGAAATGCCCGCTGTCGGCCCGCACACCCGTTTCCTGCTGGCCCAGCCCTGGCTGAAAGATACTGCGCGGGCGCTGGAAGAGCGCGGCGCCGTCCACCTGCCGGCGCCTTTTCCTCTTGGGGCGGAGGGAACAACTGCCTGGCTGAAAGCTGCCGCAGACGCCTGGGGCATCAGCGCCGCCCGCTTTGCCTCGGTCACCGATATGCCGCGCGCCCGGGCGACCCGCAGCCTGCAACGCTATCTTCCGGTCCTGTCAGGAAAATCACTGTTCTGCTTTCCCGATTCGCAGATTGAAATCCCGCTGGCGCGGTTCCTTTCCCGGGAAGTGGGCATGACCCTCTGCGAGGTCGGGACGCCCTATCTTCACGGCGTCCATATGCGCCCGGAGCTCGATCTGCTGGGCCCGGATGTTCAGATCAGCGAGGGTCAGGATGTAGACCGCCAGCTGGATCGCTGCCGGTCTGTCCGGCCAGACGTATCCGTGTGCGGAATGGGGCTCGCCAATCCGCTCGAAAGCGAAGGCCTGACAACCAAATGGTCGATCG
>JBKBRT010000079.1:0-12631 GCA_046291585.1 Hyphomonas sp.
AAGCCGATGCCCGCAAACAGTTCGGCGAGATAGACATCTACAAGACGAAGTTCCGCCCGATGAAGAATATGCTGAACGGCGATCAGACGCGCACCTTCATGAAGCTCGTCGTGCGCGCCTCCGACCAGCGCGTGCTCGGTGTGCATGTGGTGGGCGAGGACGCTGCCGAGATGATTCAGGCCGCCGCGATCGCCGTCAAGATGGGCGCCACCAAGCAGGACTTTGACCGCACCTGCGCGCTCCACCCGTCGGCGGCCGAAGAGCTCGTCACGATGCGGACGAAATGGGTGCCAGAGGGCGTTTGACCCTAAAGCCCCTCTCCCAAGGGAGAGGGGGATTGAAAATTAGTGCCGCTTCATCGCGTCATTCAGTCCACGGATTTCCTGCGCCACCTGCGTGAGGCTTTCGCGAATGGCTTTGAGCCCCCCGCCGCGCCCGGCATGGATGACCAGCTGGCGCCAGGCCGGCTGATCGTCCTGTGGGGCTTTGACGGCAAAATGTCCTGAGCGGGGAAGGGCTGCCGTGAGCAGCGCTTTTGACAGCGCAAATCCGGCCGTACCATCAAACACGCCATTGCGCGCATCGGCTTCGAAGGTCGATTGTTCGTTGCGGTTCACGGCATTGAACAGGATGCGCAGGTCGGGGCGCTTATAGTCTTCCACCTGGTTCTGGATCACCTGGTTGAGCAGGCGCACCCCACGCAGGGAGTAAATGTCCGCATGCATCGGCGCGATCACCCGGTCGGCCGCTTCCAGCGCGCAGCGCGTGAGGAAAGTGGCGTTGGGGTTGGTGTCAAAAATGATGAGATCATACTCGCTGCGATAATGTTCCACGCAGCGCAGGAAATGCTGTTTCACGGCGGCCAGCGAGTCCGGGTCTGCCGAGAAGGCGTATTTGGAAATCTCGAACTGGCCGGAGATGAGGTCGAGCCGTCCAGGCGGGCCGTCGCTGCCCAGAACCGAATGGGCGAACTGTTCGCGCGGGGCGGGCGTGAAAGGCTGGATGCTGAGGCCAAGCCAGTTTTCTGCCGGGGAGGCCGCGTCGCGCGCATGCAGGCGCGAGCGCTCGAACAACGAGATCACCGAGCGGTCCTGCGCCGAAGAGGCGTCCGCCAGGTCCATGGGATAGAAGGTCTGGGTAAGGTTATATTGCGGGTCGAGATCAACCAGCAGCACGCGCCCGCCAAACGCCGCCTGCCACGCGCCGAACACCTGCGCCGAAACGGTCGTCTTGCCGACCCCGCCCTTGAGGTTCATCACCGCGATGACCGGGCATTTCTTGCGATAGGCTTCCTGCGTCTCGGAGACGAGCTGGTCGAGACCGTCCGGCATCGAGGAGGAGAGGCGCAAGGCGGGCTGGACTTCCTGCTTGAAGAAGCCGTTGAGGCGCGCCTTGTCGACCTGGTAGGGGATGAGTTTGAGGCCGAGGGCCTTGGCCGCTTCGACATCCTGGCGCACCCATTTGGAGCGCACCGCCGCAGCCGAAACCAGCACGATCACGGCAAACGCCTGGTCCAGTGCCGCATTGGCGTCTTCCCGCGATGTCTCTTCTCCAGGATAGAAAACAGCGACGGAAGCGGCCCGCAAGGCTTCATGCAATGCCAGCAGGGCGTCCGGGTCTTTGCCCGAATGGCTGATATAGATATGCGACATCTGGCCCCGCGGCTCATGAATCTTCTGTCTGAATGGGCCTTTTAGCGGGCCAATCCGCGATTCTGCCATCTTCTTGCAGTGAAATTATGGTGAAACTTGAGCAAGGGGCGCTCATATGTTTTATGCGGCAAAACTTGAGCGAGAACCGAGCAATGACCTGGCACCCTTCCGACTGGCGTAACCTGCCTGCCAAGCACATCCCTCAGGATTATCCTGATGCGGCCGCCCTGGCAGCTGTCGAAACCCGTCTGAGAAGCTATCCGCCGCTGGTGTTCGCCGGTGAGGCGCGCCGCCTGAAGGCTCGGCTGGCCGATGTGGCCGCCGGCAAGGCGTTCCTGCTGCAGGGCGGGGACTGCGCGGAAAGCTTCAAGGAATTTCACCCGGACAACATCCGCGACACGTTCCGCGTGATCCTCCAGATGGCCGTCGTATTGACCTTTGCCGCCGCCAAGCCGGTGGTGAAAGTCGGCCGCATCGCGGGCCAGTTCGGCAAGCCGCGGTCCGAGCCCATCGAAACCATCGACGGCGTGACGCTGCCCTCTTACCGGGGCGACAACATCAACGGCATGGAATTCACGCCTGAGGCCCGCATTCCGGACCCTGAGCGCCTGATCCAGGCCTATTCGCAGTCGGCCGCCACGCTGAACCTGCTGCGTGCCTTCAGCCAGGGCGGCTATGCCAGCCTGGCCAACGTCCAGCGCTGGATGCTCGGCTTCGTGGACCGCTCCCCGCAGGGAGAGCGCTACCAGAAGCTCGCCGACCAGATCTCCGCCTCGCTGCGCTTCATGGAAGCGGTCGGCCTCAATGCCGAAAGCGTTCCGCAGATGTCGCAGGTGGAGTTCTACACCAGCCATGAAGCGCTGCTGCTGGGCTATGAGGAAGCGATGACCCGCATCGATTCCACCAGCGGCGACTGGTATGACACTTCCGCCCACATGCTGTGGATCGGCCACCGCACCCGCCAGGTCGATCACGCCCATGTCAATTTCTGCAAGGGCATCAAAAACCCCATCGGCATCAAATGCGGCCCCGGCATGGAGACCGATGAGCTCCTGCGCCTGATCGACACGCTGAACCCGAAAGACGAGCCCGGCCGCATCACGCTGATCTCGCGCTTCGGTTCGGAAGGCGTGAAATCTGGCCTGCCGCCGCTGGCCCGCGCGGTGAAAAAATCCGGCCGCACGGTCGTCTGGTCGTGTGATCCCATGCACGGCAACACGCTGAAAACCGGCACCGGCTTCAAGACGCGCCCTGTGGACCGCATCCTCTCTGAAGTGCGCCAGTTCATCGATGTGCTCTCGGCCGAAGGCTGCTATCCGGGCGGGGTCCATTTCGAGATGACCGGCCAGAACGTCACCGAATGTATCGGCGGCGCGCAGGCGATCTCCGAAGAAGACCTCTCCAGCCGCTACCACACCCATTGCGACCCCCGTCTCAACGGCGAACAGGCCCTGGAACTCGCCTTCCTCGTGGCCGAAAAGCTGCAAGCTGCCGAAGTCGAAGCCGCAACGGCCCGCAAGGCGGGCTAGGCTCTTTAAACCAAACCTTCCCACTCTCCGGGGTCTGCGTAAGCAGATACCCGGGAGCGGGCTGACATGTGCGCCTTTGAATGCGCCCAACCCCTCCGCGCGCTGAGCTTTGAGGGCGCAGGTGTTGCCGCTCTGCATCGCCCGAAAAAACGTTGCCGCCCTGTCTTGCTCTCCTTCGGCCTTTGAGGCATCACGCGCGGCTGCTCAAAAATCAGGCATGACCTGGAAAAGATCAAAGGGAGGGCAGTCATGACGGCGACGTCGCGCCTGCCCGCCTGGGCGCGGCCAAAGGATATTGCGGACCTGATCCGCCTGTCGGTGCCGATTGCCGTCAGCCGCATGGCCATGATGCTCATGGGCCTGACGGACGCGATCGTGCTCGGCCAGTATGCGCCCGAGGAACTCGCCTTTGTTCTGTCGGCCTGGCTGCCCATCGGGGTGTCTCTGGGCTTTGGCATCGGCATCCTGCTGGGCGTTCAGGTGCTGACCTCCGAAATGCTGGGCACCGGCCAGGCGGCCGGCTCTGGCCGGGTATTCCGGCGCGGGCTCTGGTGGGCCATCGTGATGGGCGCCGCGCTGACGCTGGCGCTTCTGCCCTTTGCCGAGCCGTTCTTTCACTTTGTCTTCGTCACCATTGCCCCGCCCAGCGATGTGGCGGTGCTGGCGCCTGAAGTGGTGGCCTCTTCCACAGCTTCGGTGACACGCATTCTGGCGCTGGGGCTGGGCGGTCACATGATCAGCCAGGCCTGTTCCTATTATCTGGAAGCGTTGCGGCGGCCGCTGCTGGTCACGGTCGTGATGTATGTCGGTGTCGCGGTCAATCTGGTGCTCAACCTTGCCCTCGTCGCAGGCTGGTGGGGCTTTCCCCAGATGGGCGCCGAAGGCGTCGCCTGGGCCACGACCGGCACGCGCTGGCTGATCGTGGTGATCATGCTGGCTTTCTGCTTCTTCCTGACGCCCGCCTTCGTGCGGTCGCCCCCGGCTGTACCCGGTGAAGCGTTCCGCCAACTGAAAGTCGGCACCGGCACGGCGATCAGCAATGTCGCCGAATGGGGCGGCTTTAACGTCACCTTCATCATCGCCACCTGGGTCTCCATCGCGGCCAATGCCGTCTATGGCTATTCGGTGCAGGTGATCGGGGTGTGCTTCATGTTCTATCTTGGCATTGCCACGGCCACCAGCGTGCGCGTGGCCGAAGCCATCGGGCGGGACCGCCCCGATGAAGTCCGCAATGCGGGGCGGCTCGGCGTTGCGGCGACCATTATCATGGGGGTGATCATGGGCGCGGCTCTGGTGATGTTCGGCGGGCCGATATCGCGGCTCCTTGTGCGTGAGGATGCCATCATCGGCGGTGTCGCGATTGCCCCGGCGATTGCGGCCCTGATCTGGCTGGCGGCTCTGGTCACCGTGTTTGATGGCCTGCAGGCAACGGCCTCGTTTGCGCTGCGGGCGCAAGGCATGATCTGGCTGCCCAGCGCCATCCATATCGGCTCGTTCTTCCTCGTGATGATCCCGGCTTGTTACTGGCTGGGCATCACCCAGGGGCGGGGCGCCCAGGGCGTGCTGGAAGGCGCGTTTGTGGGGGTGCTGGTCGCCGGCTTCCTGCAGGTCATCCTGCTGGAATGGAAAGCGGCGCGCCCCGTTGGAGAGCGCGCCGCCTGATCCGGATCGGTCCCCGCAGGGACCAGAACCTTAGATGTCTTTCAGAGCCGATGCCGGTTTGAAAGCCAGGGAGGTTTTCTCGGGGATCTTGATCGTCTCTTTAGTGGCCGGGTTGCGGCCTTCGCGCGCATTCCGGGTCTTGGCCGAGAAAGTGCCAAAGCCGGCAATTGCAACTTGCTGGCGTGACTTTGCTGCCGCAGCGACGGTCTCAAACAGCGCGTCAACGGCTTTGCCGGCGTCGCTCTGCGACAGGCCGGAAGCTGCTGCCACCGCTTTGGTCAGTTCACCCTTGTTCATAGGGGTTCTCCTCTAGGTTAAATGACGCTTGCACGCCATCGGGCCGACTTACCCACGATTCGTGGACTGTGAATATGCCGGACGCCCTATAAACACGGGCTAAACGCCGAGAATCCAGCCCTCTTCTTCTGTCACGTGCTGGTTTTGTTCAGGGGAAAGTGATTTGGCTGTGGAAAAAGCCACCGAAAGCGCCCCTTTTTCGTCCAGATCGGCGTAGTGGCGGGCAATCTGGCGGACCTGGGCCTCGTCAGCCACCTCTCCTTTTTCCGGTTTCGCCTTGATCAGGGCCGGATAGATCTCTGCCATGACGACGTCGATACCCTCCAGAGACCCGGCGTTAAGCGGCTCTGTGCCGAGCTCGAAGGGCCAGATTCTGGAGGTTGGCCAGGCCTGCCGCAGAGCATGCACATGCGGGATGCCGGTCAGTGTCTGGCTGCCCACAGAACCGGTATATGCCAGCTGCCAGACGGACTTTGGTTGCCCGATCTTTTTCTCTTTAAGATAGTTTTCACAGATGCGGTATTCGGCCAGCGAGGCGCCGGTATAGTCCGGCCGGGTGGCTGACAGCGTGGAGACGACATCCCGCGTGGGCGCCCCCCAGAACGGGAAGGCGCCTTTGGAAATGGCATAGTTGAGACCCGCGGCGATGGCGTAGCGCGCATTGGAATTGTCCGCCTTGTCCTTCAGCTTGCTGGCAAGGTGGGCATGAGTGGCTGCCCACGGCGCCTGGCTCGACGTATCGAGCCCGAGCGCCGCGGCCGTTCCCGCCGGAAAACCGAGGGAGAAGTCGAACCCGATCAGCACCTTGTCGCCGCGCTTGCGCAGCTTGGCGACCATGTCCTCAATGAAGGCGCGAGCCTTCAGGCGCGTGTCGATATTCACGCCGCGATATTGCAGCTTGAGGCGGGCATCCTTGGCCAGGATGCCGATCCAGATCGAATTGGCGCCGAGCGACGGCTTTGCCGCCGCGCTCCAGTCCACCATGATGTAGGCGTCAAACAGGGCAGCCATGATCAGCCCAGCTTGACCAGCATCTTGCCGGTGTTGGCACCGGTGAAGAGGCCGAGGAAAGCGTCGGGCGCCTTCTCGATACCGGTCATGACTGTTTCCTCGTATTTCATTTTGCCGCTCGCGATCCATTTCGCCATGTCGGCATGGAAGGCGGGCGTCATATCCGTATGTGTGGAAACGATAAAGCCCTGAAGCTTCAACTGCTTGCCGACGGCCTGGATAATGTTGTGCGGGCCGGTGGGTTTGCCGGTCTCGTTATATTGCGCGATCATTCCGCACAGCGCAAAGCGCGCCATCGGCCGGGCCGCTTCGATCGCTGCCGTAAGGTGGTCGCCGCCGACATTGTCGAAATAGACGTCGATGCCCTTGGGGGCGGCCGCCTTGAGCGCGGCGACGAGCCCGTCAAAGCCGCCTGCCGCCTTGTAGTCGATCACATGATCGGCGCCGAGGGATTTGACGAAGTCGCACTTCTCCTTGCCACCCGCGGAACCGATCACCGTGCAGCCTTTGATTTTGGCAATCTGGGTGACGGTAGAGCCAACCGCGCCGGCCGCGCCGGAGACAAACACCGTGTCGCCTTCCTTCAGCTCGCCCACGCGCAGGAGGCCCGCATAGGCCGTCAGGCCCGGCATGCCGGCAACGCCCAGATACGCGCTCTCAGGCAGGCCGATATTGGGCAGCTTCTGGACCATCGCCGCTTGCGGCGCGGCCACCCAGGCGGTGCGCCAGCCCAGCATCGAATTGACGAGGTCGCCCGTCTTGAAATCGGGATGGGCCGACGCCGTCACCCGGCCTACCGCGCCGCCCTGCAGCGTCTCGCCGATCTGGAAAGGGGGCACGTAGCTCTCCCGGTCATACATCCGCCCGCGCATATAGGGGTCGACCGACATCCAGGTATTCATGACCTGGATCTCGCCATCCTTCGGGTCGGCCACGTCAACGGAGCGGCTGGCGAAGTCGGAGAGCTTGGGCATGCCGACCGGACGCGCGGCGAGGCTCCAGTCAGTCGAGGTCAGTTTGGACATGGACGTTCCTTCCTAAGGGTATCTTTTTGTGTTCCGGAGTGTCCTGGATTGTCCCAGGATGTCCGGCTTTGTCCCCTTCAGATGACCTGCCTGACCCGGCATGTGAAGGGGGTGACCCCAAGAAACCCCAGACCGGGCCGCAGCGCCAGCCTGCCGCGAAGGCTTGCAGAAGCCGCCCGGCGCATGTCATGTCGCCCAGATAAAAAAGGGACAGGGCAGAAATGACCAGGCTCAAGGTAGGCGTCGCGGGCGCCGGTGTTTTCGGCAATTATCACGCACAGAAAGCCGCTGCCTCCGCGCGCGCAGACCTTGTCGGGATCTTCGATGTTGATCTCGAACGGGCTCAGAAACTGGCCGATACCTTCGGCACGAAGGGCTATTCCGACTACCCCGAATTCCTCGGCCTCTGCGACGCGGTCGTCATCGCGGTCCCCGCCATCTGGCACGAGAAACTCGCCCGCCAGGCCATCGAGGCCCACTGCCATGTGCTGGTCGAAAAGCCTCTGGCGCTGACCCGGACGGGCGCGCGCGATCTCGCCGATGAGGCCGCCGCGCGCGGACGCATCCTGCAGGTGGGCCATCAGGAACGCTTCGTCGCCATGGCTATGGGCGTGCTGGCCATTGAAGAGACGCCGCTCCTGATCGAGTCCGTCCGCTCCGGCCCGCCTGCGCCCGGTGGCCGGGCAGGGGATGTCTCGGTGATCTGGGATCTCATGATCCATGATCTCGACCTGGCCGCCATGATGCTCGGCCGCGACTTCACCCGTGTCGAAGCCACCGGCCGCAAGGTACACTCCGACCATATCGACGAGGCCGAGGCGGTGTTCGACTATGCCAGCGGCGGCCAGGCAAAACTGCGCGCCAGCCGCGCCGCCGAGCTGCGCGAACGCACGATGCGCGTGGTCTATCCCTCCGGCGAAATCGACATCGACTTCCTCACAAGGCGCCTGAAGAACACGACGCCCTATGAAGTTCGCGTGGACATTGCCGCGGATCTGCCTGATCCGCTCGGCGCGGCCGATGAGGGGTTCTACGCGGCGTGTCTGGGGCTCGCCCGCAGCCCTGTGCCCGCTCATGGCGCGGTGGCGGCTGTGGCAATGGCTGAAGCGGCAGAGGCCGTTGCGCTGGCCGAAATGCCCGCAGAACAGGCCTAGTTTACCGCGATCTCGCGATAGACGACCCGCGCGCCGGTACGGGTTTCTTCCGGTGCCACCAGCTTTACCAGCTCCCTGGCCACCTCTTCCGGCGTGGGCAGGGTCATCGGATCTTCGCCCGGCATCGCCTCGGCGCGCATCCCGGTGCGGACCGCGCCGGGGTCAAACAGGTTCACCCGCAGCGCCATTTTTTCGCTTTCATCGGCCCAGGCTTTGACGAGCGCTTCCAGGCCCGCCTTGGACGCCTGATACGGCCCCCAGAACGCGCGGGGGCGCGCGACCACGCCAGAGGTGACGAACACCGCCCGGGGGCTTTCTGAGCGATGCAGGGACGGCCCGAGCGCGCGGATCAGATGGGCGTTGGCGGTGAGGTTTACCTGGATCGTCTCTTCAAAGCTGCGCGGACCGCAGGTCTCCAGAGGCCCAAGCGTACCCAGGAGGCCGGCATTGGCAACAAAGCCGTCAAGCTGGCCGAACTTGTCGGCAATGATCTTGCCGAGCGTTTCGATGCCTTTGGTGTCCTTGAGGTCCATAGGGACGAGAACGGCCTCGGAGCCGAGTTTCCGGATTTCATCATCCAGCTTTTCGAGCGCCGCTTTCGAGCGGGCAATCGCCACGACGATATTGCCCTGGCGGGCCAGCTCAAGGCTGATGGCACGGCCGATGCCGCGGGAGGCACCGGTGACGAGAACAAGGCGAGGTTTAACGGTCATCGCGCGGCTTTAGCGCGCGGCTCACACATCGTCCAGCAGGGAGAGCTGGCGCTCTTTGTCTGCCTGGGCGCGCTGATGATCGAGCAGCTGTGTCGGATAGTCGCCGGTGAAGCAATGGTCGGCAAACTGGGGCTGCATCCCGTTACGGACCGGCTCGCCGATCGCCTTGTAGAGGCCGGGAACGGAGAGGAAGCCGAGGCTTTCCACCTTCAGCTCGCGGACCATTTCTTCATGCGTATGGGTCGCCGCGAAGAGTTCAGATTTTGCGGCCATGTCGATGCCGTAGAAATCCGGGTTCACGATCGGCGGGCTCGCAGAGCGGAAATGGATCTCGCGGGCGCCAGCCTCGCGCACCATCTGGACGATCTTCTTGGACGTGTTTCCGCGCACAATGGAATCATCCACCAGGATCACGCGCTTGCCTTCAAGCACGGCGCGGTTGGGGCTGTGTTTTTTCGAGATGGCGGTCTGGCGGCCCGTATGTGTAGGCTGGATGAAAGTCCGGCCGACATAATGGTTCCGGATGATCCCCATCTGGAACGGAATGCCGGAGGCCTCCGAGAAGCCGAGCGCGGCCGGAACGCCGGAATCGGGCACAGGCACGATCACATCGGCGTCTGTCGGCGTTTCGAGTGCGAGCTGGTTACCCATCCGGCGGCGCACTTCATAAACTGAGCGGCCTTGGATGAAGCTGTCGGGGCGGGCGAAGTAGACGTATTCGAAGATGCATGGGCTTGGCGGACGGGGTGGGAAAGCGCGGATCGACTCGATGCCCTCCTCGCTGATGACGACCACTTCGCCATTCTCGATTTCGCGGACAAACTCTGCGCCGATGATGTCGAGCGCGCAGGTTTCCGAAGCGAGGATGTAGGATTTGCCGTGACGGCCCAGGATCAGCGGACGCAGGCCGATAGGGTCACGCGCCCCGATCAGCTTCTTGCCGGTGATGCCGACGAGCGCGTAGCCGCCCTCGATCTGATGCATCGCATCGACGAGCCGTTCGACGAATTTCTTCTTCGGGCTGCGGGCGACCAGATGCAGGATCACTTCGGTGTCCATCGTGGACTGGAAGATTGCGCCATTGCGCACGAGTTCCTGGCGAAGGATGCGGGCATTGGTCAGGTTGCCGTTATGCGCCACGGCGAACCCGCCGGTATCAAGGTCTGCGAAGATCGGCTGGATATTGCGGGCCATCGGGCGGCCCTGCGTGGAATACCGGTTATGGCCGATGGCGGCGTGGCCGGGGAGGCGCTGGCGAAGATCGCCGCCGAAACTCTCACCGACGAGGCCCATATGGCGCTCGGAGGAGAAGCGCTTTCCGTCATAGCTGACGATACCGGCCGCTTCCTGTCCTCGGTGTTGAAGGGCGTGAAGCCCCAGGGCTGTCAGCAGACTTGCTTCAAGGCTGCCAAAGACTCCGAAAACACCACATTCTTCGTGGGGTTTATCGTCATCATGATCGAAAAAGACCATCGGACGTTCCGGCTTTGCTGGTGGGGGCCTATGCCTGAGGCCGGGATATAGGCCGGTTCGACTTCCGGCGAAAGCCCAGCAGTGACATTCCTGTCATCAAATCACAGAGAGTCTTTCAGAAAGGCGCTTCGGGCGTCATCCCGGCATGCCGGAAAAGGATGTCGGCAGAGGACGGATGGCCGGGCCGCACAAGAGGAACTGTCTGCGCCATCTCCTGCTGCCAGGCCACCCCATCGGCGCTCTGCGGCAGGGCGCGGAGATCGATCCAGCCCGAGCCCGGGAGGATGCCGGAGAGAGCCGCATCATCGGTCTGGACGATCCAGACATGGTTTTCAGCCGGTTCACCATACTTCCGGGCGGCCGCTGCCATAGCCTTTTCGCCGGTATGGGCCGGCAACTGGTCAAGGCCCCAGAAGAGCGCGGTCTGGCCCGGGTCACCTTCGCCGGCCTGGGTGCAATGCATACCGGCCACGCGAACAGGCCGATCGGCGTTCACTGCGTTCCAGCCGCGCAGCAGCATCAGCAGGTCGGCAAGGGCGGCTGATTTCTGGCTTTCCGGGATGGGCGCTTCGCGAACGAGGTCTGCGGCAAGGCCGGAAGTGGCTGTGCCGCTTGCGTAGGTGTCCAGAACTGCCGCGCCATCGCAGGGGATATCCAGGATCACCAAGCCGGCTCGGCCGGACTGGACAAGCGCTTCGGTCAGCGCGCTCTTTAAGGCGGCGCTTTCCCGGTAAGACGGCCCGCCGCCTTCAAAGCTGACAAGGTCTGCGCCGGCAACTGCCCGGGCGAGGGCGATGATGCCCGGATCGTCGGGAGACAGGGCCGCGACCGTTACAGCCTGCGCCTGAAGAAGATCGCCAATCGGGGGCTCGGCAACGGGCGGTATGGCCGGGGGGGCGGCAGGCTGCGTGGCGCAGGCCGCCAGCAGAGCAGCCGCGATGCTCGCCAGAAGCGGCCGCCGGACGGATTTCAGCATGCGGATCTGCGTCATGGATACCCCGGTCGTTACAGAGCGGCAGACTAGCGGACCTGCCCGCACTGGCAAGCCGAAGCGCTTTATTGCTGGCGCAGGGCTTCGAGTTCGCGGCCCGCCTCTTCAGCTTCGCCCGTAACCGTGTCGGCGATCTGTTCCAGATAGGGGTAGCTGAAGCTTTCGGAGATAAAGGGCGGTACGCGGTCATGCTCCACGGCGACATTCAGCAGCACGGCAAAGAAGACCAGCGCGATGAAGCCCCGGAACAGGCCGAAGATGAGCCCGGCGATATGATCGAACATCCCGATCTCGCCATTCGTCATGATGGATTTCGACAGGCTCTGCCCGAACCAGGCAACAATTACATAGACAATCAGGAAGGCCGTCACGACGAGGATGATATCGGGCGCCAGCGGGTGGGTGCCTTCCGGCATCAGTCCGGCAACGGTCGTGCTGAAGAATTTGCGGGCATAGTAAGCTGCCGCCAGCGCGCCGATGAAGGCGCCCAGTGTGGCGAGTTCTCTGAGAAAGCCTCGCGCGAACGCCATGATCGCCGAAACGATGATCACGCCAACGACAATTCCGTCAAAAGCTGAAATGGATTCAAGCATTAGGCGCGTCCGGCGCGAGTAAGTCGACGAGCGCGATAAGCCGCGCAATCGGGGTAACCGTCAACCCGCTCTCTGCTGCTGGACTGCCCTCAGGCACGAAGGCCGTGTGGAAACCCAGCCGCGCAGCTTCCTTGAGGCGCTGGTCCATACGCGGCGCTGGCCTGACTGCGCCAGAAAGCGCGATTTCGCCAAAGAAGACCGAGCGCTTGGGAACGGGGTTTCCCGCCAGCGATGAGAGCAGCGCTGCGGCCGCCGCCAGATCGCCCGCAGGCTCGGTAATCTTGTAGCCCCCGGCGACCGACAGATACACATCCATCCCTGCAAAATTGACCCCGCAGCGCGTCTCCAGAACCGCCATCAGCATGGCCAGCCGCCCGGCATCAAACCCGATCACGCTGCGCCGGGGAGTACCGAAGGGGCTCTTGGCCACCAGCGCCTGGACTTCGGCCAGAACCGGGCGCGAGCCCTCCATGGCAGCAAACACCGCCGTGCCCCCGCCGCCTTCGTCCTCGGTGGAGAGAAACAGCGCCG
>JBKBRT010000272.1:0-2827 GCA_046291585.1 Hyphomonas sp.
GGCGGCCGGCGCGGCGAGTGACGCGCGATTGCGCATCATGAACAGCGGCACCGAACCGATCGGCGTGATCGCCCAATCGAGCGGCTGGTCGTGAGGTTCGCAGGGAACTTTGTCGATCTGCTGAGCGGCATAGGCGACAGCGCAGGCGAACGCCCGGCCTTTGGCGCGCAGCTTTTCCAGCGCGGCGTCATAGTGGCCGCGGCCATAACCGAGGCGGTTTCCCAGTGTATCATACGCCAGCAGCGGGGTGAGAACGAGGGTGGGGGTGACTTCGGGCGCGTCGGCGGAGGGCTCTGACAGGCCGAACGGGCGCCGGTCGAGGGGTTCGCCGGGGGACCAGAGGCGCCAGCTGATGCCGGTTTCTTCCATCCGGGGCAGGCAGAGCTCGGCGCCGGCACGCGCGAGGCGCTCCATCAGCGGGAAGGGATCGAGTTCCTCATTGATGGCAACATAGCCCGACACCACGGTACCGTAGCGTTCCAGAAGTTTCATGGGGAAGATGTCTGCGAGGCGCTCGGCCGCGTCGGGATCGCGCGCGGCGGCCTCGGCGCGGATTGTCCGCATCCGATGGCGCAGGGCCGTCTTGTCGGCGTCGATACTCATGCAAGCCTTCCTCGTCGTCGGGGGCCACGGCAGAAAGGGCGGTAGTGCACAAGAACCACGTCGCCGCCGGGCACATTTCACTCCCGTCGACCTAGAGACTAGGTGGGTGCCAGATGAGCCAGGGCCACGGCCCCAGCCAGAATGCCAGCCCCCTGACGGTAAGTAAGGTCACTGGAGATCAGTCCCATGCGGGCGCAGCAGCCCTTGTGCCCTTTAAATCTAGTGGCTCCCCATGCCTTTGGGAAGCGGCATACACCGCTCAGTCCTGTGAGATTGTAAGATCGAAGGCATAGAGCAGGGTTCGCTGGCTGCCGGAGAAGTTGTTGTCCGACACGATCCACACCCGAACGGCCCCATTCTCCAGCGGTTCTGCGGCGATACCTTCGAAATTATCCACCAGCAACGGTCGGCTGAGCGTGAGTGTTTCTGTCTCGCTTTCCCCCCAGGTCAGACGGATACGGTTGCCCTGAAGGGGATCCCAGGCGCGGAACATCTCAATGGTGCGGGCGGAGCCATCGGGCAGGGCGACGATCTCGCGGCCGACCAGACCATGGAGGGCCGGGGCGGGGGCGGTTTCGCCGGTCCATTCTGCGGTGCCATCTGCAAGGACACGCCCCAGCGGCGAGGTGCCGAGCATGCCTTCATAGCCAAAGCCGAGGGCGCCGTCGGCCTGCAGGTAGAGGGCCTCAGGGCCTTGATTCGGATCGATATTCCGGCCGTTATACTGGCCCGGCAGGCTGGCGACGCGGGCCGCGCGGGCGGCCGATCCGCAGGCTTCCAGCGCGAAGGCTTCGATCCGGAATTCCCGCTCGAAACTGACAAGGGCGAGGCCGTCTGTCCAGACGAGGCCTTCGGCGTCGCCTTCTGCCTTGCCGGTAAGCTGTGCGCCGTCAACGCCTTGCATATATGAGATTTTTGCCGATGTGGGCGCGCCGTTCTGGAGGTCTATCCAGATGAAGGCGCCGGCGTCGGAGACCGAGAGGAGGCCGCCGCCTTCCGAAGCAGGAAGGCGAGCGAGGCCCGACAGGCCGCCAAAGTTGGAATTGGGGGAGGAAAGCTCCCAAGCGCCTGAAAGCGTTGCATTTTCCGGTATGCGGCGGGCGATCTGGTCAGCGCTGCCGAGGGAAACAGGCGTGACGGAGAGGTCAATCGGCAGGGGTTCCTGACGCCGCGTGCCGGCCGGGCAGGAGGCGTCAATCAGCGTCGCGGCATGGTCAGAAGCCCTCCAGAGCCGGTCACGGAGCGACATTTCGCGGACAGTTTCGGCCACTTTGGGGACAGATCCGGACACTTCCGGACGGTTGGGGGCCGTTTCGACCACAGGCGCGCCCGCCGGACCGGTATCGGGGGGCGCCGCGCAGGCGCTCATCAAACCGGCCGCGAACACGACCATCAAAACAGGGCTGAGACGCATAGGCATACTCCTGAGAATCACGTCACGGGCTATCGGGGTGAATGCGGACGACGGGATGACAAACGTCTGACCATTTCGTGAAAAGGTGCGCCGCACCCTCTGGATTTAGAAAGCGAACCCTTACAGGTTTAAGATCATGAGTCAGATACCCCTTGCCCGCCGCTCCCCCATTCCGCCGGAAAACTGCAACCTCGCCCGCGCCATCGAGCTGATCGGGGATCGCTGGACGATGCTGATTCTGCGCGCGGCCCTTTATGGGGTGCGCCGGTTTGACGATTTCCAGTCGGAGCTGAAATGCCCGCGCACGGTGCTGTCGGGCCGGCTGAAGCTTCTGGTAGATGCCGGACTGCTGGCAAAGCGGACGTATAAGGTGCCGGGCAAGCGCGCGCGGCCCGAATATGTGCTCTCGGCCATGGGGCTGTCGCTGCGTCCGATTCTGATCGGGCTGACCCAGTGGGGCGACGTCTGGCTGGGCCAGGGGGAAGCGCCGCCGATCAGTTTTACCAAGGCCGGATCAAAGGGCGCCATCCGGGCCGCGTTCGTGGACGCGGACGGGCGCGAGGTGCGCCCCGACCAGATCCGCGCGGTCCTGCGCGGCTGAAACGGGACACGCCGCTTTAACTCACAATTTGTGCAGGCAGGGTCTCATTTGGCTCTTGCAAAGGGGCCGCTTCCCGCATATTCCGTCCGCTCCGCTGAGAAGGCGGACATACCAAGTCGGATGCGGGCGTAGCTCAGTGGTAGAGCACAACCTTGCCAAGGTTGGGGTCGAGAGTTCGAATCTCTTCGCCCGCTCCAGACAAAGTTCAG
>JBKBRT010000080.1:0-2086 GCA_046291585.1 Hyphomonas sp.
AAGGATGGCCGCGACGCGGCCGAAGCAATGCACCAGGCAATGAAGGCCGCTGAGGCGGCAGCAAAAGTGGCGGCGGAGTAAGTTAGATGTCAGACTATGTGACGAAATATGAGCAGAACCGCCAACGTCTGATCGACGGCCATGCCTATAATCCCGAGGATGAGCGCGACGCCTGCGGCGTTGGCCTCGTTGTGGCGCTGGACGGCAAGCCGCGCCGCGAAATCGTCGAGATGGGCATTCGCGCGCTCAAGAATGTGTGGCACCGCGGCGCCGTTGACGCCGATGGCAAGACCGGCGACGGCGCGGGCATTCGCCTGGATGTTCCACAGGACTTTTTCCGCGAGCATGTGAGTCGCACCGGCCATAGCCCGACCGATGACCGGATCTGTGTCGGTCAGATCTTCATGCCGCGTACGGACTTTGGCGCTCAGGAAGCGGCCCGTACGCTGGTGGAGCGCGAAGTGCTGCATTTTGGTTTTTACATCTATGGCTGGCGCCAGCCGCCGGTGGATGTCTCCGTGATCGGACAGAAAGCCAAGGATACTCGGCCTGCGATTGAGCAGATCATGTTCCGGGATGCGCGCAATCGTTCACCCGAGGAATTGGAGCGCGCGCTGTATATCTGCCGCCGCCGCATCGAACGCCGGGCGCGCGAGGCGGCGATCCAGTCTTTCTACATCTGCTCGCTCAGCCACAAATCGCTCATTTATAAGGGCATGTTCCTGGCTCAGGACATCGACAACTTCTATCTCGATCTGCGAGACGAGCGGTTCGTGTCAGCGTTCGCGATTTATCACCAGCGCTATTCGACCAACACATTCCCGCAATGGGCCCTTGCTCAGCCTTTCCGCACAATTGCGCATAATGGCGAAATCAATACGCTGCGGGGCAACCGCAACTGGATGAAGAGCCATGAAATCCGCATGGTTTCGGAGACTTTCGGCGATCATACACAGGACGTGAAACCTGTGATTCCCGACGGGACGTCCGATTCCGGCGCGCTTGATGCTGTTTGGGAACTGCTTTGCAAATCTGGCCGCCCTGCGCCGATGGCCAAGGCGATGTTGATCCCTGAGGCTTGGTCCAAACGGGATTCTGTGATGCCGGTGGCGCACCGCGCGCTTTATGATTATTGCAACTCCGTGATGGAGCCTTGGGATGGGCCGGCGGCAATTGCTGCTTATGATGGCCGGTGGGCAGTTGCGGGACTTGACCGTAATGGGTTGCGCCCTCTGCGATATTCTCTGACCACTGACGGTATTCTGGCTGTTGGCTCCGAGACGGGCATGTGCCCGCTTGGCAATCACGAAGTGACGCGCCGCGGATCAATCCCGGCGGGCGGGATGATTGCCGCCGACCTCAGCACCGGAAAATTCTACGATCATCGCGAGATTGTCGATTTCCTCGCCGCGCAGGCGCCCTATGAAGAATGGCTGCAGGCGGTGACGGAACTGGAACCGGAAATCGGCCCCGGACCGGAGCCGGTCCTCTTCAATAAGGAAGAGCTGCTGCGTCGCGAAACGGCGGCGGGCTATACGCTGGAGACGCTGGAGCTAATCCTGGCGCCGATGGCGGAAAGCGCCAAGGAAGCGCTCGGCTCGATGGGTGACGATACGGCGCCCGCCGTTCTGACCATGGCCTATCGCCCGATGAGTCATTTCTTCCGGCAGAACTTCAGCCAGGTCACAAACCCGCCCATCGACCCGCTGCGCGAAGGCCGGGTGATGAGCCTGCGCACCCGGTTCAAGAACCTCGGCAACGTGCTCGATACGGACAAATCCCAGCAGGAAGTGTTCGTTCTGGAAAGCCCGATGCTGACGACGGGCATGTATGAGCGCCTGATCGAGCGCATTGGTCTGGGAACGGAGATTATCGATTGCACGTTTGATGCGGCCGATGTGACTTTTGAGGGCGCTGCCCTCAAGACCGCGCTCGAGCGTATTCGCCGGGAAGCAGAAGATGCCGTTCGCGCGGGCCGCGAGCACATCATTCTGACCGACGAGCATCAATCCGCCAGCCGTATTGCGGTGCCGATGGTGCTGGCGACCGGCGCGGTGCATTCGCATCTTGTGGCGCAGGGGCTGCG
>JBKBRT010000080.1:2186-12471 GCA_046291585.1 Hyphomonas sp.
GATCTTCTCGACTTCAAGGCGGCGGGTCCGAAAGTGCCGCTCAGCCAGGTCCAGTCGATCAACGAAATCCGCAAGCGGTTCCTGACGCCGGGCATGTCGATGGGGGCGCTGTCCCCTGAAGCGCACGGCACGCTGAACGTCGCCATGAACCGGATCGGAGCAAAGTCCGTGTCCGGAGAGGGCGGGGAAGACCGGGCCCGCTACCGGCCGTTGCCGAACGGCGACAACATGAACTCTGCGGTAAAGCAGATTGCGTCGGGGCGTTTCGGCGTTACGGCGGAATATCTGAACGAGTGCCGTGAGATCGAGATCAAGGTCGCGCAGGGCGCCAAGCCCGGGGAAGGCGGCCAGCTACCCGGCTTCAAAGTCACCGAACTCATTGCGAAGCTTCGCCACGCCACACCCGGCGTGACGCTGATCTCGCCGCCGCCTCACCATGACATCTACTCGATCGAAGACCTCGCTCAGCTGATCTACGATCTGAAACAGATCAATCCCGAAGCCCGTGTCTGCGTGAAGCTGGTGGCGCAGTCCGGCGTGGGCACGGTTGCGGCCGGCGTGGCCAAAGCCAAGGCGGACATTATCCTGATCGCCGGCGGTGTCGGGGGAACGGGCGCGAGCCCACAGACCTCGATCAAGTATGCGGGTCTCCCCTGGGAGATTGGCCTTGCCGAAGCGCACCAGATCCTTTCGCTCAACAACCTCCGTGACAAGATCACTCTTCGAACGGATGGCGGCCTGCGCACAGGCCGTGACATCGTTATCGCAGCAATGCTCGGCGCTGAAGAATATGGAATCGGGACGGCCTCGCTGGTGGCGATGGGCTGTATCATGGTTCGCCAGTGCCATTCCAACACCTGCCCGGTCGGCGTCTGCACGCAGGATGAGGCACTTCGAGCCCACTTCACCGGGAATCCGGATAAGGTGGTCAACCTGATGAGCTTCATTGCAGAAGACGTGCGGGAGATTCTCGCCTCTCTTGGCCTGACATCGCTGGACGAGACCATCGGGCGCACAGACCTGCTCAAGCAGGTCAGCCGCGGCGCGACGCATCTGGATGACCTCGACCTCAATCCGCTTCTGGTTCAGGTCGATACGGACACGCCGGTGATCTACAAACCCAATCATCGCGAACCCGTGCCCGATACTCTGGATGCGCAGATTCTGCGCGACGCAGAACCCTTCTTCGAGCGTGGCGAGAAGATGCAGCTCGAATATGGCGTCCAGAATACAATGCGGGCTATTGGCGCGCGGGCGAGCTCGCGGATTACACGCAAGTTCGGCATGCATGCGCTACCAGAGGGGCGCCTGCATATCAGGCTCGAGGGTTCGGCAGGTCAGTCGCTGGGCGCGTTCAGCGTGCAGGGCTTGTTGCTTGAGGTGCTGGGAGACGCCAACGACTATGTCGGCAAAGGCCTTTCTGGAGCAAGTATCGTTGTTACACCGCGCCCCCGGGATCGGCGCGCTTCTGTAGGGGACGCGATCATTGGCAACACCTGCCTTTACGGCGCGACGTCCGGAAAGCTGTTTGCGGCCGGTACTGCGGGCGTGCGATTTGCCGTCCGAAATTCCGGCGCCAAATCGGTTGTCGAAGGGTGCGGGGCCAATGGCTGCGAGTACATGACCGGTGGACGCGCGGTGATCCTCGGTCCTGTCGGGGATAATTTCGGCGCGGGTATGACTGGCGGCGTTGCGTTCATCTGGGACCCGCAACAGCGTTTCGAGCGGGTCGTGAACCCCGATTCGATTGACTGGTATCCGTTGGCTGACATGCCTGGCGAATATATCGGCGAGGCGAAGTCGTTGATCGAAGAGCATGTTCGCCGCACGGGCTCGGTTCGCGGTAAGGAACTCATCGATGCGTGGGACACGACGCTCAGCCAGATGCTGATGATCGTGCCGAAGGAAGTCGCCAACCTCTTGCTTGCCCGCAAGGGGGACGGCGCCAAACGCAAGCAGGCCGAGCGCGCATAACGCGCCGGCCATTGCTCGGCCAGAAACAGCATCTGATCCGGTTCCGGATCAGATGACTGGTTTCTTTCGGCGGATACGTGGCCAGAGAAGGCGCAGCCAGATCCACAACAGGGTGCCGAGCAGCAGCATCCAGGGAAGGCCGAACGCAAAGCCGGTAATGACAGCGGCGGTGGCTGAGGCGAGGTTGGCGAAGAAATCGCTGAACGCGCGGCCAATTGCGTTGCCGCCTTGTGTGACCGCGTCACGTTTGGTCTCGTAGCTGACGGTAAGCTGGCTCATATCAACTCGCTGACGAAGCGCGGCGAGGGTCGATTTCAAGGAGTCAATCTCGCCGTTCACGCGGGCAAGTTCCCGCTCGGTTTCAAGGATTTCCCCCAGCGCGCCCGGCCGGTCGGCCAAAAGCTGCTGCAGCCTGCCTCTCAGAGTTTCTAGCGCCTGCAGCCGGGCGTCAGTATCAATAATGGATACCGTGAGATCTTCGGCCGTCGTCTGACGATTGGAAATTTCACCCCTGGCGGCTTCCGCCTCAGCTTCCACACCGCTCAGGAATGTCTCGATCCAGGCTGGAGTGGCGCGCAGGCTCAGCGAGCCGTTCATATAGTCGGCATCGTAGGTGCTCATCCAGGAGTTGGTCACGACGCAGACGGTGGGGCCCGCGGCGGTGCACGCATCCCTGTGGGCCTGCTGTGTGGGTTCGATCGCCTTCAGCGGCAGGCGCATCCCGACACTGTGCGAGTAGGCTATGAACTGCTGAACCGTGGGGTCTGCAGATCCTGTTTCGCCCCTGATCTTGGCGTCCAGGCCACCTTCGGCTTGTTGCATTGCCATGTCCGGGGCCGGCGCAGACATCGGCGGCATGGCACCCCGCTCAGCGCCGCAGGCGGCAATGAAGAAAAGTGGCAGAGCGGCGACGGCGAATGATTTGAGCATTATGAGTGTCCTCCCCGGTACGGGCGTGAGCAGGCATCATCTCCTCAAAAATGGCAAGACGAAGCCCGAAGCGCGGTTGAAAGGAGAAAGCGTCAGATCAGGGCCGGAAGCCGGTGCGTCTCTCCCCCGCTTCGATGACGCGCCGGGCATGCTGAACAAAGTCGACGACCAAGGGGCGGGTGTCACGCGGGTCGATGATTTCTTCCGCAAAGAAACTTTCTGCCGTCCGGAAGGGTGAGCGGATCGCGTCGAATTTCTTGTAGAGCTGGTCTTTGAGGGCGGCTGGGTCTTCGGCTTCGGAAAGTTCCTTCCGGAAAGCTGCTTCGATCCCGCCCGCCATGGGCAAAGAGCCCCAGTCTCCGCTGGGCCAGCAATAGCGCCATTTGGTCTTTGACTGGTTCATCATGGCCGATCCGGCAAGCCCGTAAGCCTTGCGAATGATGACCGAGCAGACAGGGACGCTGGCTTGATAGATCGCCGTCATCGCACGCACGCCTGCGCGGGTAACGCCGGCGGTTTCGGCTTTCACGCCGACGGCAAAGCCCGGGCAATCGACGAAATGGATGACGGGAAGGTGAAAGGTCGAGCAGAGGTCCATGTGCCGGGTGACCTTGTCACAGACGTCAGCAGTCCAGGCGCCGTCGAGGAAGAACGGGTCACCTGCCATAATGCCGACAGCGTGACCGTCTATCCGGGCAAGGCCGGTAACGATACCTCGGCCCCAATCATGGCCGATCTCGAAGAAGCTGCCTTTGTCGGCAACAGCTTCGATAATTCGGCGCGGTTTATAGGGTGTGCGTCCGTCCTTCGGGACAATGGAGAGCAGGTTATCCTCTTTGCGCTTCGGATCATCCGCCGGCTGAATGCGCTCTGACAGGTGGTGTACGGAAGGGGGTAGGTAGGAGAGGAACCGGCGCGCGGCGATGAAGGCATCAGCTTCGCTGTCGACCACGTTATCGACGGTGCCATTCTGGCCCTGAATTTTCCAGCCGCCGAGCTCTTCCTTGGTGACGTTCTCTCCCAGCGCGATGGCGACCGGTGGACCGGCAACAAACACCTGGCTGAGCTCCTTCACCATGACACTGAAATGGCTGGCGGCCACTCTGCCGGCCCCCATCCCAGCGCACGGGCCGAGAGCGAGCGACACAAACGGGACTTGCGTGAGGCCGTAGACGATCTCATTCCAGCCAGGTGTTTCGGGAATGTATGTGCGCGGGTCTTTCTCCAGCATCTTGACCGAGCCGCCGCCACCGGTGCCATCGATCATCTGGACCAGCGGCATCCGATATTCCGCCGCCATCTTGATGGCCTGAACCATCTTTTGCCAGATGGAGGCATCCGCAGCCCCGCCCCGAACCGTGAAGTCGTCCGCCAGAATAACGGTAGGGTGCCCATCAAGACGCGCGCGTCCCATGACGGAGTTCGACGCCATGAAACCTTCCAGCGCGTCATCCGGGCCATAGCTGGCCTTGCCCGCAATCTTTCCAATTTCATGAAAACTGCCGGCGTCAGCCAGGAAGGCAACCCTCTCCCGAACCGTGAGTTTGCCGCGTCCGCGCTGGCGCGAAACGGGCTCCTCGCCTCCCATCTCCTCAGCCAGGCGTTCCCTGCGGCGGAGCTCTTCGATCGATTTTTCCCAACTCATGGGATTTACCTGATCGATGTGCCGCAAGGTGCGTCAAGGGATTCTTCTTGCCGGGCCCCGTCCGGTTTGCTTTATCCCCAGCAGGTATCAATCCAAGGAGGACGCCTGATGGATCTCGCCCAACTTACTGAGCGCGCAGCAGCAGCCGTTGCTGGCGGCAGCGATTTCAAGAAAAAAGTAAAATTCGACTTCGGCAGCGCCGGTAAACTCTTCATTGACGGCGCCGCAGGCGTTGCGGACAATTCCGACAGCGCCGCCGATGCGACGATTTCCGTCACCTGGGACGACTTCACCAGGCTCGCTGCCGGCGCCCTCGATCCAACGATGGCGTTCATGCAGGGCAAGCTCAAGGTTGCCGGCGACATGTCGGTTGCCATGCAGCTTCAGTCCCTGATGAAAAAGCTCGCTGGCTGAACTCTCTGACTGAGATCGCTTGACGGATAGGGCCGCCCCGGGGAGACCTGCGGGCGGCTCTTTTTTGGCGCTGGGAGACCCTGAGCATGGCAATTTCTTCCGGTGACAGGCGGAGCCGGTTTGTAGAGGTTCCAGGCAACACCCCGCCGCAGGGAGCCGAAATCCTTTGGTTTGAAGGTGCTGAAGGTCGCCGGTTGAGGGCCTGCATTGCCCCGGCCCTGTCAAAGACGAAACCGCGCGGAACGGTGATTGTTTGCCCCGGGCGCACGGAGTTCATCGAGAAATATTTCGAAGTCGGCCGTGAGCTGCAGCAGATGGGCTTTGCGCTCGTCATCCTTGATTGGCCGGGGCAGGGCCTTTCGGATCGACTTCTGCCGGATAGTAAAAAGGGTCATATTGATCGTTTCGAGACCTTCATGAACGCGCTGGCCAAGGGGCTTGATGCACTCGAGAACCGGTTGCCGCGTCCCTATGTTTCTCTCGCCCATTCGATGGGCGGCGCCATTGCGCTGGCAGCGATTGCCAAGGGCCTTGTGAAGGTTGACGCAGCGGCGTTCTGCGCGCCGATGTGGGGTTTGAAGTCTCCCATCTTGGGTATGCGCTATCTCGTCTGGGCCATGCGCGCGACGGGCCGGTCGGGGGACTATGCCATGCAGCCGGGACCGCCCGAGCGGTTTGAAACCAATATCGTGACCCATGACAAGCGCCGCTGGGACATGCAACGCGCGCTCATAGACGCCCATCCCGATCTGGAGCTCGGCCCCATAACCTGGGGCTGGCTCGGGGCGTCTCTGGATATTTTCGCAACCTTCTCCAAACCCAAGTCCCTGGCAAACGTGACTATACCGGTGTTTGTCGCTTCAGCGGGGGAAGAAAAGCTCATCGACAATGCCGCTCATGGCAAGATTGCCGCGCGTCTCAAGGATTGCGACCACATCACGGTGGAGGGGGCGATGCATGAGATCCTGATGGAGACCGACGACCGGCGCGCCGAGTTCTGGGATGGTTTTCAGAGACTACTCAAACGGGCGAGCATCTGACCGGTCACGAATAAAAATAAACGGGAGGAAACATTATGGCGATCACATCACTATCGCGCATCATTACGCACTGGGCATCGCTGCAGCCTGAAAAGATCATGCTCAGTCATGAAGGCAAGGACGTCAGCTGGGCAGCCTTCGACGCCCGCACAAACCGTCTTGCGCGCGCTTATCAGAAGCTCGGTGTGAAACAGGACGACTTTGTCACCATTTCACTGCCCAACGGCATCGAGTTCTTTGAGGCCTGCTTTGCTACGTGGAAGGCTGGAGCAACGCCGCAGCCCATCTCTGCCCGCCTGCCGAAACTCGAGCGGGATCAGATCGTCGAGATTGGCGCGCCGAGCCTCGTCGTCGGCGTTCCCGGCGGAGAGTATGCCCAAACCGCGTGTGTGCCTCAGGGCTTTGAGCCTGACCCCGGCCTTTCGGATGCTCCGTTGCCGGAAGTAACCGCCGCCAGCTACAAGGCTATGACATCGGGAGGCTCCACCGGGCGCCCAAAGCTGATTGTTTCCAAGCAGCCCGCGGCCGCAGATCCTGACGTGCCGATGCTTGAGATTCCCCAGCAGGGATGCATGCTTATCCCCGGGCCGCTCTATCATAATGGCCCGTTCCTCTGGGCGATGACGGCCCTGTTCAAGGGGTGCACGGTCGTGGTGACCACCCGCTTTGATGCCGAAGAAACATTGAGGCTGATCGAGCAATACAAGGTGCACGTGGTCTATACCGTGCCCACCATGATGCGCCGGATCTGGTCACTGCCAGAGGACGTGCGCGCCCGCTATGATCTTTCAAGCCTCAGGGCACTCTGGCACCTGGCGGCGCCATGCCCGGCCTGGCTGAAGGAGTGTTTCATAGAATGGCTGGGAGCGGAGGTGATCTGGGAGCTCTATGGAGGTACCGAGGGTCAGGGATCGACCATTATTCAGGGTACGGAATGGCTCAACCATAAAGGCTCCGTCGGCAAACCGGTTGAAACATGTGAGATGAAGATCATAGGCGAGGATGGCGAGACGCTTCCTCCGCGCGAAGTCGGCGAAGTTTTCATCCGACCCCTTTCGGGCGCGGGCACAACCTATCGGTATATCGGCGCTGACGCCAAAGCCATCGATGGCGGCTGGGAAAGTCTCGGGGACCTGGGCTGGATGGATGAGGACGGCTATCTCTACCTGTCGGATCGTTTGTCGGACATGGTCATTGTCGGCGGCGCCAATATCTATCCGGCAGAGGTTGAGGCTGCCATTGAAGCGTATCCCGGTGTTCGCTCGTCGGCGGTCATCGGCCTGCCTGATGACGACATGGGCGCGCGGCTTCACGCCGTGATCGACCGTCCTGACGGCGCAGTGGACGACGCCACGATGATGGCCCATCTGACGGAGCGTCTGGTTCGCTACAAAATTCCCAAAAGCTTCGAGTATTCTGCGGAAGCTGTCCGGGATGATGCCGGCAAGGTCCGCCGCAAAGCCTTACGCGAGGCGAGGTTGACAGGCTCTTGACTTCCCCAAGGGCGCAGCCCGTCCCGTCGCGCCATATCCAAGGGAGGATCAGATCATGAAAGTAGCAGCCGTCAAAAAGCCCGGTGGGCTTCAGAACCTCGTCATAGAGACGCGGGATGACCCGAAACCTAAAGCCGGAGAGGTGTTGGTGCGTGTGCGCGCAAGCTCCCTCAATTATCACGACTTCGTAGTCGTTCTGGGCGGTATCCCAACGCCGGACGGGCGTATCCCGATGTCCGATGGGGCAGGGGAAGTGGTTGCCGTCGGCGAGGGCGTCACAAAGTGGAAGGTTGGCGACAAGGTCATCTCGCTGTTCTTCCCAAGCTGGCAGTCGGGCCAGATTGAAGCGGCGGGATTTGCCAGCGTTCCGGGCGATGGCGCTGATGGGTTTGGTGCTGAATTTGTCGCCGCCCCTGAAACATCTTTCACCCGGATGCCGGCCGACTGGAGCTTCGAAGAAGCCGCGACCCTTCCTTGCGCGGCCCTGACGGCCTGGCGCGGCATGTTCGTGGAAACGAAAACAAAGCCGGGTGACTGGGTTCTGGTTCAGGGCACAGGCGGCGTTTCAATCTTTGCGCTGCAGTTTGCCAAGATGGCAGGCGCGCGGGTGATTGCGACCTCCTCTTCCAATGAGAAGATGGAAAAACTCAAAAGCCTCGGCGCTGATCATGTGATCAATTACAAGGACACGCCCGAATGGGGGCGGAAGGCGTTTGAACTGACAGGCGGGCGCGGTGTGGACGAAGTTGTCGAGATCGGCGGTCCCGGTACAATGGCGCAGTCGATCAATGCCTGCCGTCCCGGCGGTCATATTTCGCTGATCGGTGTGCTGACTGGCGTTTCCGGAGAAGTGCCGACAGCGGCACTTTTCTCGCGCAACATCACGGTATCGGGCATCACGGTCGGATCGCGCCGTCACCAGGAAGACATGGTGGAAGCCATTGAGGCTTCATCCATGCGTCCTGTGATCGACAGCAAGTTTCCGCTGGATCAGATCGCCGCTGCCTTTGCCCATCAGGCAAGCCAGAAGCATTTTGGCAAAATCGTTCTGACGATCTGACGTCCAGCCCATACTGAAGTTTGGAACGCGCCCGCCTATTTGGCGGGCGCTTCTTTTAGGCGCAGGTCTTCAAGCACGCTGTCGCCGTCCGCTGTTTCTGGATCCCCGTTGGACTTGTGGATGCCATAGACCACGCCTGAGAGCAGCAGGATGGCAATCAGGTTCGGGAAGGCCATTGAGGCATTTGCGATATCGCCGAACAGCCAGACGATGTTCACCTCCGCCATGGCGCCAATGAAGATGATAACCACCCAGATGTAGCGGAAGGGTTTTGTGGCCCACTCCCCGACGAGGAAGGTCACCGCCTGTTCGGCATAATAGGACCATCCGATGATTGTGGTGAATGCGAAGAGCGTCAGGCAGAGCGTCACAAGCCACCCGCCGACCGGGCCTGGCACGGCATCGGTAAAGGCCTGATTTGTCAGCGTTGCCGGGTTGCTGCCTTCTGCCATCCAGATGTGCGTCGTGGTTTCCCCGGCCCATTGTTTGAACTGAGCCGCGGTTGACCAGCTTCCTTCTGCCGTCAGGATGACAAGCGCTGTCATGGTGCAAAGCACCATCGTGTCGATGAATACGCCGATCATGGCGATCTCGCCCTGCTTGGCGGGGTTTTTCATTTGGGAAGCGGCGTGCGCAATGGGGGCAGAGCCCTGGCCGGCTTCGTTGGAGAAAAGCCCGCGCGCGACCCCAAACCGAATGGCTGAGAGTACGGCGTAGCCCGCCAGTCCGCCCGCCGCCTGGTTCAGGCCAAATGCGGAAGAGAAGATCATTCCGAAAGCGCCCGGAATATATTGGAGATTGAGCAGGAGAATGATGAGGGAGGCGAGAATATAGAGGGCTGCCATGGCTGGGACGAGGCTGCCGGCCACCCGTCCGATGGATTTGATGCCGCCCACGATGACTGCAAAGACGAGACCGGCGAGGATGATGCCGAGAAGCCAAAGCGGAATTCCGATGCCGCCAGCCGAGAACGCCGAATGAATGTTGGCCGTCAGGCTGTTCGCCTGGATCATGCCGCCGGTCGCCGTTGCTGAAAAAAGTGTCCCGACGCAGAAAATTGCCGCAAGCCAAGTCCAGTTCTTACCGAGACCTTTCTTGATGTAATACATCGGGCCGCCATTGATGCGGCCATTCTCGTCGATTTCACGGTACTTGATGGCCAGCGAACTTTCAGCGAAGGCGAGCGCCATACCGAAGATGGCCGTCACCCACATCCAGAAGATCGCGCCGGGGCCACCCAGCGTCAGGGCTGTTGCTACCCCGACAATGTTACCTGTCCCCACCTGTCCGGAAAGGGCAGTTGATAGGGCTTGAAAAGGCGTGATGGCGGCGGGATCTCCGTTGCCCTTGCGACCCTTCCAGACTTCAACGAGCGCGGGAATGAATCGCAGGAGCGGGCGGCCGCCGAGGCGAAGCATGAAGAACAGGCCGGTACCCAGAAGGATAACGGCGATCGGACCTACAGGCAGAACCTGCACGCTTGCCCATTCTCCACCCCAGATGAAGCCGCTGACATTCTGTACGCCAGTCTCTAGGCTGGCATAGAATTTTTCGAACATGAACAAGGGCCTCCCCGGCGCCGAAGATGTCAATTTGGGGGCACACTAGCCCGCTTCTCCAACCTGTGAAGCCTAAAGCTGCTGTGGGACGTGCTGCATGGAGGAAGGTTCTTTCAGCTTGCCCGCTTTTGAGGCATAAGCCGCCAGATGACCGGCACCCCCGACGAGAA
>JBKBRT010000273.1:0-2789 GCA_046291585.1 Hyphomonas sp.
TACTGTGTGGCGATTGCCTGAGTGTTGGCCTCATGCAGCGATTGCAGGCGCTCGATCTTAGCATCTTTGGCGGCGGCGCGTTCCATCGCCTTGCCCGTCCCGATCACATGGATCGACGAAGAACCCCTGTCTGAGTGGTCCGCCATAGGGTTATCCTCCTGAGGGCTGACAAGCGTTAACCAGCGTTTATGTCACTCTCAAGGCGAAGGCCCACATATCACCCGCCTGCGCCCACTTTCCCAGCGCGGCAGTGCCCGCTATATGCGCCCGATGACACCGCGCGATAAAATCCGTAACTTTTCGATCATTGCCCATATCGACCATGGGAAATCGACCCTTGCCGACCGCCTGATCCAGGCCTGCGGCGGCCTCACTGACCGTGAAATGAGTGAGCAGGTGCTCGACTCGATGGATATCGAGAAAGAGCGTGGCATCACCATCAAGGCGCAGACCGTGCGTCTGTCCTACACGGCCGCCGATGGGGAAACCTATACGCTGAACCTGATGGACACGCCCGGGCATGTGGACTTCGCCTATGAAGTCTCCCGCTGCCTGGCCGCCTGTGAAGGTTCGCTGCTGGTAGTGGATGCCTCGCAGGGCGTGGAAGCCCAGACGCTCGCGAACGTTTATCAGGCCATCGACCAGAACCATGAGATCGTGCCGGTTCTCAACAAGATTGACCTGCCGGCCGCCGATGTGGACCGGGTCAAGGAGCAGATCGAGGAGATCATCGGCCTCGACGCCTCCGACGCCGTGCAGATTTCGGCCAAGACCGGTCTTGGCATTCCCGACGTGCTCGAAGCCATTGTCACCCGCCTGCCCCCGCCCCGGGGCGGCGAGCAGGCCTCCCCGCTCAAGGCGGCGCTGGTCGACGCCTATTACGACCCCTATCTCGGCGTCGTGGTCATCGTGCGCGTGCATGAGGGCGTGCTGAAGAAGAAACAGCTGATCCGCATGATGCGCACCGGCGGGGTCTACGAGATCGACAAGGTCGGCACCTTCAATCCCAAGCTCACCGAAACCGATGCCCTCGGGCCCGGCGAGGTCGGCTATTTCGTCGCCTCGATCAAGGAAGTCGGCGATTGCTCGATCGGTGACACGATCACCGAAGACAAACGCCCGACCGAAAAGGCCCTGCCCGGCTATAAAGATGTGCAGCCGGTTGTCTTCTGCGGCCTCTTCCCGATGGATGCCGGCGACTTTGACGACCTGCGCGCCGCGATGGGCAAGCTGCGTCTCAATGATGCGTCCTTCACCTGGGAGATGGAAACCTCCGCCGCGCTCGGCATGGGCTTCCGCTGCGGCTTCCTTGGCCTCCTCCATCTTGAGATCATCCAGGAACGCCTCTCCCGCGAGTTTGACCTCGACCTGATCGCGACCGCTCCGAGCGTCGTCTACGAAATGTCGATGACCGACGGCACCGAGATCGAGCTGCACAACCCGGCCGACATGCCTGACGTTGTCCGCATCACGGAAATCCGTGAGCCGTGGATTTCTGCGACCATCTACACGCCCGACGAATATCTCGGCTCGATCCTGAAACTCTGCCAGGACCGGCGCGGTATCCAGACCGAGCTATCGTATGTAGGCGGACGGGCCTGTGTAAAATACGAACTGCCCCTCAACGAGGTGGTGTTCGACTTCTATGACCGGCTGAAATCGATCTCGCGCGGCTATGCGAGCTTTGACTACACCCTCATTGGCCACCGCGCCGAAAACCTCGTCAAGCTGCAGATCCTTGTGAATGAAGAGCCCGTCGACGCCCTCGCCATGCTCGTCCACCGCGACCGCGCCGAAAGCCGGGGCCGCCAGATGTGCGAGCGCCTCAAAGAGCTGATCCCGCGCCAGATGTTCAAGATCCCGATCCAGGCCGCCATCGGCGGGCGCGTGGTCGCGCGCGAAACCATCAGTGCCATGAGGAAAGACGTCACCGCCAAATGCTATGGCGGCGACGCCACCCGCAAACGCAAACTCCTCGACAAACAGGCGGCCGGCAAAAAACGCATGCGCCAATTCGGCAAGGTCGAAATCCCGCAGGAAGCGTTTGTGGCGGCGTTGCGGATGGATGGGGATTAGGGGCGACGGCGCTTAGCGCCTCGCTCCGCACTTGTTCAAGCAGCATGTCATTTACCCGCACCAGTCCGGTTTGGCCTGCCCCGCTTCATAGGCCCAAAACATGAGATGCCCCTGCCCGACAAGCGTTGAAGCAACATCTTTTCCGCCTACAGACAAAAGCACCAGATCACGCCCATATCTGTCAGTGCCCAACGAACCACGAATTTCGACATCACTGTTGCGCGTCAAAGACCGCGCAGCATCCGCCGCCGATAAAGCCCGCACCTGTTCAGCCCGGCATTTGGCGCGCGTCGGTGCGCCTTCCGGCGCATCCACCCCATACAGGCGAAACGCCTTTCCATCGATCCAGCCGCTGTCGCCATCCGTCCATCTGACATTTACCAGCTGGCGCGTCGCTGATGCGGATATGGCCGCGTCGGATCGCTTCACCGGATCAGCGATATACCCCCCATTCGAAACAGAGCGGGTGGCAATGCTTGGCGCATTCGGCGATACAGAAAGTATGTCCGAGGCTTCAGAGGATGTTTGCTGTTCCCAGACAAACACCCCCGCAAGCAATAACATGCAAATCACTCCCCAAAGCGCAAGGCCCCCTGCCGGTCCGATAACCCGGGCCCGCGCCGAATGCCTTTGCGAAAATCGCAGCTTTTTCCCCCGAGCGGGGCCTGGCGCCATAAACCGCCGCCGGGGCCGCCGAAACTCCAGGACACTGC
>JBKBRT010000081.1:0-12193 GCA_046291585.1 Hyphomonas sp.
GCGCTGCGCCTGCGCGCCCCAATACTTGTCCGCCTCGACCTCGATGGGGCCGAAAGTGTCCGATTCTGTCCGGGTCTTGGTCATGGGGTGGCTCCTGAAGCTCAGCTTAAGCAATGTCGCCGCGCGGTTTAGCCCCCTGCTCCCTACTCATCAAGCCGCGTTAGCCCAGCTCTAGGCATACCCGTCTTTCAAAGCTATTCTTCGCTCATGGCAGACACCGCATCCCCCTCGAATGATCCGCTGGACGCCTTTCGGGCGCTTGAGGCAGATTTTACGGCCACACCAGAGCACGATGCCTGGCTGCGGGCGGAGATCCGCAAGACGCTGGAGGCGAAGGCTGAAGGGCAGATGACCTACCGGTCTCTCGAAGACGTCGCGCGCAGGTTCCTACCCGATGCACGTTAGGCTCTCGGCCGACGCCGAAGCCGATCTTGAAACCCTTGCCGAATGGCTTCAACCGCGCAGCCTTCAAGGGCTTGATCGCTTGCTGACCGCCATTTTCACGACGTTGGCACAGTTGGAGGGGTTTCCGCTTCTCGGGAAGGAGGGACGTGTCGAGGGAACGCGTGAACTTGTTGCCCCACGCACCTCATTGATTGTGATCTACACTCTGCCGGATGCCTATCATCTCGACGTGGAGCGCATCCTTGATGGCCGCCAGAAATACCCGCCTGAAGCGGAAGGCGCACCCGGGTGAGCAATGACTGGATACAATCAGGCAAAGTCCGCGCGCGCATCACGGAAAGCGGCGCGCTGGAGGTGACGTGCACGGGCCTCACCACGCAGACGAAATACTACAAGACCCTGCTGAAGGAGTTCTTCCGCAAGGACTTCCCGCGCCTTAGGCCCGGATACGGCGATTACAGCGTGCATATCGTGATGGAGCATCTGGGCGACGCGCCCTGGATGGACCTCGATAATCTGGCCAAGGCCCTGCTCGACAGCCTCTGCGGCAATGTCTTCGAGGACGACCATCAGGTCGCCCGTCTGCTGGTCGAGCGCCGGCAGGCGGAGCGCGATGGCATCTGGATGCTCGCCGAGGCGATGGGGGACTAGAGGCGTTTGAACGCCATGGGGATCGCTGTCGCGGTTGCGCGCGCAACGAGTTCGCCCTCTGCATCGAAACAGTCAGCCTCCATGAAGGCGGCGGATTTGCCGAGCTTCAGGATGCGCGCCTCGACGCTCGCGTTGCCGGGCATCAGGCGGCGCAGATAGCTCGTCTTCATTTCCAGCGTAGGCGCCGTCATGGTGACGTTGGAGGCAATGATCACCGCCGTGCTCATCGCTTCGTCCAGCATCGCTGCAATGAAGCCGCCCTGGACCGCGCCGGTGGGATTGGCAAAGCTCGGCGAGACGTCGAACTCCATCTTCACCCATTTCTGATCCTGATTCAGATCCGCCAGGCGCATGCCGAGGGTTTCCGAACAGGGCGGGCGTTTCTTGGAGTTCTGGAACCGCGCCAGCATTTCGGCATCGGTAACCCGTGGCTTTTCTTCTGCGCTCAAGGCTCTGGTCCAGGCCTATTTGCGGCGGAAGGCGTCGAGGCTGACGACCGTCTCGCCCGCAGCTTTCTGAACGGGCTCAATCTCTTCGACAGGCGCCGCCGTAGCGGGCGCTATCACACCGGAATCCTTGCTCTGCATTTCAAAGGCAATTCCGAAATTCACTGATGGGTCCACAAAGCGGGTGATCGCCGCGAGCGGGATCGACAGGTGCTGAGGCACGCCGGAGAATTTCAGCACGATTTCAAAATGGCCCTCATGCACTTCCAGATCCCAATACTGATGCTGGATTACAATCGTCATCTCTTCGGGAAAACGTTGCACCAGCTGGGGCGGGATCTTCACACCCGGCGCGCGTGTGCGGAAGGAGACGTAGAAATGATGGTCGCCCGGCAGGCCGCCATTGGTTTTCCCGCGGCGCAGCGCTTCGCGTACGACGCCGCGCATGGCTGCCTGGGAAAGCGCTTCGTAACCGATATAGTCCGTCATGCTCGCGCTCTGCATCCCCGTTAATTTTTCGTTTCAGACTTAAACTAAGGCGGTGGCTCTAGCGCTGCAACGGGCTTCGCACAACGGGCGAGGTTTTTCTTTTCCCCAGCCCTTTTTCGGTGACCCGCCAGAAACGCCGGGATGGCTGGCCAGCCGGGGGCTTAACGCCTACGCTTCTTCAAAAAGGAGGAGCCCCCGATGCAGATGCCCGTTCAAGGACGCCCGTGGAACGAGGTGCGCGCTGACATGATGGCGCGCGGCGCAGGCGATGTCGCCTGGCGGGACGGCAAGACCGCCGTCTATGTCTTCAATGCCGGCGAAGATGTGCATGCCCTCCAGCACGAAGCCTATGGGCTGTTCATGGCAGAGAATGGGCTGGGGCCCCTCGCCTTCCCGTCGCTCGCGCAGATGGAGAAGGATGTGATCTCCATGGCGCTCAGCCTGCTGCATGGGCCGGAGGGATCGACGGGCGCGATCACCTCAGGCGGCACCGATTCGATCACGATGGCGATCAAGACCGCGCGCGACCATTCCCGCGCCCGGGGCATGGCCAAGGATCGCCACAACATTGTCATTCCGCGTTCGGGCCATCTTGCCTTCCACAAGGCGGCCCTGCTGATGGACATTGAAATCCGCAGCGTGCCCCTGAAGACCGATGGCAGCTATGAGGCCGATCCGGCCGCCATGGCCGCAGCCATTGATGAGGCGACGATCATGATGGTCGGCTCTGCGCCCAACTTTCCTCACGGCATCATCGACCCCATCGCAGAGCTTGGGCGCGTCGCCGAGGCGAAAGGCGTCTGGCTGCATGTTGATGCCTGTGTCGGGGGCTATTTCGCGCCATTTGCGCGCATGAATGGCGTACCGGTGCCCGATTTCGATTTCGCGGTGCCGGCGGTGAACTCCATCAGCGCGGATCTGCATAAATACGGCTACTGCGCCAAGGGCGCCTCCACCGTGCTCTTCCGCTCGGGCGAGCTCTACAAACACATGCCCTTTACTCTCAGCGAATGGTCGGGCGCGCCGATGAAGACGCCGACGCTGGCGGGCACGCGCCCGGGCGGCGCGATCTCGGCGGCCTGGGCGGTGATGAATGTACTCGGCGTTTCCGGGTATCGGGAGAAGCAGGGCCTTGTCTGCCAGACGCGCGAACGGATTGAGGCGGGCGTCAAGGCGCTCGGTTTTGAAGTCCTGGGCAAGCCGCTCCTAGGCCTTGTCGCGTTTCGCCATCCCGGCGCGGACACGCTCGCCCTCTATAGCGCGATGCGCCAGCGTGGCTGGTTCACCTCCTTCACGGTTGAGCCGCCGAGCCTGCACCTGATGCTCTCGCCCAAGCATGCCGAGGTCGCCGATGCGTATCTCGCCGATCTGAGCGCCAGCCTCGAAGCGGTCAAAGCAGGCGACACCGCTCCGAAAGTCGAAGCGCGCTATTCCTGAAACGCTCAGGCGTTGCACTGCCTGCCCTGGCATGTTCCATTATGCGTCGAGGGAACGCGCCGGAAACCGGCGACATAAGTGGAGGATATGAGATGAAACACGGATTGATTGCAGCGGCCATTCTCGGCGGCGTGATGGCATTGACCGGCTGCGGCCAGGGCAAGGTTGAAGGCAAGGATATCTCTGCCTCATCCTCTGCGGGCAATATCGGCAAGGCCTATGTCGCAGAGATCACCCGGATCGCCGACGCGCTGGAGACGGTGAATGACGAGGCCAGCGCCAGAGCCGCCGCCGCTGAAATCCGCATCGCGGCGGATGGCCTCAAGAACATGGAAAAAGAACTTGGCGGAAAAGTCTCCGGTCTCAAAGCCATGCAGATTTTTGGCAGCAACTATGAAGAACTGGCCAGCTCCCAGCTGCGGATGATGACCGCGCTGACAACGCTCCAGGCCCAGCACCCGGAACTCATGGAGATCATCAGCGAGGAAACCGACCGGCTGGGCGAATAACGTCCAGCCTGCCGGCTCCCTGCCCGTGTGGCACGCGCCTCAGTTCTGAGGGGGCGCGCTGGGCGCTGCGGGGCAGCGCCCGCCGGTCACTTCTTCAACGACTGCCGGATTGCCATCGGTCTGCGCCGGCTCAATGCCCAGCGCGCAGGCGATCATCAGATAGACGTTCACATTCTCGAAGGGCGCAGCCGTTTCCCCTTCCGGGAAAACCGGACCGGCCGCAATGAAGGTCGCCGCCATAGTCGGATCAAGCGTGTCATAGCCATGCATGCCGGGAATGGGCGCGCGCCAGCCACCGACATTGGCATTGCGTACAGTCCAGCCCGGATCGGCCACGAGGAAAAGGTCTGGCCCGCGCGTGGGGTGGTCAAAGTGATAATGGTCCGGCATCTCGCCGGGCTTGTAGACGTGGATATGCTCGTCAAAATCCTTGAGGCCTTCATAGGCCGCTTCCAGCGCAGGGCCCTCGCCATAGATGTGAAGGAAAGGATGTGCGGAGCCGCCATAAGGGCCGCTGAATTGCGGCACGGTCAGTTCTTTCAGGTCGAGGAACTGGCCAATGTCCATCACCTTGTCAGGATCAACCCAGACCATGCCATGGTCTGACACAATCAGGATCGTTGTCCGCTCCAACAGGCCGCGGCTTTCAAGCCCCTCGACGATCTGGCCGACATAGCCATCCACCTCGGCCACTGCTTCCTTCGCCTTTTCCGAGCCTGGCCCGAAATAATGCGCCGCAGTATCCACGCGGTCGAAATACACCGCCGCGAAACGGGGGATCTCCGCTGCCGGCGCATCATACCAGGCCAACACTTCGTCGACGCGGTCCTGATAGGGCTTGTTGTGTTCATAGGGTGTCCAGCGTGTCGGGCGCACGCCGTCATGGGGCACTTCGGAACCAAGCCAGAACATGATGGAGGTTGGCAGGCCCTGTTTCTCGGCGGTCACCCAGATCGGCTCGCCCTGCCACCAGCGCTCTTCCTGCGGACCGGTCGCGCGGTCAAACTGCTCCTTGGCGACCTTGTCATAGGGATAGTTCTCCACAATCCCGTGATGCTTCGGGTAGAGCCCCGTCGCGAGCGAATAGAAATTCACGAAGGTCACACTCGGCATGACCGGGTACATCGCTTCAGCGCGAACTCCGCGTGCAGCTAGCGCCCTGAGGTGGGGCGCCTCCCAGCGGTCAATCATTGACGGGTTAAGGCCGTCGAGCCCGATCATCAGGACCAGCGGCGCATCGATGGCGGCGGGCTCGGCTGCCTCCGATATCTGCGGCGCCATCAGCGAGGCGGGCGGGGGCACTTCCTTCGTCGCCGACTGGCACCCGGCCAGGACGCCCGCTGCCAGCGCGGATATCGCTGCTACCCAAAAACGACCCATGCCCGGCTCCTTCGCACTGCCAACAAGTTCCTGCCCGCCTTAGACCCCGATTATAGCGGCGATGTGAAGCCCATGGGCTGAAAAAGGCGTGACGCGAAGCGTGAACGCCCTAAACATTCTGCGATGAAAAATAACTGATGGGGAAACCGCCATGAAACACCGCAGCTTCAGCTTCGTGTCCATCGCAGCGCTTGCCGCTGCCCTTTCCGGGTGCGCGCAGACGCAGACGGTGCCCGACGCCGCGCTCACCGTGGCAGCCGAGCAGGTCGCCGCCGAGCGCGTGACCCGGGGAAATCTTGTGCTCGAATCCATCCCGGAGGTTCCTGCAGAAATCTCTGAGCGTCTCTCCGCTTACGAAAACGTGCGCGGCCATGGCTTTCTCGACTGGACCGGCGAGGGCGGTATCCTGATCACCACCCGCTTTGGCGACACCAACCAGGTGCATGAGGTCAAATCCCCCGGCGGCGCGCGGCGGCAGCTGACATTCTTTGATGAGACGGTCAGCAATGCTGCCGTCAGCCCCGCTGGCGGCGCATTTCTGTTCGCCCGCGACAAAGGCGGGGACGAATATTTCCAGGGATACCGGTTCGACCTGCAGACCGGTCAGATCAACGGGTTTACCGAGCCTGGCACCCGCAATGGCTCCGCCCTCTGGTCAGATGATGGCACACTTGCGGCCTGGGCACGCACCAATGCCGGAGACCCCAACAATGATATCATCCTGGGCGATCCTGCCGATCCCGCGAGCGTGCGCGTCGCGCTGGAAGGCGAAGGCGCGATCGGCCCGGTTGACTGGTCCGATGACGGATCAAAGCTGCTGCTGCAGCGCTATATCTCCATCGCCGAAAGCCAACTCTTCGAGCTGGATATAGCTTCGGGCGCCCTCACGCAGATCAATCCCGGGGATACCGTCGCCTATTCCGGCGGAGCGCTGCTGGCAGATGGGTCCGTGCTGACGGCGACGGACAAGGACAGCGAATTCATCAATCTGGTTCGGATTGCGCCGGACGGCGCCCTCACGACGTATACCGGCAACATAAACTGGGACGTGTCCGACTGGGCCCTCTCCCCGGATGGCAATACGGTTGTATTCACTCTGAATGAAGGCGGGCTGGGGACGATCCATCTGCTCGAAGCCGAAAGCGGCCTCGTCCGCCCGGGCCCCACCCTGCCGGTTGGGATCGCCTCCAATCCTGTGTTCTCGCGGTCGGGCGACCATGTCGGCTTTACCTTCAATGCGGCCACCAGCCCGGCAGACGCTTGGTCCTTTGATGTTGCCACGCTGAACCTTACCCGCTGGACGGAGGCTGAAACCGGCGGCATCAATCCTGAGACCTTCGTGGAGCCAACTCTGTTTGACTATCCCAATGCGGACGGGATGGATATTCCTGCGTTCATTTACAGACCCGAAGGGCCAGGCCCACACCCCGTGATCATCTCGATCCATGGCGGCCCGGAAGCCCAGTCCCGCCCGGGATTTTCAGCGCCCTCCCAATATTGGGTGAACGAGCTTGGCCTGGCGGTCGTCGTGCCGAACGTGCGCGGATCATCCGGTTACGGAAAAACTTATGTATCCCTCGACAATGGCCTCAATCGCAAGAGATCGGTTGAAGACATCGGCGTCCTGCTAGACTGGATTGCCGGCCAGCCCGATCTGGACGCTTCCAGGGTCATCGTTTATGGTGGCTCCTATGGCGGCTATATGGTGCTCGCCTCGATGATCGATTATGGCGACCGGCTTGCCGGGGGCATCGACATTGTCGGCATCTCGGACTTCAAGACATTTCTTGAGAACACCGAAGGCTACCGGGCAGACCTCCGCCGCGCCGAATATGGCGATGAGCGCGATCCGGTTATCGCCGCCTTCTTCGACGATATCTCACCGCTGAGAAATGCCTCGAAGATCACCAAGCCGCTTTTCGTCATCCAGGGCTTCAACGATCCCCGCGTGCCGTATACGGAGGCAGAGCAGATCCTTGAAGCCGTCAAGGCCAATGGCGTCACCGCCTGGTTCATGATGGCGATGGATGAGGGGCATGGGTTCCGGCGCAAGTCCAACCGCCAGGCTCAACGCGAAGCGGAAACCCTGTTTCTGCAGGAAGTTCTCGGAGTGCAATAAGCTCAGATCCCCCTCATCCTGGCGCGCAGAGATGAGGGGGATTTGTTTTTTCTCTGGCCAGTGCGCTCAGCCGAACTAGCTGCTAGGACGATGCCAGCCCGGCTGAGAGGAACGCCCCAATGATCACCCTGCACCATCTGGAAAAGTCCCAGTCGATCCGCATCCTCTGGCTGCTGGAGGAGTTGGGTGTGCCTTACGAGGTCAAACTTTATGACCGCGATCCGCAGACCCGCATGGCGCCGGCTGCCTACAAAGCCATTTCCCCGCTGGGTACGGCGCCGGTCATAACAGATGGCGCCATCACACTCGCCGAAACCAACGCCATCGTCGATTATATCCTGGACAAGCAGGACAGCGGGCGTCTGCGCCCTGTTGCCGGCTCACCGATGCGGGCGAAATACCTTTTCTGGTTCCATACCTCGCAGGGCAGCCTCCAGCCGCTGCTGACGAACAAATTCGTGATGATGGCGCTGACGACACGCTCCCCATTCCTGATCCGCCCCATCGCCAAATCCCTCGTTGCCGCGCTGGACAAAGCCTTCTTCGGGCCGCGCCTTGCTGCACTTTTCCGCGAAATCGAAACAGCGCTGGGCCAGAACAAATGGTTTGCCGGGGATGAGCTCACCGCGGCGGATATCGTCATGGGCTATTCGATGGAGCTCTGCGCACATCGCGGCGGAATGGACGAGAAGCATTTTCCCAACTCATTCCGCTTCCTGAAGCAGATGCGCGAACACCCGGCCTATATCCGCGCGATGGAGAAGGATGGCAAAGGCACCATCCTTCTCTAGATCGCTCTGTATCGGGAATATTTTCAGTCCAGCACATCCTTGACGGCAGGGCCCCAGGGGGACCCGCCGAGCATGGCGAGCTGAGTTTCCCGGGAGACTTCGTTGATCGCCTCCTGCGGCCGGGCTACAGGGTGCACCGGGCGGCGCAGGGGCCGTGTGCCGCGCGGCATGGCGATGATCTCCGCAATGGCGCGCGGAATGTCCATCGGATCGGTCGAGCCCCCCCCGCTGCTGGGTTGGCCCATCCCGGCGGTCATCTCCGGATAGGCGTCCAGCAGGTCCTGCGGCGTGCGCGCCTTGAGCGCGCCAGCGCGGCTGGTGCTCTTCTCCCAGATCTGGGTCGGGTAGCCGCCGGGCTGAATAATCGTCACCTCGATGCCCTGCGCGGCGATCTCATAGGCCATGCCTTCGCTCATCGCCTCAAGCGCAAACTTCGTCGGCGAATAGTGCCCGATCCCCGGAATGATCACGCGGCCTAGCTGGGAGGAGACCTGGAAGATCTGCCCCTTCCCCGCCGCGCGCATGGCCGGCAGCACAGCGCGGGCCATCCGGTGGGGCCCGAACACATTGGTCTCGAACAGGAGCTTCGTGGCTTCCATGTCCTGAACCTCTATCGGCCCGCCAAGGCCGATCCCGGCATTGTTGACCAGCACGTCCAGCGTGCCGCCGGTGCGCGCCAGAACAGCGGCGACACCGCTGGCGACGCTGTCGTCCGACATCACGTCAATCTCGACCACTTCAATGGCAAGATCTTCTTCACTGGCGAGCTGTGTCAGTTCCTCCGCTTCCGGCCTCGGCAGGTTGCGCATGGTGGCGAACACCCGCGCGCCGAGGCGCGCATAATGCTCCGCCCCAAGACGGCCGAAGCCGGAGGCAGCGCCGGTAATCAGGATGGTTTTTCCCTCCAGCGCGCCCGGCGCAGGCGCCTGCGGACTGGTTTCGCCCAGCGCCTTGGGCGCCCCACTCATTGCGCCCAGCGCGGCGGCTGATCCTCCGATCATCTGCCGGCGGTTTACCCCGTGCTTACCCATTTTTCTCTCCCTCTCTTGTACGGTGAAGAATACACTAGGCGGAATGCGCGCAGCGGCAATCGAAACCCGCCTGCCGGGCGCCGGCCTGTATCAAAGTTGAGGGGGGAGTAGGTGGGGGCTTCTGTTGCCAGGCGCCCCCGGGCCCCGCCTAGGGGTCTGAAGCCCCAGGACTTAGGTCGGAAAAACCGTCACCGCTTACGCGGCGAGCAGTTCGCCCTCAGCAAAGTTGTCATTTGCAACTATTTGCTTTTGAGCTTCTAACGCAGCTCAAGCGAGCGAAAGCCTCGTCTTTACACGTCCGTCGACACTATTTCGGCCCCGTCAGAAACTGGCCTCTCGAGACCAGCTTGTGGTGGAGCCGCCGGGTACCGCCCCCGGGTCCGAACCGCTTATTACACGCGCGTTTATCGCCATAGTCCGAAGACGGGCTCAATATAGGGGATGCGGGGCGCCGTGGTAAGCCCCCAACACCCTGATATAGCCGCCAATGAGGGTTCTTGGCTAAATCTCTGAAATAACGTAAGTTATGCCAAGATTTTCCATCTGCACCGGGCAAAAAGCCGGGCGGCGGAAGGTCGGGGGGCACAAATGACCGACAAAATGCGGAGAAATCCGAAACAGGCGCGTGCGCAGGCAACTGTGGATGCAATTCTGGCGGCCACCTTCCAGCTTCTGGAGAAGGAAGGCGAAGGCAAGCTGACAACAAACCGGATTGCTGAACACGCCGGGGTCAGCATCGGGACACTCTACCAGTATTTCAAGGATCGTGACGCGATCCTTGCCGCGATGGGCGAGCGCCAGGCCGAAGCCCTGCGGCGCAAGATCACCGAAATCGTCATCTCTTCACCCGAACAGGACGGCGTGCGCGCCATCGTCCAGGCGATTACCTGCGGCATTGAAGGCTCGGCTGAAACCCGCGTCGTGCTGATGGATGCCCTCTTCCGGGCCCAAGGGGAAAGCGTTCTCAGCCAGCATCATGTCGCCTTTCTCAAGTCCATCAGCACCCGGAGCGACCTGCGCCCGGTGCTGAGCCCGGAATCTGCCTTCGTCCTGACCCATGCGGTTGTCTGCCTCCTGCGGGCAGCCGCCTCCGAACCGGAACTTCAGCTGGATTCCCAGGCCCTTGAGGACGAGCTGGTCCTGCTGATCGAGAGCTATCTGGCAGCGCTGGCCGCGCGCGCAGGGCTCAGCCGCCATTGAAATGGCCATAGATGCGGATGGCGAGCGCTTCATTGACGCCGTCGACCTCCATCAGGTCTGCAACCTTGGCCCGGGAGACGCCGCGCGCTGAGCCGAAATGGTGAAGCAGCGCTTTCTTCCGGGAGGGGCCAATGCCTTCGATCTCGTCGAGCGGTGAACGCGCCGCTTCGGCGGCCCGTTTCTGACGATGGGCGCCGATGGCCCAGCGGTGGGCCTCGTCGCGCAGGCGCTGGAGATAGTAGAGAACCGGCGCATTCTCGGGCAGCTTGAAGGGCGCTTTGCCGGGTCGGAAAAACTGTTCGCGTCCGGCATTACGGTCGACGCCCTTGGCGATCGACACCAGCGTGACGTCCTCTGGCGTCAAACCCAACTCTGCCAGCGTGTCCACCGTGGCGCTGAGCTGGCCAAGACCGCCATCAATCAGGACAAGATCTGGCCAATCTGAGACATTCCCGGCCATTTTCTCCTTCATCGCGCGCGCAAAGCGCCGCCGCATGACCTCGCGCATCATGCCGTAATCGTCGCCGGGCGTGATCTCGGTGTCCTTGATGTTGAACTTCCGGTAGGCCTGCTTGCGGAAGCCCTCGGGGCCCGCAACGATCATGCCGCCGACGGCGTTCGTCCCCTGGATATGGGAGTTGTCGTAGACCTCAATGCGTTGCGGAACCTCTGGCAGATCGAACACTTTCTGCACTTCGGTGAGCAGGCGCTCCTGGCTGGCAGACTCGGCCAGCTTGCGGGAAAGCGCTTCGCTGGCATTGCGCTCGGCCTGGGTGAGGAGATCGCGTTTGCTGCCCCGCTCGGGACGGCGCAGCTCGATCTTGCGGCCTGCCTTGAGCGCCAGCGCGTCCTCGATCAGGTCGGCCTGGTCGGGCGGCTCGCTGACCAGGATGAGCCTGGGCGGCGGGCGCTTGTCGTAAAACTGCACCAGAAACGCAGCGAGGATTTCGGGCGCTGTCTGGTCTTTTTCATGCCGGGGAAAGTGCGCGCTCGCGCCCCAGTTCTGCCCCGCCCGGATGAAGAAGACCTGCACGCAGGACACGCCCCCATCCATGGCGATGGCGAAGACGTCCGCTTCCTCGATCCCGTCCGGGTTGACGTCCTGCGTGGAGCGGACATGCGCGATCGCGCGGATCCGGTCGCGCAGACGCGCGGCGGTCTCGAACTCCATGGCTTCGGAGGCTGCTTCCATTTCAGAGGCGAGACGTTTCTGAAGCTCGCCGGCCTTGCCGCGCAGGAAGTCCGCCGCTTCATCGGCAAGCGCGGTGTAGTCCTCTTTCGAGACGAGACCGACACAAGGCGCCGCGCAGCGCTTGATCTGATGAAGCATGCACGGCCGGGTGCGCGCTGAATAGACACTGTCTTCGCAGGTGCGCAGAAGGAACGCCTTCTGCAGCGTGTCGAGGGTGCGCATCACGGCGCCGGCATTGGCGAAGGGGCCGAAATAGTCGCCCTCATCCTGCTTGCTGCCGCGGTATTTCTTGATCTGGGGCGCCTCATGATTGCGGCGGATCAGAATGTAGGGGAACGATTTGTCGTCGCGCAGCAGCACGTTAAATCTGGGTTTGAGTGATTTGACGAGGCTGGCTTCCAGCAGCAGCGCCTCGGTCTCGGTCTCAGTGACGACAAATTCCATCGCGCGGGTCAGCGAGATCATCCGGGCGATGCGCTGGGTGTGGCCACCCATGCGGGTATAGCTGGAGACGCGGGCCTTCAGGTCGCGCGCCTTGCCCAC
>JBKBRT010000082.1:0-12191 GCA_046291585.1 Hyphomonas sp.
CGCTCCGGCGCCGCGCCCAATCCGGGGGTGCTGTGGATGTCCGGCGCCGGGCGCAACGGCGACCCGGTTGACCAGCAGCGGGCGAGCCTTGTCTCGGATACCCTGAAGAAGAAGCCGGCCGACACGCGCGGGGAGTTCACCTATTCCAATCTGGGCTTCATCATTGCCGGGCGCGCGATGGAGAAGGTTGCCGGCTCAGGCGAGAACTATGAGCAGCTGATGGTCCGTCTTGTCATTGCCAAGGCCCCGGAAGGGGCGGGCGAGGGGTTTGGCTTTGGCCCACCGCCCGGCATTCAGGGCCATAGAAAGGCCCTTTTCGGCGGCCTGCGGCCTGCCGGGTTTGGTCCGTCTGCAGACAATGCCCCGGCTTTTTCTTCAGCGGGCACCGCGCATATCAGCCTCAGGGGGCACGCCCTCCTGTTGCTGCCTTTCCTGGGCGGGCCCGGCGCGCTGCCCGAGGCGATGCGGGTGAAACTGACGACGCCCTATCCGGATGCAGGCTCAGACTATGCGCTTGGCCTGGGTGTTCAGAAAGGTAAGGACGGCAAACCGGTCTACCTGCATGCAGGATCGAACACGATGTGGTTGTCTCAGGTGGTCATGGTGCCGGAAGATGAAGCGGTCATCATCATCAATACCAACCAGACAGGCGAAGCGGCCGACGCAGCCGTCCGTGAGCTGACGGGCATGCTTCTGGAATGGGCGCAGGATGATTTCCACTAGATTCGCTGCACCTGCGTGACATGGCCGTCGGATCTGAGCAGCCTCTGGTCTTCACCTTCGGGCCAGACGCGGATGTAGGTGATGAAGTCGTTGGGATCGATGCCGACCTGATCGGGGCCCTGGAAAAAGGCGCCCGGCTCGAAGCACACCCATGCGAGCGGCCGGTCCCAGGTTGCCTCGGCGCCCGCCTTCTCGATCAGGTCAAGCAGGGCCGCTCGCGTTTCGGCGGGCGGATATTGCAGGAACACTGAATGGTAGATCACGGTCGGGCCGCCTTCCTGGCGCGCGGCGAGTTTTGTTTTCAGCCAGTCTGCCGCGTCTGCCTTTTCCACGCGCACGCGGGTGCGCCGGGCGAGGGCAATGGCTGCGTCGAGCCGGGCCAGCCGTTCGGGCTGGTCTGGCCAGATATAGGATTTCAGCCGCCGCGCCGCGGAGGGCTTGGAGAGAATGACGGGGGACTGGTCGCAGGCTGCACGTGTCGCAACATTGAACGACATATCCATATGCTCCGGAGGCGGACCATTCCATTCTGTCGTGATGTTGACATCGCTGTTGCCTGTCAGTTCCCAGCGGGCAGTTTTATAGTTGAAGCGGTCCCAGTTCTGGTTGAGGCCGGCGCTGGCGCCCAGTTCCAGCAGGTGCATCGGCCCTGGAAACTGACTTGCCACCTTGAGGAAACCCGGCAGCAGGGCAATGGCCCGCCGCGTTTCATTCGTCTGTGGCGGCGACTTGATGAAGACCTTTGCTGCCCGCTCGTGGCGTGCGAGCCAATCATGCGCGACGGGCCAAACAGCGTCCATCGTCCAGCCGGGATTGGCAGCCGGATAGACGGCTGTCAGTTCCGGCGCCTTATCCCCGAGCGCGGAATAATGAAGATAGCCTGCGATGCGCAGGGCCAGCGCGTCGCGGCGTGGATTGCCGCTCCAGCCCTTGATCAGCCGTCCGACAGGACCATGCTGGTTAACGTCTTCCACCATCGCCAGGCAGAGCGCTTCCATGAATGGCGAGCCCAGAGCCCGGCAGAATCCTGCCTGCTCACGGAAATGCGCGAGAATGTCGTGTTTCGATGTCTCCGCCACGCGGTTGTGCCCCTTAGCTCACCCGCTACCGATAGAGGGATGCAGGGCGGCTTGAAAGCCGGAATTCAAAGCCGCGCAACTGATTTCTGGAGTTAACCTTAATCCTGCGCGATGGAGCGGCAGAGGGGCCCCATACCCGCTGAACGACCATGCGCGGGCGCGGCGCCCGTGAACAAGCCAGGCGGCAGCGTCTGCGCCGTACATGGCGCCATCGGGAAGGGTTGCCGGATCAACGATTTCGCGGTTTTCCCTGCCGCTCAGTACGCGCTGTATTTCCCCTGCGGAAAGTTTATCGGCCTCGGTGATCGTCGCGCCTGGCGCCATCCGGCCTGCACGGATGAGCGCTTCGCGGTAAGCCAAGGCCTCTTCACGCCGGCATTCGAAACAGGGGCGATGGCCGCCCGCCAAAGCGGTCGCCTCATCCAGAAAGAAGAGTTCGGTATAGTGACCGGGCCGCATCAGCGGGCGGCGCCGGCCTTTGAATTCCAGACGGCAGATGATCCAGCGCTGGCTGGCCCATTGCCGGTCCTTCAGTGTGCGGTTTTCCCGGTGGAAGCAGCCGCCCCGGTTTCCCATGAAGCCGCCCCGCTCGGGCACTGCATGCAGCAGCCCGAACGGATCAGCCCGGTTCCGGAGCGCCATGGCGCGCCGGTCAGGCGCGCTCAACTGCCATGGCGATACCTTCACCGCCGCCGATGCAGAGGGAAGCAACGCCCTTCTTGACGCCGCGATCTTCCATCGCCGCCAGAAGCGTGATGAGCACGCGGGCGCCCGAGGCGCCGATCGGGTGGCCCATGGCGCAGGCGCCGCCATTCACGTTGAGCTTGTCATGGCTGATGCCAAGCTCTTTCATGGCAATCATCGGAACGACCGCGAAGGCTTCATTGACTTCCCAGAGATCCACATCATCGGCCTTCCAGCCGGCTTTCTTCAGGGTCTTCTCAATGGCCTGAACGGGGGCCGTGGTGAAGTACGCCGGTTCATGCGCATGGCTGGAGGCCGAAACGATCGTGGCGATCGGCGTGAGGCCGCGCTTTTTGGCTTCAGACGCGCGCATCAGCACAAGCGCCGCGGCGCCGTCTGAGATGGCCGAAGCGTTGGCGGCCGTGACGGTGCCATCCTTGTTGAAGGCGGGGCGCAGCGTGGGGATCTTGTCCGGCATCGCTTCGCGCGGCAGCTGGTCGGTATCGACCACCGTTTCGCCCTTGCGGGTTTTAACCGTGAGCGGAGCAATCTCGCGCTTGAAGCGGCCATTTTTCGTGGCGTCCTGCGCGCGGCGCAGGGTTTCGAGCGCGTAGGCGTCCTGCTGCTCACGGGTAAACTGATATTCCCGGGCGATCATGTCCGCGAAGTTGCCCATCGGGCCACCCTCATAGGCGTCTTCGAGGCCATCGGTTGCCATATGGTCGCGCGCATTGGCGGCGCCGTATTTGTGGCCCTGTCGGAGCGTGAGGAGATGGGGCGCGTTGGTCATCGATTCCATGCCGCCGGCGACGATCACGGTGGCTTCGCCCGCGAGCAGAGCGTTGCGGCCCATCACGACGGCTTCCATGCCGGAGCCACACATCTTGTTGATGGTCGTGGCTTCGGTTTTCTTGTCGAGACCAGCCTTGATGGCGGCCTGGCGCGCGGGCGCCTGGCCCTGGCCGGCGGGCAGGCAATTGCCCATGATGATTTCGTCGATTTCGTCTCCGCCGAGCTTGGCTTCGGCGGTGGCGGCCTTGACGGCATGGGCGCCAAGTTCATTGGCGGAGAAGCTGGTGAGTTCTCCCAGAAGGCCACCCATGGGGGTGCGGGCCATTCCTACGATTACGACCGGATCTTTCTCTGACATGGGGCGAATTCCTTCCTGATTTTGCGTTCTTGCGCGGCGCGGGAGAATAGGCGCCGGACATGCCGCTTCGTCAAGGCCGGGAGGGGGTGTTCCCGGTGTCAGCTGCCGAGGGCAGCTTCAATATCGGCGGCCAGACGGGTGTCATCGGGTTTTACGGAGGAGGGGTAGGCCTTCAGCGGAACGCCCTCTGCGCTGACGAGGATCTTGTGGAAGTTCCATTTCGGGATGGCAGGATCGCCGAGCGCGGTGCTTGCGGCCTTGTAGAAAGGGTGCTGGCCATCCCCGGTGACGGCATATTTCTTCGTCAGCGGGAAGGTGACGCCGTAATTGATTTCGCAGAAGGATTTGACGTCTTCTTCGCTGCCGGGTTCCTGGCCGCCAAAGTCATTCGACGGGACGCCGAGGACGACAAGACCATCGGCCTTGTTGGCGTCGTAGAGTTCCTGGAGGCCGGCATATTGGGGCGTGTATCCGCAGCGCGAGGCGGTGTTTACCACCAGGATGGCCTTCGCGCCGAGGCGGGTGAGATCGAGGGGTTTGCCGTCGATGCTGGAGAACTGGGTGGCGGACATGGGGCGGGCGGCCTCCTCGGCCGGCAGATCGGTTGCAGCAGGGGCGGTAGGCTGGCCGGCGGTTGCCTCGGCGCAGGCGGCGACGAGGGCGGTTGCCGCAAGGGCGATCATCGCAAGGCGCATCGGCGTTTCCTGTGGCTATGTCACGGGAAGTATAGGGCCAGTTGCGGGCGCGTCATCCCCGGTAAATATGAAATGCTTGTGATATTGGGCGGCGCGCGGGCGCTCAGATCAGCTTGAGGCCGACCTCGGAACCATTCTGCCAGACAACCTGCGCGCGGCCGGAAATACCGACAGTGCGGGCATTGACGGTCAGGAAGCGGGGCATGGTTTCATTGGTGGGAAAGCGGATGCGCAGACCCTGGTCGGTGTAGTCGAGCACAATACCTTTCCGGCTATAGCCAGATTCCATGATGACGGTGGCTTCGCGGTAGACTTGCGCGCGCACAGGACGGGCATAGTCTTCGCCCGTCTGAGACTCAGCCACGCGGGCAACCCGGGAGGGATCAACCGGCCCGGTTTTACGGTTGCCAAAGATACGCGTCAGAAGGGTCATACGGGACAAGAAGCAAGAATTGTGCCGGTTTTCCGCCAGCGCGGCCGCTTATTAGGATTTGAGGGGTTAAAGCCGTGTTGACCGGAACGATCGAATTGATCGGGTCAACACGGTTTGAAGGTTGTGACCTATCCGGTCCTACCAGATCCTGACGCGTTCCTCCGGGGGGAGGTAGAGCGCGTCGTCTTCCGTTATGCCAAACGCGGTATACCATTCGTCCAGATTGCGGACGACACCGTTGATCCGGTATTGCGGCGGGGAGTGGGGGCCGGTCTGAAGTTGCTGGCGAAGCGCTTCGTCACGGTAATTCGACCGCCAGATCTGCGCCCAGCCGAGGAAGAAGCGCTGATCGCCCGTGAACCCGTCGATCACCGGGGCCTGTTCGTCCTCGCTGATCGTCCCGTCGCCATTTGTGTCGAGGCTGAGCTGATAGGCCCGGTAGGCCATCGACAGGCCGCCAAGGTCGCCGATGTTTTCACCCAGGCCGAGGCGGCCATTGACGCAGGTCTTGCCCTCGTCCAGCGGGCAGTAGCTGTCATACTGGGCGACCAGCGCGTCACCCAGTTGCCGGAACGCGGCCTGGTCTTCTTCCGTCCACCAGTTGCTGAGCGCGCCTGTGGCACTGAACTTGGCGCCCTGATCGTCAAAGCCATGACCCATTTCGTGACCGATAACGCCGCCGATGGCGCCATAGTTGACGGCCGGATCAGCCGACAGATTGAAGAAGGGCGGTTGCAGGATACCGGCGGGGAAGACGATCTCATTGAACGCCGGATTGTAATAGGCGTTGACCGTTTGCGGGGTCATGAACCACTTCGTCTTGTCGACCGTTGTTCCGAGGTCGGAGAGATTGTCTTCCATTGCCCATTTGGCGGCGGCCATGACATTATCAAGCGCGTTGGATCCCACGACGAGCGTGTCATAGGTCTCGAACGTTTCCGGATAGCCGATCTTGGGATTGAAGCTGTCGAGCTTCTCTTCGGCTTTCACCTTGGTGACATCGCTCATCCAGGTGAGTTCTTTGAGATTTGCTGCCATCGCCGTGCGGAGGTTGGCGACGAGATCATCCATCTCGGCCTTGTTTTCGGGCGGGAAATACCGCTCGACGAACACTTTGCCGATGCCTTCCCCCATGACGCTTTCGGTCGAGGAAACAGCCCGCTTCCAGCGCTCGCGCTGCTGAGGCTGGCCATTCAGCGTGGTGCCGAAGAAGGCGAAGACTTCCTGGTCGATCTCATCGGGCAGTACATGCGCATGATCGATCAGGAAGTGCGCCTTGAGATAGGCTTTCCAGGTGTCGAGCGGGGTCTGGCGGGCGAGATCGAACATCGCCGGGAAACCGCCCCCGAGCTTTGTGGCGTCTTCTGCCGAAATGCCTGCAGAGGCGATCTCCTCTGCCGTCGGAGGAATTTGCGCGACGAGGAAATGGTCCTGGTCGGCCACGCCGATGGTCTCCAGCGCGACGGCTGCCGGGAAGTCCCCGGCCAGGGCGTAGAACTCCTGGCGGGAGAGCTTGTTGTAGGTGATCTCCGGATTGCGGGATAGAGTGCGGTCCCAATGGATCCTGGCGAGGTCTGTTTCAAACGCCATGACATCTGCTGCCGCGCGCTCAGGATCGGCATAGCCGGCTTTTCCGAGCAGGGTCGTGAGCAATTCGACATACTTTGCGCGATGCTCGACGGATTTCTCATCTTCTTTCAGATAATAATCCCGGTCAGGAAGACCCAGCCCCGACAGGCCCATCTGGAAGATGTAGGTGTCTGGATCCTTGTCATCCACAAAGACAAACCCGCTGATGGGCGAGGCATACCCCACCGTTGCCGTCAGCCGCGTGACGTCTTCGAGACTGGCGATCGCGTCGATCTCATCGAAATAGGGTTTTGCCGGCGCCAGCCCGGCCGCATTGATGGCGTCCATGTCCAGGAACGCGGCGTAGTAGGCGCCGATCTTGCCTTCGACGGTCTCGATGGCCGGCTCTGTTCGGGCGAGGTCCTCGATGATCAGGCGCACGCGCTGCTCGGACTTTTCGCGCAGAAGGTCGAAGTTTCCATACCGCGAACGGTCCGGCGGAATTTCGATTGTCTTGATCCAGGTGCCGTTTGCATAGGTGTTGAAGTCATCGCCCGGGCGAATGCCAGCCTTGAATGCGGACGTGTCGATGCCCCAATCGCCCCAGGTATCCGGCGCCGAAAGAAGGAGGCCTTCCGGGGTCGGATATTTCTTGGGGCCTGCGTATGCATCTGCGTCGGTGTCTGCCTCTGGCTCCGCCGTCTGAGGGGTGGCTGCGAGATCTGTGGCGAGGGAAGTTTCAGGCGCTGTGGCGCACGCTGTGGCAAGCGCGATCACCGCCGCGCCAAGGAGCAAATGTTTCATATTCCGGTCCTCCGAGTGTTATATGGATTTGCCGTTGACGGGGCGGCCCCGTCAACGGTTGATCGTGTGTGGGCCGCCACCGGAAGCTATTCTGCCGGCTGCGCCCGACCGGCAGGGCCACCCTGGCTGGTGCCCATCAGGGCTTCTTCATCCAGTGTGACTTCACCGGTATAACCTTCGCCGATCTGGCGATAAGGCTTTCCGCCCCATGTCCAGCGGAAGATGCGGCCGATTTCGACGCCGACCGCATACAGGGCGGGCACCATCAGCAGCGACACAAACAGCGCAAAGGCCACCGCATAGCCCAGCGACACGATCATCGGCTGGAGGAACTGTGCCTGTACGGAGCGTTCGGCCATCAGTGGCAGGATACCAACAAAGGTGGTTACCGATGTCAGAAGGATCGGGCGGAAGCGCGACACGCCGGCATCGACCAGGGCCTGGACGGCGCCTGCGCCTTCATCCCGCCTGCGGTTCACATAATCGATCAGGACGAGGTTGTCGTTGATGACCACGCCGGCCGCCGCCGCAATCCCGAAGAAGGCGAACATCGCCATCGGCACACCGCTGATCGCCAGACCGAAGATGGCGCCGCAATAGGCAAAGGGCAGGGCCATAAGCAGCAGAAGCGGCTGGGAGTAGGACCGGAAGGCAACCGCCAGAAGCATGTACATGGCGCCGACGCCGATCAACAGCAGGCGTCCGATCTCTGCAAAGAAGCGCTGTTCTTCCTCAAAGCCGCCGGCTTCACCGCGGACAACATCGGGAAACTGCTGGCGGAAGTTCGGCCAGAAGTCTTCCTCCATGGCGCCCATGATCCGTCCACGTCCCCCCTCGCCGAATATTTCGGCCGTCACCGTCACCGAGCGCATCCGGTTGCGGCGGATGATCCGGTTGATGCCGGGGGCAAATTCGAACTCGGCCACCTGCGTGATCGGGATCTCGCGGCCGTCGGGCGTGCGCACGCGCAGCGTCTCCAGGCTGTCGAGATCTTCCCGCGCCGATTCCGGAAAGCGGACCATGACCCGCACGTCTTCGCCGTCACGCGGATTGCGCTGCGCTTCGATGCCGTAATAGGCCTGCGCCACCTGGCTGGAGACATCGCTCAGCGAGATGCCGAGCGTTTCGGCGCCGGGCCGGAGAGTAACGCGGATTTCTTCCGCCGAGGAAGAGAGGTTGTCGGAGATATCATAGGCTTCTGAATAGGTGCTCAGATGCGCTTTGAGATAGTCGGCGGCGTCTCTCAGATGGTCGAGATCAGGATGGCTCAGCGCGAACTGGGCGCCGGTGTCTGCCTGGTTGAAGGTGAAGGCAAACTCGATCGATTCAGCGTCCTGGATTTCGCCGGTAGTTGCGCGCAGCTTTTCAGCCACCTCTTTTGAACGCACCGTTTCGGGACGTTCTTCGGGCGGCACGAGGCCGATGAAGGCCTGGATCCGATTGCCGCTGGCGATCAGCGATGCATCGCGGATCAACCCCTTCTCGACTTCCGGATAGGCGTCTGCCAGCTCCTGCTTGGCGATATCGACGCCGGCCTGCAGCTGGTCGCGCACCTGGAGCAGGCGCTCGTAGGGCGTGCCGTCGGGCATCTCGATATTGACCTGGATAAGGTCTGCCTCGATTTCCGGCATGAACTGAAACGGGACGATGCCGGTTGATTGGAGCGTTGCCGCGATGGCGAAGAGAGAGAAGAAGAACGCGACCGTCGCATAGCGGAAGCGGATCGCCTGTTCGAGGACAGGCTTGTAAATGTGGTTTGCAAACCAGAGCATGCTGTCGGCGATGCGCCGCTGCATGGACATGAAGCGCCCGGTGCGCCCGCCAAATTCCTGCTTCTTCATGTGAGACAGGTGGTTGGGCAGGATGAACATGCTCTCGATGATCGAGAAGGTGAGCGCGGCGACGACCACAAACGTGATCTGCTCGGTGAACATCCGGGTCGGGCCGCTGATGAAGGCCCAGGGCAGGAAGGCGATGATGGTCGTCAGGACACCGAAGATGACCGGCTTCATGACCAGCTGGGTGCCGATGACCGCGGCGTTCAGACCCTCATGGCGGCCGCTCTCGACTTCCTTGTGGATGTTCTCGCCAACGACAATCGCATCGTCGACGATCACCCCGATTACCAGCAGAACCGCGAAGGTGGAGAGGATGTTCCATGATACCCCGAGCAACGGCATCAGCATCACGGCGCCGGCGAAGGCGGTCACAATGCCGATGGTAACCCAGAAGGCCACCACAGGGCGGAGGAACAGGACAAGGACGAGCATGACCAGCAGCGCGCCCTGAAGCGCCGAACTGGTAATCAGGTCCATCCGGGCATTGAAGGTTTCAGAATCGTCCCAGAGGATGTCGATCTTCATCCCTTCGGGAAGGATGCCCGTGGCCGGATCGTTGGCGCGTTCGATATAGTCGCGAAAGCCCGCCGCATAGGTCGGGATGTCCATCTTGTCGGGCTCGGGGGTCATCACGAAGATGGTATTGCGCCCGTTGAAGGTGGCGCTGAGCTTGTCGCTCACCAGGCCATCAATGACGGTGGCTACATCGCTGACCCGAACGGTGCCGGCGCCGCTGGTCTGACGGATGATGATATCGCCGAACTGTTCTGCGGAATCGGCAATGTTGCGGGACATCAGAGAGACGTCGCCGACCGGGGATTCGATGCGTCCGCCGGAGGAGTTCAGAGAGGTGCCCCGAACGGCGGTGGCCACATCGTTCAGGGTCAGGCCGAAGCGGCGAAGGGCCTCTTCGGACACTTCGATGCTCACCTGCTCGGCCATTGTGCCCTGCATGACGGCAAGCTCACCACCGGGAAGGCGGGCAATGTCGTCGCGAACCTTCTTGCCGATGCGGCGCAGGGTTTTCTGATCCACATCGCCATGGACCACCATGCCCATGAACCAGTTGCGCTGTTCCCAGCGTGTCACCTGGGGGCGATAGGCCGCCTGCGGAAGATTGTTGATCTGGTCGACGCGGATTTTGATCTCGTCGAGGAAGACATTCATGTCGATGTCGTCGCGGCCGCGGATGTTGACCACACCGGAGCCTTCGGTGGCGATCGAGGTTATCCGGTCGAGCCCGTTGATGCTGGCAACCGCTTCCTCGATGCGGGTGACAATCTGTTCTTCAATATCGCGCGGGGAGGCGCCGTTCCAGGCCACCGACACCGAGGCGCCGGTCACCTTCACGACGGGAAACATTTCCCGTTCCATCGCGCTGTAGCCGAAGACGCCGCCCGCAAAGGCGATGAACATCAGGAGGTTGGCAGCGACCGCGTTGCGGGTAAACCAGGCGACCAGGCCGTTCATTGGGGGCTCCCTTGACCGCCATTTTTGGTGGCTGCGTCAGCAATGGCTTCCGTCTCTGCGGTTGTCTTTTTCTCACCATGAATTTTCACGGTGCCGTCAGGCAGCCGTTCCAGAACGGTGACGCTCATGCCGTCAAAGGCGGCCTGGATGGGGCTGGTGACGGCCAGCTCGCCGGGTTCTGCGCCCGAGCGCAGATAGGCGCCGTCGCGGTCCGAGAAGGCCACATCCACGGAGCGGATGGAAAGCTTGCTGGTCTTGGGATCCCCGATGAACAGGCGGTTGTCCCCGCGCAGGGCGGCGCGCGGCGCGATCAGGACGTTGTCGAGCGTCTCGCCCTGGATGCGGGCGTTGACGAAGAGGCCCGGTGCCATGGGCGCGCCGTCATCGGCGCCGGTGCCGAAGGGATCTTTGAGTTCAGCGAAGACGTTGATCTGGCGGGTCTGGGAGTTGATGGCAGCGCCGGTCCGGACAACTTCACCGATCCAGGTGCGGGGCTTGCCGCCGACGACCGCCGTGAACTCCACTTTCGGGCCCGGCTGGTCTGCCGATGCGGAGAAGGCAATCGGCAGGCCGAGCTGGCCAAGGTCAGCGTCCTTCAGCGGGAGGGCCACTTCCACCACATCGGTGGCGAAGATGTTGCCCAGTGACTGACCTGGCGACACGAACTGGCCGATGTCGGCGGAGCGTTCGCGCACGCGGCCCTCGAACGGGGCGATGATGGCGGTGCGGTTGAGGCTGAGTTCGGCTTCGGCGAGCTGGGCTTTGGCCGCTTCCAGCGACGCGCGGGCTTCGGCAAGCTGAGGCTCGCGGCGGGCAAGGGGGGAGGCATCACTGAGGCCCAGATTGTCCAGATCCTGCTGGGCAAGTTGTGCCTCGGCGATCTCGCGGGCGAGCGCCTGTTCGGCGCTGGCGACGATCGACCGGGCCCGGACAACGCCGAGTTCGGAATCGGCCGCTTCGACCCGGACCAGCACCTGGCCGCGCTTGATGAAGCCGCCATCGACAAAATCGGGCGAGACATAGGACACCCGGCCCGCAATCTGCGGCGCCACGATGATCTCGCGCTTGGGGCTGACTTCACCCTGAGCCTCGACCGTGATCGTCAGCGAGCCCGACCTGATCTGTTCGGCAAACACATTGAGGCTGGCCTGCGGCTCGTCGCTCTTCTCCGGCTCGGGCTTCATCGCCGTGATGGCAAAAACCCCGCCAACGCCCAGAACAAGAAGAATGGCGATTGGTGCAATAATGGCGATCAGGCGGCCCATGGCGTCTATCTCCTGCCGCTTTCGGCGGCTTCAGTGTCAAACAGGTCGTCCTCGGCGGCGAGGTCCATGACTGGAACGCCGCCGCCGAGGGCGAGATGATAGGTAATCCGATTGCGGGCCCGGTCAGCCCTTGCGGTTGCCAGCTGGCTTTCTGCCGTCAGCCGGCGCGTTTGCGCATCAATGAGATTGAAGACGTTTACAGTACCGCTCGAATACTGGCGCTCGGCGATCTCCTCGGCAAAGCGGGCTTCTTCCAGAGCGCGTCCCTGCGCCTCTTCCTGCTGCGCCAGCAGGCTGTCGGCGGTCAGGGCGTTCTCCACCTCGCGCCACGCGTCCAGCGCTGCGCCGGCATAATTGGCGACGGCCGCTTCCGCGCGGGCGATTGCCGCAAAGCGCTGGGCGTCGAGCCGCCCGCCGGTGAAGAGAGGTTGGGTAAGGTTGCCGATCAGGCGCGCGGCAATTCTGGAGGGATCGAGCGCGT
>JBKBRT010000274.1:0-2757 GCA_046291585.1 Hyphomonas sp.
CGCCATTTTCCGGGGTTTCCGGCTCGTCCGGAGGGGTGGTCGGATCGCTCATGGGAAGGCCTTCTGCAGTCTTCGGGCTGGGCTCAGGACGGGGACGTCCGAATCGCCATATTTTCTCAAGCGAGACTAGCAGCCGCGCCCGGCCGGGGCTACCGTCCAGGTGCCTTTATTTGCAGTGATTTCCGGGCTTTCCGGCAGATTTCTGCCCCCGTCGGCGAGGAAGCTAACATGCCAGAATCATTGAAGTTTCGCCTGTCACGACGGGAAGCGTGCCTGGGTCTTGCCGCCGCCCTCGGGGCAACCGCCTGCAAGGGGCCGGGTAATGCCCTGGCGAGGCCTTCCGATGCCCCGCCGGCGGGCTGGTCCATGGGCGAGGCGCTGCCCTTCCCCGTTCAGGAGATTTATCCCTGCCTGCATGACGGGGCGATCCATCTTGCGGGCGGCTTTGTTGCCGAAAATGGCCAGATCACCGGCCCGGCGGCGCGCCACCATGCCTGGCGGCCCGATGGGCTCGGCTGGCGCGAGGCGCCGCCGCTGCCGGTCGCGCGCCACCATCCCCATCTCGTCAGCTATGCAGGCGCGCTGTACGCGATCGGGGGCTTTCAGGCCTCTTCACCGGCCGCGATGTGGGAAATGCAGGGCACGGGCTGGCGGATGGATGCGGCGACCGGGCGCTGGGAAACAGCGCCCGCCCTGCCCCGTCCGTGCGCCGAAGCGGTGGTTCTGGCGCGGCCGGGCGGCGGGCTGCACCTGATGGGTGGGCGCTCTCCGGGAGGCACCGCGAACGCCGCCTGGGGCGATCAGACCGACCAGACACATCATTTCGTGCTGACGAGCCCGGAGGGCCGCTGGGAAAAGGCTGCCCCCCGGCCTCACCGCGCGCAACAGCGCGGCGGGCGCAGAGATTGCCGGGCGCCTGCATGTGATTGGCGGACGCAGCGTGACGGGCGGCAATATGGCCGCGCATGAGGTGTATGACGCGCGCGAAGACCGCTGGCGCACGGCTGCGCCGATGCCTCAGGCGCAGGGCGGGCTCGCGGCGGCGGCGCTCGGCGGCAAGCTCTATGCGTTCGGCGGGGAGTTTTTCGACAATGGCGGCGGGGTGTATCGCGAAGCCTGGGTCTATGACCCCGCTTCTGACGCCTGGGCGGCGATTGCCCCGATGCCTCATCCGCGCCACGGGCTGGGCGCGGTTACGGTTGAGAGCGCGATTTACGTGATCGGCGGCGCATTGAAGGCCAGCGGCGTGGAGACAAGCGCGCTGGTGGAAATTTACCGGCCCTGACCGGGCAACGCGCCGATCTCGCGGAGGGCCCGCTCCACGGCGGCGCGGCGTTTAGGGGCTTCTTCCATGCCGCCGGGCATGTCCATGTTGAGGGCAAAGGCGTAGGTGCCCGGCGCGTCGCCGGCCGATTGCTCGACCCAGCCGACAAACCAGCCAATATCTGTTTGCCCCTCGACGCTTTTCCAGCCGGTCTTGCCGTAAAGGGTCCAGCCGTCGCCGCGATCGACTTCCATGACGGGCACTGCCAGATCATAGGTGCGCGCCGAGAGGGGCAGCGTGCGGCGGGCCAGGCGAGAGAGAAACTCCACCTGCTCGGTCGCCGAAATGGAGAGCGGGCCTTCCAGCCAGTAGCGGGAAATCAACTCAGGCCCGCCAATCTCGGCATTGCCGTATCGAAAGGCTTTCAGGCCTTCCGTCAGGCGCCCTGCCCCGATACGGGGCACGACGACCTTGTAAATCCAGACGGTTGAGCGCTGAAACGCAGCGGCGAAATCCTGATCTTCATTCCAGCTGTCGAGGAAGCGCTTCTGCCCATCCCACTCAAAGCTTTCCTCCAGCCCCGAGACGGCGCCGGTTTCCAGCGCCAGCAGGGTATGCGGGATCTTGGAGGTGGAGGCAGGTACAAACCGCTCGCGGATCCGCGCGCCCCCGCTGGCCCAGACCATTTCATCCTCAAGCCGGTAGATCACCAGCGCCGAGGCCGCCGGGCTGACGCCCTCCGCAAGCAAGGCCTGCTCAAGCGGGCGGGGCTCTGCAACCGGAAGACTGCCCGCCGGGCTGGCACAGGCCGACAGGACCGCCACGGCCAGCATCAAAAGGCTGGCCCGCAGGCCCGGCCCTGAAGAAGCGGGAGCAGCGGTCATGCGCGCGCCCTCAGAAGGGGATCTCGTCGTCGAGATCCTGGCTGAAGCTTTCCTTCGGACCGCTCATCTGCTGGCGTCCGCCGCCGCCGGAATAGCCGGTATCCCGGCCACCGCCGCCGCCCGCGCTGGCGCCGCCGCCTTCGCCGCGGCCATCGAGCATCACGAGGGTGGCATCAAAGCCCTGCAGGACGATCTCGGTCGTGTACCGGTCGTTGCCGTCCTTGTCCTGCCATTTGCGGGTCTGCAGCTTGCCCTCAAGATAAACCTTGGAGCCTTTTTTCAGGTAGTTCTGAGCGACCTTGACGAGGCCTTCGGAAAAGATGGCCACGGTGTGCCATTCGGTCTTTTCCTTACGCTCGCCCGAGGCCTTGTCGCGCCAGGTTTCCGAGGTGGCGATGCGCAGATTGCAGACCTGCCCGCCATTCTGGAACTGTTTCACTTCGGGATCTGCCCCGAGATTGCCCACCAGAATGACCTTGTTTACCGATCCCGCCATGTGGGGCCTCCGCGCTGAAATACTGTTTCGAGTCCGATTCGAGTTGTTCTACTCTTCCCCGGCCCCCATGTCGCCTCATCGGGACGAAATTCCACCGCCCCGCCTGCCCCTAA
>JBKBRT010000083.1:0-12114 GCA_046291585.1 Hyphomonas sp.
AACGCCATTTGCCTCGCAGACTTCGGCAATAAGGGGGTCGCGTTCATCGCCCAGCCACAGATCCCGCCCCGCAATGTGAACTGGTCGGGTTCGGGCGGGTGGGTGCACACGGCCAAGGTTGGGTTTGAAAAATACTTCATCGGAAAGGTAAGAGCCGGCAAGGCAGAGACCTTCTATGAAAATGCTGCGCTTGCCCTCATCAAGACCTACAAGCTGAAGGGCTAAACCCCCTGCGAGGAGTGGCTGACATGACCAGCAATGACAAGATGATCCTTTGCCTTTCCTGCAACGCCGTAAACCGCGTACCGGAAGGCAGGGCATTGACGGCGGCCAAATGCGGGCGCTGCACGCAACCGCTCGCCACGCCGCATCCGGTGGATATCGGCAACGAGCAGATGCGGATGCTCGAGAAGAAAGACACCGGCGCGTTTGTCGTCGATCTCTGGGCGCCCTGGTGTGGCCCTTGCCGCATGATGGCGCCCCATTACGAGGCGGCCGCCGGGCGCCTTCAGGGCGAGGTGCGCTTCTACAAGATCAATACCGAACAACATCCCGACGCTGCCATCCGCCTCAATATCCGGGGCGTGCCAACACTGATTGCCTGGCAGGGTGGACGCGAACTGGCCAACCAGGCCGGCGCCCCCGGCGGGGCGGCGCTGGAGCGCTGGGTGCGCGGCGTGTTCGGCCTTGCGCCAACTTCCAACTGATCCTCAAACGGAGTAACTCCAAATGAATCTCGACCGCGCCGTTCTTGCCTTTGCCGGGCTCGTTGTCCTTGCGGGCCTTGTGCTGGGCTATTTCGCCTCGCCCTACTGGTACCTGCTCACGGGCTTCGCCGGCCTCAATATGCTGCAGGCGTCCATTACGGGATTTTGCCCGGCGGCCCTGATCTTCAAGATGTTCGGCGTGAAAGAAGGCTGCGCTTTCAAATAGGCGAGGGGCCCGCGCTCAGCCTTTCAGCTGGGCGTAATGCGTCACGATCATCGTGGACACATCCGTGCAGATCTGATGCGCGTCGCGCGTTGGCTCCTCGAGCACCATCTCCATGGCGCTGTAGGCAAGCTCGGTCGTCAGCCGCGCTGAGGCGATCAGCCGGTCGCGGGAGGCTTTGTGTCCATTGGCGATCATGGTGTCGGCAATCTTCTCGGCCACCATCTCGCTGGACGCCATACGCACCTCCCGCAGGATCGGGATCGCCCGCAGCGCGCGCAGTACATAGATGTTGCCGGGAAACTGGCGCGTGATGTCGTTGACGCGCTCCTGCAGGCGCACATTGCTGGCCACCTCTTCCTCGAACGTCGTGGCCGCTAGTCCGCCTTCCTCGATCCAGTCGAGCACCGCCTGGTCCTGCAGCGCCATCAGCCGGTCGCCAAGCTCCCTCAGGATGGCATACTTGTTGGGGAAGTAGCGGTAGAGCGCCGGTGGGGAGAGCCCAGCGCGCCGGCAGACCAGGTTCGTCGAGAGCCGCTCCAGACCCACCTCGTCCAGAAGCCGGCCGGCCGTATCAAGGATCAGCTCGAAAGTATCCTGCGCGCGCGCCTGCTGGGGCTGCTGTTTGGTTGCCGTCACCACCTGCATGGGATCGGCGGCCTTGCGGGCAGTCTCTTTCTTTGGGCTGCTCATTTCTTCGGCGTTCCCCGGTCTTCAAATGCTTAATTCTGCGTCCCTATACAGCAAACATCATAAAACGGTAATTAAAGCTATTGTAAAAGTAGTAGTGATCGCTATCCATTCGCCCCTGAACTGGGATGGAAAGAAAGGATTCTGCGATGAGGTCTCTTTTGATCGGTACGAGCGCAGCTGCGCTCCTGTTGACGGGCACTGCGGTTGCTCAGACCGAAACGGAAGCACCGGAAGACGCCTCGTCGCGCCGTCTGGAGAGTATTGTTGTCACGGCGCAGAAGCGCTCTGAGAATGTCCAGGACGTGCCGATTGCGATTACGGCCCTGTCCTCCGCGATGCTCGAGAAACAGCGCGTCACTGACATCACCTCGCTCGACAATCTCGCGCCCGGCCTGCGCATTGCCGCAGCTGACGCCGCCGCAAACCCGAAAATCTTCATTCGCGGCGCCGGTCTTAACGACTTCAACCCGACCTCCTCCAGCGGTGTCGGCCTCTATGCGGACGGCGTCTATATCGGCTCGCCGCTTGCCCAGTTCTCGACCTTCTACGACCTTGACCGGATTGAAGTTCTGCGCGGCCCGCAAGGCACGCTTTACGGCCGCAACACCACCGGCGGCGCCATCAACGTCATCTCCAAACGCCCGACCTTCTCGCCCGAAGGCACAGCTTCGATCGAGCTCGGCAATTTCGGCTCGGTTGAAGCGAATGCAGCGTATGGCGGCCCCATCATCGGCGACAAGCTCGCCTTCCGCATCGCTGGCCAGTACGCGGAAGATGACGGCTACAGCACCAACGCGGTCACCGGCAGCAAGGTGAACAATGCCGAGCGTTACGCCCTGCGCGGCTCGCTGCTGTTCACCCCGGACGACCTCACGGACGTCCTCTTCACGGTCAACACCTTCGCCAACCGCGGCGGCGCTGTGCAGCCAAAATCGCGCCAGCTTTTCCCGGCGGATCCTTCCGCTGCCGGCCCGGACGGCGTCTGCGCCCCGGCCTTCTTCCGCAGCGGCTTCTGCACGGACGCGCTCGGCTTTGCTGACACCAGCGGCGACCCCTACACCATCACCAGCGATGTCGAAGGCAAGGACAAGGTCGACCTCTGGTCGGCTGCCCTCACCATTGATCGCGAGATCGGCAATCTGACGCTCACCTCCATCACGGCCTATCAGGATGTCGAGCGCAGCGCGCACGAGAACACCGATTCCAGCCCGCTGCAGATGCTCGAGGCCTTCTACAACAACACCCAGGAGCAGTTCTCTCAGGAGCTGCGCCTTGCCTCGGATGAGGGCCGGCTGAAATGGGTCGTCGGCGGCTATTACATGCAGGACACGACCACCAGCGACAGCGCGTATGACATCCTGCGCATCCTGCGCCCGATGTTCATCTCGCCGGAAAACCCGACGGGTGTGAGCCCCGGGGACTCGGTCATCTATCTCGGCTATCCGTACACGCAGGAAACGGACACCTACGCCATCTTCGGCCAGGCCGATTATGAACTCGCGCCCGGTCTTGTGCTCACCACCGGCCTGCGCTGGTCTTCGGACGAGAAGTCGATGGACTACACCACGCTTGCCGAAGGTGTCCTGCCACTCTTCTCGTTCCAGGGCAGCAAGACCTTCAGCGACTGGTCGGGCAAGGTCGGCCTCAAATACGATCTGACCGACACCACCAACGTCTATGCCAGCTATAGCCGCGGCTATAAATCCGGTGGCTTCTTCGGCGGCAACGCCGACAGCGCCGAACAGATCGAGCCCTACGAAAACGAGACGGTCAACGCCTACGAAATCGGCTCCAAGAGCGATCTCCTCGGCAACCGCCTGCGGATGAACCTCTCGGGCTTCTACTATGACTATCAGGACATCCAGGCCTATTCGACGGTCGAGCGCAACGGTCTCACCGTCCAGGTGCTCGACAACGCCGCCGGCGCCGAGATGTATGGCGCAGAGGCCGAATTCACCGCGATGCCGATCGAAAATCTCGATCTCTCGCTCGGCCTTGCCTGGCTGCACGCCGAGTACGGAGAATACAATTCTCTGGGTGACGACTATACCGGCAACCAGATGCCCCAGTCGCCCGAATACAGCCTGACCAGCCGCGCGGCCTACACCATCGTGACCGATACCGGCGTGACGATCACCCCCAGCGTGGACGTGTCCTACCGCTCGAAGGTCTATTTCGACAGCACGATGCGTGAGCGTCTCTCCGATCCTGAGCTCTGGCTCGTCGGCGCGGAGCTTTCGGTCATGTCGCCCGATGGCACCATCGAAGCGGGTCTCTGGGGCCGCAACCTGACGGATGAGGCCTATCTCACTTCGGCCAACCCCATCGACAGCCTTGGGGTGGACCTGCTGACTTACTCCCGCCCGCGCAGCGCTGGCCTCTTCCTGCGCTATAACTACTGAGATGGGCCTGATGCCGGCAGTGGACGGACCGGAAGCGGCACCCGCCGCTGCCGGCTCCGTTTCGGGGTCGCGTAAGCTGGATCGTTCCGCCTGGTCATGGGCCACCTACCAGGCGGGGCGAGACCCCTATATCGGCCTCGTCAACGGCTTCCTCTTCGCGCCGTATTTCGCAACCCTGGTTGTGGGCGACGGCGTGAAAGGGCAGGCGATGATCGCCCAGATGGGCATGATCTCGGGTCTGACGGTTGCTTTCATTGCCCCGGTTATCGGGGCAACGGTAGATACCCTCGGCCCCCGCAAGCCCTGGCTTGCGCTGATCACGCTGATGGTCATTCCCCTGATGATGTCGCTCTGGTTCGCGGCGCCCGGCGGGGCGATCCTCTCGCCCTGGGTTGTTGTGGGCATCCTCGGGCTGATCTCGATCCTGCTCTCCTGCGGCGAGGTGCTCTTCTCCTCGATGCTGCCCTATGCGGCCACCCCGCGCATGCGGCCGATGGCGTCGGGTCTTGCCCTCTCGCTCGGCAATGTCACATCGATCATTCTGCTCGTCTTCATCCTGATGGCGCTGATGCTGCCGGAGCAGCCGCTCTTTGGCTTGTCGAAGGAAAACAGCGAGCCCGACCGGATGGTGCCCATCCTCGTGGCGCTTACATTTGGCCTCTGCGCCATCCCTCTGTTTCTCTTCAGCAAGGACGCGGCCAAATCCGGCGGTAAGGCAAATGCCTCGTCCGTCCGGGCAGGCGTCGGCGCGCTCTTCTTCCTCATCCGCCACTGGAAAAAGAACTCCGATGCGATGATCTACCTCCTGGCCCGCACACTGGCGCAGGATGCCGGCGGCGTGCTGCTCATCCTCTGCGGCGTCTATGCGGCCGGCGTCATGGGCTGGGCGGGCACAGAAATGCTTGTCTACGGACTTCTGGGCTGCGTCGCGGGCCTCATCGGCGGCGTCCTCGCCGGCTGGCTGGACGAAACCTTCGGGCCCCGGATCGCCTTCCAGATCGAGATCGCCGGTTCCGTCATCGGCCTCATCGGCATCATAGGGGCGGCGCCCGCGCAGATACTGTTCATGCCGGTCGAAGATCCCCAGCCGATCTGGAATGCGCCGATGTTCACGACGCTGCCAGAGCTCGTCTTTGTCTTCTTCGGCTTCCTCGGTTTCGTCTTCCAGATCGCGGCCTGGTCCTCCAGCCGCACGTTGCTGACGCGGCTCGCGCCGGCCTCCCAGATGGGGGCTTTCTTCGGTCTGGCCGCGCTGGCGGGGAATTCCACCAGCTGGCTGGGCCCCATGTTCGTGGGCATCTTCACGGCTGTCTTCCATTCGCAACAGGCCGGCTTCATCCCCGTCGCCGTCCTGTTTGCGGCAGGGTTCCTGCTGCTCTTCTTCGTGAAGGGCGGCGGCAAGGAACCCGACTAGGCCCCCGATTGATCTAAAGTTTCCTCCCAGATCGGAGCGGGCCAAAAAAAGAAAGGCGCGGAGGGCTTATCCCTTCCGCGCCTTTCGATTTTTTACAGGTGGGCAGAGGAAGCGGCGCGTCAGCCCTGCGTCACGCCAAACCGCTTCATCACATTCCGGGTAATCGTCTCGACGAACGGATCATGCGCCGCCAGGCCATGGGCCCATTCGGTGGTCCCGGTGTTGAACACCTCGCCCTTGCCGCGCTTGAAACTCGCCAGCATCGCATGCCCGCGCAACACGCGCTGCTGTATCGCGGGCGATCCGTCGCCATGGATCACCTCAGCAATCACATCCAGCTTCTCGGGCGGGATCATCGGCGCATAGCCGCTGCTGGAATCCTCGCCCAGCGTCACCGGCGCAATGCCGATGATCTCGAGATTCTCCGGAACCCCGCCCAGCGGGATCGCCTTGGGCAGGCCGTCGGCGCCGAACTCGAACTGGCACCCATCACTCTCATACCCGATCAGCGGAACGTCCCCGCCCAGGATATCGCCATAGAAAAGGTCGGTGCCTTCCAGCGCCCAGTGCTTGTCATTGTAAACGGTAAATCCAGCAGACCCGCGCGAGACACACATGCCGAGGCGATGATAGCCGCCAAAATTGAAGCTCAGCCCCGTGATCTCCGCTTCCGGCGCCTTGAAGGCGGGGTGAGACCACAGATGCGTCGCGTCGGCATCGGCCACGTCTTCAGCTTCAAAGCCCTTCCATTTGTGGCACACATAGGTCTTGCCATCGTCTTCCCAGCGCACTTTCCAGAAGCAGGTATTTCCCGACAGGATCGCCGCATAGCTGCCCCCGTCGACAAACCGCTCCACCTGCTCGCGCTGCTTGCCGGACCAGTATTCCGAATGCCCCACAAAGAAGGCAGACGTGTAGGCCGAGAGAAGATCAGGGTCCGTATCCAGATCATAATCGGTCACATAATCGAAGGCGTAGCCTTCTTCTTCCGTCCACGCCGCAAAGGCATGTTCCCATTTGTTGAGGAAACCTGCCGAGCCATCATAGGGCGAGATGCGATGCCTGCGCATCCAGTCCGGGTCCGCCGTCCAGGGCTTCTCCTTGAAACCGCGCGAGCGCATGTTGATCAGGCGCGGGGCGTCGTCCGGCGCAGCAATGATCATCTGCGTGAACGGGCGCTGGGTGGAAGAAACCCCAATCGCCTGATCCATCGCCTGATCAAACGGCACCTTGCCGGTCATCAGCCCCGTCACATTGGAATAGGCGTTCGCGCCGCCCCACCAGTTGTAGGAATGGTAAGTGTTCGTCGCCAGCACCAGCACGGCCCTGGACCCCGTGGTCCCCGCCGCCGGCTTGATGCAGACGAAATGGTGGGTCACTTCGCCCGCCACATCGGTCAGCGCGATGTCATAATACCCCGTCCGCCAGTCAGCCCCCGCCGTCACTTCCAGCGCCACCGGCCAGCCACAGCCCTTCCGGTCTGCGTCCTCCGGCGCCGGGTGATGCCCCGCCACGATCCCGTCCTGCGTATGAACGATCTCGCGCGCCTTGCCGACGCGCGCGATCTCCAGCCGGCAAGGGCCGTTCTCCACGCTGATATGAAGGGCAAAAGTCTCGCCGGGGCGAAGGCTCAGGCGGTCAGTATAGCAGGCCAGCATAGGGGGCTCCCATCAATCACTTCAGATTAATGGTAGCTATCATTACCATATGCGCAAGCGCAATGAGGCTGCACCTTTGGTCTTACGGCTTCTTCTTCTGCCCATAGGACCGGAACCGGTCAGCGATGCGCGTCATCTCATCATCGGCCAGAAGCGTCGGTCCGCCGATGGCCAGCGTGCCCCAATAGATGGCTGCCTGCTCCTCGATTTCTTCGGCGATCAGAAGCGCCTGTTTTAGGCTCGGCGCGACCACAATCTGTCCGTGATTGGCCATAAGTGTCCCGAATTGTCCCGAAAGTGTCTCGCAAACGGCCTCCGCCAGCTCGGCCGATCCGAACGTCGCATAAGGCGCCACCGGCACAGACGGCCCCCCGCTGACGGCCACCATATAGTGCAGGGCAGGGATAGGCCTGTTGGCGCAGGCGAGTGTCGTCGCAAAGCGCGAATGGCAATGCACCACGGCGTTCACATCCTGGCGCAGCTGCAACAGTTTCCAGTGCATCTGCCACTCGCTGGAAGGCTTCATGCCCGCCGGGTCAAAGCTGCCATCCGGCGCCATCCGCACGATATGTTCCGGCTTCAGCATCGAGGGCGGAACCCCTGTCGGCGTCACCAGCATATCCTCGCCCAGCCGCGCCGACACATTACCCGAAGTCCCCCGGTTCAGGCCGCGCGCATCCATCGCCGCCATCACCTCGACCACCTGCTCGCGCAGCTTTGTTTCCTGCTCGCTCATCATGCGCCAGCCTCCTGAATCGGAAGGGTTTTCATTGCCGCTTCCACCTGCTGAAAGCTCTCCAGCTTACCATACGTCGCCAGCCCCTGCGCCACCATCGCCGCCGTCGCCGAAGCAAATGTCAGCGCGCCCAGATCATCCCAGCCCCTCAGATGCGCCGTGATGAACCCCGCACAAAACGAGTCCCCGCAGGTCGTCGTATCCACCACATCCACCTTGAACGCCGACACCCGCCCGCGCAGCTTTCCCGCCGCCATCACCGCGCCGCGCCGGCCATCCTTGATGACGCAGTTCCTGGCGCCCATCGCAACGAAGGCATCAGCGGCTGATTGCAGGTCGTCTATCCCGGTCAGAAACCGCGCTTCGTCTGCGCTGGGCAGAAACCAGTCCACATGGGGAAGGATGCGTTTAAGCTCTTCTTTCGCGTCCGGTCTCGGCGCGATGAGATCGCAGGTCACCACCGCCCCGCCCGCCTTGGCGGCCTCAAGAAGTTTTTCGCCCGGCCCGCCATCAAAGGTCGGCGCGCCAATGGCTGCATAATGCAGGCAGCGCACATCTGCCGCGGCCGCCATCAGCGCGTCCGTCAGCGGCGGAACAGAACCCGCGCCCGGCGCATGCAGCGTCGGGCGGTGGCCCTGATGATCAATAGGAAGGATTGTCGTAGACGTGGGATAGCCGTCGAGTGTCTGCAGGAGGCGGGTATCCACCCCGCCATCTTCCAGCGCGAAGCGTACGAACTTGCCGGTCAGGTCGCTGCCAATCGCGCCCGCCACGCCGGCCTTCAGCCCGAGGCGCGCGGCGACACAGGCCGCGCCCGCCGCCGTCCCCGCCGGCGCGCAGGCAATCTGTTCGATCAGCCGTCCGCCTTCGTCCTTCGGAATTTCCGTGATCGGCCGGCCCACAACATCCAGCGTCGTCAAGCCCACGCATAGCAGATCAAGTTTCATTCTTTTCCCTCCCGAATTTACCTTGCGTCCATATCGGTCTTAAGTAAGATAGTCAAAACTATCTTATCGGCAAAATTGGCGAGGGCAATATGTGGACGAACTCAGTGGACAAGGCTTTGCGTGAACGGGCCGAAGCGGTCATTCCGGGCGGCATGTACGGCCACCAGTCCGTCCGCCTCCTGCCAGACGATTATCCCCAATTCTTCGACCGCGCCGCGGGCGCCTATCTGTGGGATGCCGATGGAAACCGCTACATCGACTATATGTGCGGATACGGCCCAAATCTCTTTGGCTATGGCCATGAAAGCATCGACGCGGCTTATATCAGCCAGCTGAAGAAGGGCGACACCATGACGGGCCCGGCCGGCCTGATGGTGGACCTCGCCGAACAGATGACCGCGCTGGTCTCCCATGCCGATTGGGCCATGTTCTGCAAGAACGGTACGGACGCCACCACGATGGCCATGATGGTCGCGCGCAACTTCACCCGCAAGAACACCATCGTCCTCGCCAAGGGCGCCTATCACGGCGCCGCCCCCTGGTGCACGCCGGTGAAAAACGGCACGGCCCCGTCAGACCGCGCCAATCAGGTCTTCTATACGTATAACGACGTCGCCAGCCTCGAAGAAGCTGTCCGCAAAGCCGGTGATGATCTCGCCGCCATTTTCGCCTCGCCGATCAAGCACGACACCTTCGTCGATCAGGAAGATCCGACAACGGAATACGCCCGCCGCGCCCGCGAACTCTGTGATGAGAATGACGCGCTCCTGATCGTTGATGATGTCCGCGCCGGTTTCCGCCTGGCCCGCGATTCCAGCTGGGCCCGCGTTGGTGTGAAGCCGGATCTCTCCAGCTGGGGCAAGGCCATCGCCAATGGTCATCCCATCTCGGCATTGCTCGGCGCCGAAAAAGCCCGCAACGCCGCCGCGACCATCTACGCCACCGGCTCTTTCTGGTTCTCTGCCGCCCCGATGGCCGCGAGCCTTGAAACCCTCCGCCTCATCCGCGAAACCGACTATCTCGAACGCACCCAGGCCCTCGGCCAGCGCCTGCGCGCAGGGCTCGATGAAGCTGCAAACCGTCACGGCTTTGCGCTGCGCCAGACCGGCCCGGCCGAAATGCCGCTCATCATGTTTGAAGAAGATCCGGGTTATTCCAAAGGCTACGCGTGGAACGACGCCCTGATGAAGCGCGGCGTCTACTTCCACCCCTGGCACAACATGTTTATCTGCGCTGCCATGACCGAGGCTGACATCGACCACACGGTTGACGTTGCAGGCGACGCCTTCAAATTCGTGCGCGACGCCGGCACGCTGCCCCGCATCGAAAAACTGGCGATCCTGGGTCTGCTTACGGATGGTCACTGAGGCAGCCGCGCCGGCGCCTCATTACCAGACTGAGCAGATGAGCACCTGGCATCCGTCTGCGGATGAGGCCGGCCGGCTGACAATTGATATGGGCGCCATCGCCGCCAACTATCGCCGCCTGCGCGCAATGCATCCGGCGGCGCGCGTCGGCGCTATGGTGAAAGCGGACGCCTACGGTCTCGGCGCAGCGCAGATCGCACCGATGCTGGCCGGGCAGGGGGCGCAGGACTTCTTCGTTGCGCATCTTGCCGAGGCGCTGACGCTCAAGCCACTCCTGCCGCCCGGCGTATCGATCTTTGTGCTGAACGGAATTGCTCCAGGTGACGAGCGACGCTGCGCGGAGGCGGGCGTAATTCCGGTATTGAGTACGCCCGAACAGGCGCGCGCCTGGTATTCCCTTGCGGTTGATAGGGCCCGCGCCGCCCCTGCCGCGCTGCAGGCCGATACCGGCATGTCTCGCCTCGGCCTCAGTGAGGCCGATCTTGAAGAGATCCTCGACTGGCCGGACTTTGCGGGACAGGTGAATGTTTGCCTGCTGATGACACACCTGGCTTGCGCAGACACCCCTGCCGCGCCCGCCAACGCAAACCAGATACGCAGCTTTGCGCGCTTTACGGCGCGCCTGCCATCGGTTCCGCGCTCCCTTGCCAATTCCGCGGCCGCGATGTTTCTGCCCGAAGCGGCCGGCGGCGTGCTGCGCCCCGGTCTCATCCTCTATGGCGTTGATCCGGGAACGCGCGGCGTGCCGGATATGGACGCCGCCCTTCGCCTTGAGGCGCGTGTGATTCAGCTGCGTGACATACCGGCGGGCACCGGGGTCGGCTATGGCTTCGATCATATCGCAGACCGCCCCCTCCGCCTGGCGACGCTTTCGGCAGGCTACGCTGACGGCTGGCCCCGCGCGCTGAGCAGCAAGGGCGCCGCCTGGTTTGCCGGTCACCGCCTGCCCATCCTGGGGCGCATCTCGATGGACAGCTGCATGGTGGACGTCACCGGCCTTTCTGAAGAGCGTATTCGTCCGGGCGACTGTGTCGAGCTCATCGGCCCGTATCAATCCGTGTCCGATCTTGCCAGCCAGCTGAACACGACCCCGCACGAAATCCTCACCGGACTCGGGCGCCGCTTTGCCCGCAGCTATGTTAACAACCCGTCCTTAGGCGGAGAAGAGACGCAGTTATGAAAGTTGTCATTCTGGGCGCCGGCATCATCGGTATCACAACGGCTTACTATGCCGCGCGCGATGGCCATGACGTGACCGTGATAGACCGTATGAGCGGGCCCGCGCTGGAAACAAGCTTTGCCAATGCCGGCGAAATTTCACCGGGCTACGCCTCGCCCTGGGCCTCACCGGATGTTCCGGCCAAAGCTCTGAAATGGCTGTTCATGGAACACGCCCCGCTGATCATCCAGTATCAGCAGCTGAGCCCGGCCATGGTCGCCTGGGGCCTCGCCATGTTGCGCAACTGTACACCCGCGCGTTACGCCGCCAACAAGGCAAAGATGGTGCGACTGGCTACATACAGCCGGGATATGCTGCGGGACCTGCGCGCTTCAGAAGGGATAGAGTATGACCACAGGTCTCTCGGCACCCTCCAACTCTTCCGTACACAAAAGCAATATGACGCCGCTGCGCGAGACATCGAAGTCCTGACATCAGGCGGCATCGATTTCGAGCTGCTTGACCGGCAAGGCTGCCACCGCGCAGAGCCAGGTCTCGCCCACGCCGCAGATCCCATCATCGGCGGTCTGCGTCTGCCGGGTGATGAAACCGGCGACTGTTTCAAGTTTACCACCGCGCTCGCCGCCATCGCAGAATCTCTCGGCGTGAAGTACCGCTGGAACACCTCGGTCGGTGCGCTTTCCGAAAGCGGCGGCCGTGTGCGCGCCCGGATTGCCGGAGAGGCCGTGGACGCGGACGCCTTCGTGCTCGCCGCCGGCAGCTGGTCGCCCGCTCTTGCCCGGCCTCT
>JBKBRT010000275.1:0-2729 GCA_046291585.1 Hyphomonas sp.
CGTGAGGTGCTTTTGAACGCCTCGGTGGTTGTGCTTCTGGGCGCGCTGATCATCGGTTGGATCACCGGTGAAGCCGGGATGAAATCGGTAGCTCCCTTTTTCGTAGATCCGTTCCAGGGGGCGCTCTGTCTTTTCCTTCTCGATATGGGGCTTTCGGCGGGACGCGGGCTGCGCAATGGCTGGCGTCAGCTGGGCCCCGGTACAGTCGCCTTTGGACTCTACATGCCTCTGGTGTCGGCATGTCTGGCAGCGGGCGTTGCGGTCCTCAACCGAATGCCAGCGGGAGACGCGGCGGTGCTGATAACATTGGCAGCCTCGGCCTCCTATATCGCCGTCCCCGCGGCCATGCGGCTTGCCTTGCCCAAAGCCAAACCGTCCGTTTATCTGACTCTGTCGCTTGGAATTACGTTTCCCTTCAATCTCATTCTCGGTCTGCCGTTATATATCTGGCTCGCGAGGATGATCTCTCCTGGAGCGGTCTGAAGATGCATGTACGGTATCGCTGTGAACTGATCATTGAAAGGATGGCAGCCCCCAGAGCCTGCCGGATTCTGGAAGAGGCAGGTTTAACGGGGTATACGGTGCTTCCCGCGATTTCCGGCTTTGGCGGGGATACCCACTGGAGCCGGGACACCGACATGTCTGCCTCCAGTGGCATGGTGGTGATCGTGTCTATCGGAACGCAGGCGCGTGTTGATGCCGCCCTTGCGGAAATCGAGCGCCTGTTGGGTAGCCATATCGGCGTGTTGAGTGTCGGCGAAGTCCGGGTCTTGCGCCCGGGTCGTTTCTGATCCGCTCGAAAGCGAAAAGGTTTGGCGCACGAAAAAAAGCCACCGGCAGGGACGCTGCCGGTGGCGGTGTGTTCACGGACTTCCGGCCGGGCCGGAGGGGCGCCGAGCAGCGCCCCGCCCCTTCGGGAGGCGTTTAAGGGGGCGGGGCTGCTCCGGTCGGCGACTTGCCGGTGGCTCGGTCTGTGCCGGTTGAAACAGAATCTCAAAATCAGCAGGTGAAATCATCTCAACGAGCCTTCAGAGCTTCCTGGCGCAGATCCCGGTTTCGGCGGCGGCGTCGCCAGGCGCGCCGGTCTTCCCGGCTGAACCGGAATGCGCTCGGCCCAGACGGGGCAGGCAGGGGAGGGATCGCGGACCCACCGGTGCCGGGAGTGCCGGAGGATGGGAGGTGAGGGGTCATTTTTATCTCCTGTGACAGAGCCGCTTATCGGCTCAACACGGAGATGGGGTTGAATCAGAATAGCTCCAATCTAAGTATTCTGTCAGATCAATAGGATAAAAGTATCAAATGCGCCCGACCCTTCGTCAGATGCAATATCTCATCGCCATCGCCGAAACCGGCAAGTTCGGGGACGCGGCCCGGCTGGTGAATGTCAGCCAGCCAAGTCTGTCCGCCCAGGTTGCCGAAATGGAGGCGGGTCTGGGGGTTATCCTGATCGAGCGCTCGCGTCGCGGCGCGCTCCTGACGCCAGCGGGCGAAGAACTGGTCAGACGTGCGCGCAATATTCTACGGGATGTGGAGGATTTGCGGGCCGTGGCCAAACTGGGCCGCGCCGATCTTTCCGGCCGTCTGCGTCTGGGCGTCCTGCCAACCGTTGGACCATACCTTTTGCCACAGGCGACGGGGGAGTTGCGTGCACGCTTTCCCGGTCTTCGCCTCAGTGTTCGGGAGGAACGGACGGTGGACCTCGACGACCACCTTCAGGCGGGTCTTTTCGATACAGTCATTTCGACGCCTGCAGATCATCAGGAGGCGGCACATATACATCTGTTTACGGAGCGGCTTTATGTCTGCGCGCCGCCTGAGGATGCTCTGGCGCAAGCAGAAGGCCCTGTCTCACTGGAGGCATTGAAAGATCGGCCGCTGTTGACCCTGGGCCAGGGGCACCGGCTCAGCGCGATTACGCAGGATCTGGCGACGGCATCGGGCGCAGTGGTGAGCTCCGAGTATGAGGGGACATCGCTGGATGCTATCCGGCTGATGTCACAGATGGGGGCCGGCGTTGCGATATTGCCGAGCCTCTATGCCCTCTCCGAAGCGCGCCGGGACCGAGGATTGAATATCCGGATGATCGATCATTCTTTGGCCCGGCGTGATATCTCGCTCGTGTGGCGGGATACCTCTCCTCTCGCGGCCAGCCTTTCCGCACTCGCCGTCTCTCTGAGAGGCGCCGCAGAGGGTATCCTGAAAAACGAAGCGGAAATTTATGGCGCGTCCGCAAAGCTCTAGAATCGAAAACCTTGGAGTCCCTGCCAGAGATTGATGCTTGGCCTGGTGGCGCAAATAGAAACGCAACCCATCCAGATGGCGCGGAGAAACGCCTTTGATCTCAATACATGAACTCTGTTCCACCTGCGGACGTCGCTGGAAGGGGGAAATGGTGCCCGGGGGCGGAATCGAACCACCGACACGCGGATTTTCAATCCGCTGCTCTACCCCTGAGCTACCCGGGCGGGCCGAACGGGGAAGCGGCTACTTAACGAAGGCAGCAGGGCTTGTCTACGCCCAAATCAGTGGGAATCTGTGTCATCTTCAGCGGCGCCCGGGCCGGCCGTGTCATCCGCCTGTTCGGCAGCGGCGCCGGGGATGACATATCCCCCTTTGAGCCACTGGCCCAGATCCGCGTCCGCGCAGCGTTTGGAGCAGAAGGGGCGATACTCGGCGGCCACGGCCTGTTTCCGGCAGCGCGCACAGAGGGGTGTTCTCTGGCTGGGGTT
>JBKBRT010000084.1:0-12014 GCA_046291585.1 Hyphomonas sp.
CCGCCCGGTCCACGAATACACGCTCTCCAACGAGATCGAGTACATCAAGCCAAAAGCGCGGGTATACTGATTACTTGACCATCAAGACCGGCGCGGTGCCCAGATGACCCCCTACAAGACTATCTGGGTTCGCGCCGGGAAACTGAAGAAGGAAGAAAAGAAACTTCTCGGCAGGGGCAAAAAACTGGTCGACGATCCGCATCAGGCGGATATCGGCGAACTGGCCGCCCTTATCGAAACTGCCTGCAACGCGTTGCATGAAGAAGGCTACGACATCATTTCCATATTGCCGTCCGTCAGCGGCCATTCGGAAAAGGGTGTGATGAGCCAGGGCGGATACGGTTTCGGATTTAGCATAACAGATGGCGCGGTGATCACAGCGCGCCGCAAGGCAACAGAGTAAAGACGGCACGCACAAGCCCGAGGGAATTGAAGACATGGTACAGCTCACCCTTCCCCAGAATTCGAAGGTCAAGAAAGGCAAGACTTGGCCCAAGCCCCAGGGCGCGACCAACCTGCGCGCGTTCCGCATTTATCGCTTCAGCCCTGAAGAAGAGGGCAATCCGCGCTGGGACACCTATTGGGTGGATATGGACCGCGCCGGCACGATGATCCTCGACGTGCTGATCTACATCAAGAACAATATCGACCCGACCCTCGCCTTCCGCCGCTCCTGCCGCGAAGGCGTATGCGGCTCCTGCGCGATGAACATTGCCGGGCGCAACACCATCGCCTGCACCAAGGGCTTTGAAGAGCTGCCTTCGGGCGAGGTGGTCATTGCGCCCCTGCCCCACCAGCCGGTCGTCAAGGATCTGATCCCGGACCTTACAAACTTCTACGCCCAGCACGCCTATGTGCAGCCCTTCCTCAAAACCTCCACGCCCACGCCGGAGAAGGAATGGCGCCAGTCAGCCCAAGACCGCACCAAGCTGGATGGCCTCTATGAGTGCATCCTGTGCGCCTCCTGCTCCACCTCCTGCCCGTCCTACTGGTGGAATGGCGACAAGTATCTTGGCCCGGCTGCCCTGCTCCAGGCTTACCGCTGGCTGATCGACAGCCGCGACGAAGCCACCGGCGAACGCCTTGACGATCTGGAAGATCCCTTCAAACTCTATCGCTGCCACACGATCATGAACTGCACGCAGGTCTGCCCCAAGGGCCTCAACCCCGCCGAGGCCATCGCCAAGATCAAGCACATGATGGTCGAGCGCGTCGCATAAGGCATTTCCTGCTTTTTCAATAGGATCGAGCCCCTGAAGCCAATGGTTTCAGGGGTTCATCATTTCTGACCAAAACTTCTCACCGCCCGCTCGCATGAGCCGGAGAGCTACCCCTACCCACGCACCACAGGTCCCCTCCCCATGACTATGGGGGCTGCGAGGATAAGCAATCGCACTGCGATTGCCCGAGCAGCGGGTGGGGCACCGCTCAGTAAAAATAAAGCCTATTCAACAATCCCAACCCGCTCCACCAACAAAATCCCCAGCCCAATCAACCGCTTACAAAATATCCCCCAAAACCTTCTCCACCCCCACCCCCGCCGGGCGTATCCTCCGCCCCATGATCAACCTCGCCGCCCTTCACCGCGTCCGAAAACATCCGGTCTTCGCCGGATACTTTGACGCCGTGCTGCCGATCTTCTGGCCGGTGGTGTTCTGGTATCTGCTGCGCGTCGCCGATCAGATGGACGCGCACGGAAATTGCGATGTGCTGGTCCAGGTCCACTGGTGGGGCGGCATCGACATCACCTACTACGGCGATCCCGCGCCCAGCCCCTCCGCCTACCGACCACTTTCCCCCACACGCAAAGCCTGGGATGATCCAGCTTGGGCAACCGCCATTCCAGCAGGGCTTTGCATTGAGGCACGCGCGGTTATCTTCCCCTGCGCAAGCGGGGGAAGTGGCAGGCCGCGCAGCGGACTGACGAAGGGGGCATCTGCCCTCACCCCGCACGCCGACACCTCCTAGCTTTCACCTGATTCCGAACTAAGCTCAGCACACCGGCCAGCCCAAGCTGCGTCCGGCCAATCGTGCTGGCTGAAACCTATCTCCAACCTACCCCCGCTCATCCCCGCGCAGGCGGGGATCTCGAGAGGATTGGAAGTGCGAAGTGCCGTGCGAGACCCCCGCCTGCGCGGGGGAGAGCGGTAGAGCCCCTAAAGCGCCTGCAGCTCCAGCCCCAACCCGGCAATCTTCACCACCTTGTCGACCACGCAGAGGTTCATGCCGCGCGCCCGTTGCAGGATCACCCGCGGCTCCTTCAGCGCGATCTGGAACTGGATCAGTCGCTCCTCCGGGCCCTGACGGAATTCGATGCCCGCCTCGTCGGCAATGCGCAGGTAACGCCGCCCTTTGGGCACGTCCAGAATATCGGCCCAGTGCGCCGCCATGCCTTCGGGGTCTGGCCCCGCCAGCACCGCGCCGCGCAAGGCCCCCGGCTTTGCCCGTTTCTGCCAGCCCGGCCCCGCCCAGCGCCAACTCGCCGCCGGGCGCGCCTCGTCGATGGAGACAATCGCGCCCCCCACATCGGCGGGATGAAGATGGCTCGCGGCGATGTCGTCCAGGTCCACATTCCACACGCGCCGCACGCCCAGCTTGTCGATCCGCGCGCGCGCGGCGGCCAGGTCATCGGTCTGGAAGATCGCCATATAGCCTCCCTCCCCGCCCCGCTCGATGAAGCGGGCGGCGGGCGCCTTGTCGCGGGTGGGCACCACGACTTCGAGGAACTGGTCCCCGATCGGGAACACGCGGTTGACGAGGCCGAACTCCTCGACACCGGTGTCAATGAAGGGTTCTCCCAGCCCGAGAAGCTCGGCCAGCTGGTCAGCGGTCTTCAGGCTGCGCGCAGCGATCACCAATTGGCGGAGACGCGGCATGTTCATGGTCTGATACTCCCCGGGGGCATTTTCTTTTGAGGAGACCCTAGCGGGCAGAACAAACGCCGCAACAACGACGCAAGGTAAACAAGGTTATGCTATTACGCATGAATTGATTTCCCCGCAGGAAGGCGCCACGCCTGCCCCCAACATGACCAAATCTCACGCACATCCCCCCGCCCCGGGCGCCTCCGGCATCAAATCCCATGATCCTGACCGCGATCATGATCACGCCCACGGCCCTGCCGAAAGGGCGGGGCTCGATTGCCCGTCCGATCCCGGCGCGCATGATCATGATCACAGTCATGGCCATGGGCATGGGCATGACCACGACCACAGCCATGCCGGCCATTCGCATGAGCATCATGCCGACATGACCAGCGCCGACTCGCGCCGCCGGGTCGCCATCGCGGCAGTGCTGACCGCCAGCTTCATGCTGGCCGAGGTCGCCGGCGGCCTGATCTCCGGCTCCCTCGCTTTGCTGGCAGATGCCGCGCATATGTTCACCGATGCGGGCTCGCTGGTCCTCGCCTGGATCGGCTACAAGCTTGCCGAACGCCCCGCCGATCCCCACCGCTCCTACGGCTTTGCGCGGATGAAGATCCTCGCCGCCTTCACCAATGGCGTCCTCCTCATCCTGCTGGGCGCCTGGATCATCTGGGAAGCAGTGCAGCGTTTGCTCGCCCCGGTCGAGGTGATGGGCGGGCTGATGCTGCTGATCGCGGCCGGCGGCCTCCTGGTCAACATCGCCGCCTTCGCCGTCCTGCATGGCGGCGACCGGGAAGACCTCAACATGCGCGGCGCCCTCTGGCATGTCGCCGGAGACCTGCTCGGCTCGGTCGCCGCCATTCTGGCCGCCGGCATCATTCTGTGGACGGGGTGGATGCCGGCCGATCCGATTCTCTCGGCGCTCGTCGCCGGGCTGGTGATCTTTGCCGGCGTGCGCATCATGCGCCAGTCTGGCCACATCCTGCTGGAGGGGACCCCCGAAGGGCTTTCCGTGGCCGAGATTGTCCAGGATTTGTCCGGGAATGTCCCCGGCGTGTCCCGGGTCAGTCATGTCCATGCGTGGTCTTTGACCGAATCGCGCCCCCTGGTGACGCTCGAAATCACCGCCCTGCCGGGCTCAAATCCCGAAACCCTCCGCCGCCAGGTCAAGGCCCGCCTCGCCGAAGCCTTCAAAGTCTCCCACGCCACCGTCGAGATTGTGTCCACGCCTGAATAGCTGCCTTGCAGCCGGCCTCGCAGCGCTTTAACCCTCGGGCGAGACGCCCCATATGGGCTGTCATTGCCCGGTAAAGGCGCTTCAAGGAGGCATGAGATGGTCGAGACACAACACGCCGAAATCCTGATCATCGGATCAGGCCCGGCCGGCTGGACCGCCGCCGTCTACGCCGCCCGCGCCCTGCGCGACACGCTCGTCGTCACCGGCATGCAGCCCGGCGGGCAGCTGACCATCACCACAGAAGTCGAAAACTGGCCGGGCGAATCGCACATCCAGGGGCCAGAGCTCATGGTGAAGATGCAGGAACACGCCGAAAAGATGGGCGCAAAAGTCGCCAATGACCACATAGCTTCAGTCGATTTCGAAACCCGTCCCTTCTCGGCTGTCGGCGAGAGCGGCACGGTCTATACCGCTGATTCAGTTATCATTTCCACCGGCGCCCAGGCCCGGTGGCTGGATCTTCCCAGCGAGGAGAAGTTCAAGGGTTTCGGCGTTTCGGCCTGCGCCACCTGCGACGGGTTCTTCTATCGCGGCAAGGAAGTGCTCGTCATCGGCGGGGGCAACACGGCCGTCGAAGAGGCGCTGTTCCTGACGAACTTTGCCTCCAAGGTCACCGTCATCCACCGCCGCGACCATTTCCGCGCCGAGAAAATCCTGCAGGATCGCCTCTTCAAGAATCCCAAGGTCGAAGTGATCTGGAACCACGCGCTCGAAGAAGTGGTCGGCGATGAAAATCCCCTCGGCGTGACCGCTGCGCGCATTCGGGATGTGACCACCGGCGCCATCCGCGAGCTGGCTGTGCACGGCGTCTTCGTCGCCATCGGCCATTCGCCCTCCACGGAGCTGTTCGTGGGCAAGCTGCCGATGCGCGAGAATGGTTATCTGATCACCGAGCCCGGCTCACCGCGCACCGCCATCCCCGGCGTCTTCGCCGCCGGCGACGTCACCGACGAAACCTATCGCCAGGCCGTCACCGCTGCGGGCATGGGCTGCATGGCTGCGCTCGACGCAGAACGCTTCCTCTCCGAACAGGAAGCCCATCTTGAGGCCGTCCCGGCGGAGTAGCGCCCGCGGCCCTAGTGCAGGGCGCGCGCGAGGCGCTCAACGTCTCTCGCAGGCGTCTGGATGAGCGCGTCGAGCAGGTCTGCCGCCCTGCCCTTCATTACCCGGTCAAGGTCCGTGGCCGGCTCTGTGCCGACGGCGGCCTCCAGGGCGCTGTCAATGTCGCCGCGATGCTTTTTCGCGTCGAGCGCCGCCAGCGCCCGGGCCCATTGCCAGCGCAGGCCGATATCATCCGGCGCAAGGCGAACGGCCTCCGCGTAATGGCCGCGCCCGGCCTTGAGGCTGGCGCCCATTACCGCCGCGCCAATCCGTCCGCCCCGGCGCTCTACCTCGACATGCCAGACAGCGAGGAAGCCATGAGCATAATGGTTGGTGGGCTCATCCACCAGAACCCCTTCGGCGAGGGCCTTGGAAAGCTCTCCATATCCGGTCCTGCGCGCCTCATTGAGGCTCATCGGCCGCAGGATGAGCGACAGCGCAATGGCTTTCTGGAGGCGCCCTTCGGCATGGCCGGGCGTGATCGTCAGCGCGGTTTCCGCCTCCGACAGCGCCTGATCAATCAGGCTGCGCGGGGGCTCCTCGTCGCCGCCCATCGCCTTGGCGAGCAGCGCGCGGGCACGGAAGGCATGGGCATCGGCGGTCTGCTCCCGCCCGGCCTCGGTAAAGGCCCGGTCATACTGGCCTGTCCGGAACGCGTCTGAGGCCGCGCGAAAGTCTGCCGAGGCCGGCAGAGCTGCCAGCAGGGCAAATGCAAACAGAATCAAGGTGCGGACGGGCATATGAGTTGATACTACTCTCAATCTGGGTTTCCCGCGAGCGGCATCAATATGGCAGACAGCTTCGAAGCAGATGTGGTGATCATCGGGGCAGGCGTGATCGGACTTGCCTGCGGGCGGGCGCTCGCCCGCGCCGGCCGGGAGGTCATCGTGCTGGAAGCGGAAGAGCAGATCGCGATGCACACGTCGTCGCGCAATTCCGAAGTGATCCATGCCGGGCTCTACTACGCCACCGGCAGCCTGAAGGCGCGCCACTGCGTCAATGGCCGGCGGATGCTCTACAGCTATCTCGACGCCCATGGCGTGGCGGTGAAGCGCTGCGGCAAGCTGGTGGTGGCCATCGGCGCGGGCGAAGCGGGTGAGCTCAGCACGATCCTGGCACGGGCGCAGGCCAACGGGGTGGAGGACCTGCGCCTCATCGACGGGGCCGAGGCGCGGGGTATGGAGCCCGCCCTCAGCCCGGATGTGGCCGCCGCCCTTCATTCCCCGGTCTCCGGCATCTTTGACAGCCATGCCTATTTCCTCGCTCTGCAGGGCGAGCTAGAAGACGCGGGCGGGTCAATAGCCTTCAATACCCCGGTCATTTCGGGCGCCATCGAGACAGACCACGTCCGTCTTGAGACAGGGGGGGACACTCCGGCCACCATTCGCGCCCGCTGCGTGGTCAATGCCGGCGGCCATTATGCCCCGCAGATCGCCGCCACCCTGACCGGCCCCCACACCGCCGGTCTGCCCGGTCAATACTTCGTCAAAGGCAGCTATTTCGGCATCACCGGCCGCGCGCCCTTCTCCCGGCTGATCTACCCCATGCCCACCGCCGCCAGCCTTGGCCTGCACCTGACCATAGACCTCGGCGGGCGCGGCAAGCTCGGGCCTGACGCCGAATGGCTGCCCGAGGGGGCCTCCCCGCCCTTCGATTACCGCGTGGACCCGGCGCGGGCGGCGGTCTTCCAGGCTGAAGTCAGCCGCTACTGGCCCGGCCTGACGCTTGACCGGCTGACGCCCGATTATGCCGGTATCCGGCCAAAAATCGTGCCCCGGGGGGCGCCGTCCGGGGATTTCCGGATCGAGGGGGAAGAGACCCATGGCAGCCCGGGCCTGATTAACCTTCTGGGGATCGAAAGCCCGGGACTGACCTCTTCGCTCTCGATCGCAGATCATGTCGCAGAGCTTGCAGGATAGGGTGCTTGCGCGCCCCGTCTCCAATGTGTATCAGGCGCCTTCGCTGATGCGGCGCTCAGGTTCGGTAGCTCAGTTGGTTAGAGCGCGCGACTCATAATCGCGAGGTCGAGAGTTCAAATCTCTCCCGAACCACCACGCCCAACCAGCGATCCCTCTTGCGCCGCCACGAAACTGGCAAGAGGATCGCGCGATGATGCAGACAGTCTCCCAGAATGCGCCCGCCCGGCTTGCCCGGCAGGTGGCCCTCCTGGCCGCCATCCTCCTGTTTGCCGGGATTGGCACGGCGCAGGAAGCGCCCGAGGCGGAAACGGCGCGGCCCAAGGTGGCACTGGTCCTCTCTGGCGGCGGGGCGCTGGGGCTTTCGCATGTCGGCGCGATCCAGGAGCTGGAAGCCATGGGCATCCGGCCCGACATTGTGGTGGGCACCTCGATGGGCGCGGTCATCGGCGGGCTCTATGCAGCCGGCCTCAGCGGCGCAGAGCTGGAAACAGCCGTGGAAGGCACCAACTGGCACGGCGTGTTCAACCCCGCGCCCCAGCGCGACAAGCTGACCTTCCGGCAGAAGCAGCAGCAGGTGGACTTTCCCGGCACGGCGAGCCTTGGCGTTTCGGGCGCCGGGCTGCTGCTGCCCACCGGCGCGATCTCCGATCAGGCGCTGATGAAGGAACTGCGCCGGGTGACGCCCGCGCGGATGGCGGTGGGGAATTTCGACGGGCTGACGATCCCCTTCCGGGCGGTGGCAACCGATATTGCGACCGGTGAAGCGGTGGTGATCAATTCGGGCGAGTTGCCGATGGCCATGCGCGCCTCGATGTCCGTACCCGGCGTGTTCCCGGCGTTCAGCCTGGAGGACAGGCTTCTGGTGGATGGGGGCCTTTCGGCCAACATCCCGGTCAGCATCGCGCGCGAGATGGGCGCCGATATCGTGATTGCGGTCTGGACCCCCAACGACCTTCTGCAGAAGGACCAGATCGGTTCGGTCGTGGATGTTCTGGCCCAGACGGTCAGCCTGCTGATCCTCACCAATGAGCGCGCAGAGATTGCCTCGATGCAGCCTCAGGACGTGCTCGTGCGCGTCGATACCGGCAGTATCGGCGCCGCCGCCTTCAACCGCAGCAAGGACCTGATCGAGGCCGGGAAAGCCTCGATCCGCGCGCAGGCAGACCAGTTTGCGCCGATTGCCCGGGGCCGCGAGCCCGTCAGCTATGCCGGTATCGGCGACGCGCCCGCGCCAGTCCTGTCTTTTGTCCGCATCGAGAACACCTCCCGCCTCAATCAGTCGCTCTTGGAAACGCGGATCGCGTCGGTTCTGGGAAAACCCGCGGATACGCAGGAAATTAACGAAGCGCTTGACCGGATCTATGCGCTCGGCCCCTTCGAGCGGGTCGATTACACCATGACCGAGCAGGACGGATTGACCGGCCTGATTGTGCGCGCCGAAGACTCGCGGCGCAATGCCGGGCGGCTTCGCCTCGGCATGATCGTGGAGAACGATTTCAACACCGAGTCAGACGTGGCCGTCTCCGTCGATTATCGCAGCGCGGCGCTGGATGCCTATGGCTCGGAAATACGCGCGATTGCCACCATTGGCGACATCAACGAATTTGGCGTCGAGTATTTCCGCCTTCTGGAGCCCGAGCAGAGCTGGTTTGCCGTTGCCCGCGCCGAGGTCGAGAACCGGCCGGTGAACCTCTACAACAATCGCGGCTTCAAGACCGCCGGATATGATCTTGCCTACGGCCTGATCGGCATTGATGCCGGCCGCCAGTTCGGAAACTTCGCGGAACTGCGCGCGGGAACAGAGTTCGGCACCGGCCGCGCCAAGCTGAATGAAGGGGCCGCCGAGATCGACAAGGTGGACATCGATTCCGGGCGTATTTTTGTTTCTGCCGGGCTCGACACGCTCAACAACCCGTTTTTCCCGCAGACCGGCATGACCGCGAAAGCCCGCTGGACGCATGGGCTGGAAAGCCTCGGCGACAATGCCGACTATCAGACTTTGTCCGGATCAGGACTTTACGCCCACACTTTTGGCCGCAACACGCTGCTCACTTCAGTTTCCGGTGGCCTGCGCCTGAGCGGCGCGCCCCCCATCGATACGCTTTACCGTATCGGCGGCCTGTTCAGTCTTTCGGGGTATCGCCTGGATGAGCTTTCCGGCGAGAATTTTGTTGCGGCCCGCCTGATCTACCGCCGCTCCCTGACCAATACCGAAGGAACGCTGTTTGGCATTCCTCTATTCGTGGGCGGATCATTGGAGGCGGGCGAAACCTGGTCTGACCCGGACGAGTTTGCCTTAGACGAAATGCGCTTCGGGGGCAGTGTGTATGTTGGCGCCAATACAGCGCTCGGGCCGATCTATGTTGCGTTCGGCCGATCTGAAGGCGGGCGCCAATCGGCCTATCTGGTGATTGGACGCTCTTTCTAGGACGGGCCCCTCAGATCGCCTTGGCCTGGGTCTCGGCCGCGCCAGTCAGCAGGGCGTCAGCCAGGGAGGCTACCAGCGCGCGCGGGCGCACAGGTTTCTCAATGAGGCCGGAAAAGCCGAGCTTCTCGCACGCGTCGCGGCGTTCGGGCGTCGCGTCGGCCGTCAGGGCAAGGACGGGAATCCGGCTGTTCTGGCCGGGGCCAAACCGCGCCGCGCGCAGCACAGCTTCCCCGCCACCGCCGGGCATATGCACATCACTGAGGATCGCCTGATACCGGCGCACGGCAATGCGCTGGGCCGCAGCGGTCGCGTCGGGCACGCACTCAACCCGCCAACCGGCGGCAACCAGCGCCTCACGAATGACAAAGGCGGTCGTATCATGGTCTTCGGCGACGAGGATTTCACCCAGATCGAAACGTCCGCCCCCGGAAAGAGCAGGGTTTTCGATGGCCAGGCGTGGGCCCGCCTTCTGCACCGGCACCGTCACCGTGAAGAGGCAGCCACCGCCGGCATTGTCGGCCAGCGCGATATCGCCGCCGAGCCGGCGCGTCAGGGCGCGCGCAATGCTGAGACCGAGGCCTGAGCCGCCATGCGTGGTGGCAGTGGTGTCATCTGCCTGCTCGAACTCTTCAAAGAGGCGGGCCTTGTCCGCATCGGAAATCCCGCGCCCTGTATCGGCGACGGTCATCACCAGCGCGAGCCCCTCGCCTGCCGGCGCAGTCGACATCTGCACGGTGACATGCCCGCGATCGGTGAACTTCACGGCGTTGGAGACAAGATTGAACAGGATCTGCCGCAAACGTCCGGCATCGCTTTCGATGCGCGCCTCAGCGCTGCGGGCCACCGCGATGCGCAGGCCGACGCGCTTGGCGTCGAGCTTGGGCTGCCAGAGATCGCGCGTTTCGGAGGCGAACTGGCGCAGCTCGAAGGGCTGCATTGTCACGGGCAGCTTGCCCGCTTCCAGGCGGGAGAGATCCAGCAAATCGTTCAGCAGCCGCTCCAGATGCTGGCCGCTGTTGGAGATGGTCTCGGCCAGGCGCCGGGCTTCGCTGGTGGCGGACTGATCTTTCAGCAGATCGGCAACACCCAGAATGCCGGTCAGAGGCGTGCGGATTTCATGGCCGATGAAGGCCAGAAAGCGCGAGCGCCCTTCGACGAGCGACAGCATCTTCGCCTTCATCTCCTCCAGGCGGCGCTGGCTGACCTGCTGATTGCGGGCGCGGGCGGTATTCTCCTCGGCCAGCGCCTTGAGCAGCGCGGCAGGAGAGACGAGGCCCTTGTAGCCGCCGTTTTCGAGCACGATGACGCCGTCCGTCAGGGCGCTGGTCCCCTGCTCTGCGGCCTGTTTGGCGATCAGGGCCACGGGCGCGTTGCCCTCGGCGATCACCGGCGCAGAGGTCACGAGGTGGAGGATGGGCCGGGCCGCAAAAATGTCGCGGCCATTGGGGCCGGCGAGTGCTTCTGTGAGGCGCGCGCGGGTCACATGGGCGATCCTGGGGGGATCGCTGTCGCCGGTGTCGATGCGGACCGGCAGGGCGAACAGCGCCGGATCAGACAGGAACAGGGAAAGAGCCGCCGCGCCCGTCGTCGTCGACGGCACGGGGGCTACATGGAGGGCGATGTCCTGGAGGCGTACGGGCATGGGGGACCGGGCATTATGGTTAATGCCCAATCATCCCGAACAAGTGTTACCTTCGTGCAAACACAGCGTGATTTACGATCAGGTGATTTCGCGGCGATTGCGGATGATCTTGCTGACAAGACCATAATCCACCGCTTCCTGGGCGCCCATCCAGAAGTCCCGCTCGGTGTCCTTCTTGATCTGCTCCACGGTTTTGCCGGTGGCTTCCGCAAAGATGCGGTTCAGACGTTCGCGCATCTTGATGATTTCGCGGGCCTGAATTTCGACATCCGTGGCCTGGCCGCCGACGCCGCCGCGGGGTTCATGCAGCAGGTAGCGGGTATTGGGCAGCGAGTAGCGGTTTTCCTTCTGGGCAGCCGCATAGATCAGCGCGCCCGCCGAAGCGACCCAGCCGGAGCCGAGAACTTTTACCGGGGCGGTGACGAATTTGATCATGTCGTGGATCATGTCGCCGCTTTCGACATGGCCGCCGGGCGAGGAGAGGATCATCAGGATCGGTTCGTCGCTCTCGGCCGACAGCGCGAGGAGGCGTTCGCAGACCATGCGGGCCTGCTTGAAGTCAACTCCGCCGGTCAGCAGGATCGTGCGCGACTTGAACAGCGCTGATTCTACAAGGGTATTTGGACCATTGGCCGGGATCGATTCTTGGTCGTCTTCATCATCTAGGCGGAAGGTGTTCATGCAGGCTCCGGAAGGAATCTCTTTTAATTCTGGCCTTATAGGTGCGGTGCCCGGGGCCCCGGGTCAAGGCACGCACCTCACTATTCCCCAGCCCTGGGCGGGACAAAGACGGCCAAAACCATGACAGATCGCGGACAAAGAC
>JBKBRT010000085.1:0-11968 GCA_046291585.1 Hyphomonas sp.
GGTCAAGGCCTGGCAGCGCCGAAGTCATCCCGAATCCTACTGCCCGAAACTCCGGCGGCAGTGCGCGGCGGGCGATAGCGCCCAACCCGCAACACTATTTATCTAAAGGGCGCCGCGGCGCCCGCCGCGCACAGGCTCCACCTAGAGAGCCACCCAAACTGCTCCGACCCCGGATGGCTCCGCCAGTCCGGATACAGCCATAGGGAGATATAATGGCCCGCCGCCGTAAAGTTTACCGGTTCCGTTTCGATGGATTAACGCCTGAAGAGTGCGACCGTCTGCTCAGACACATCCGCGCGCCCCGCTGGATGCTCACCCGCGCTCAGCGCGCGCAGACGCCTGCCGAAATGGCGGCGCTGCTCCACCCCGCCCGCTGGCCCGGAGGGCGCGTGCCCTTTGATGCCTGATCAACCGGCGAATACGCGCACGGGCTCAAACTGCCCCGCGCGCACTTCCCCCAGCGCGACGGCCTCATCTCCGGCAAGCGCAAGGGCCACGCGGTCGTCTTCATCCTTGCGGCCTTCGCGCCAGCCTTCCACCACATGCGGCAGGAGGACCACCGAGCGGCCCTGACGGAGATTGGCCGCGTCATGCTGGCTGACCTGCACCTGCGGCATGCCGGACAGCACCGCGTGCAGCGGCTTCAGGATCGCCATCAGCGCCGGCTTGTCATCCTTCAGCCCCTCAAGCGCGTCGAGGGAGACCGCCGAGGGGGCATCAAACGCGCCCACGCGCGTGCGGCGCAGCTGGCTGATATGGCCCTCCGCTCCGAGATCGGTGGCCAGGTCGCGCGCCAGTGCGCGGACATAGAACCCCTTGCCGGACACCACATGGATCACGGTATGGTCAGCGTCAGGCATCCCGATCACGCTGGCGGCGTGTACGTCCACCTCACGCGATTCCAACTCGAACGCCTCCCCTTCCCGGGCCAGGTCATAGGCCCGCTCTCCGGCCACCTTGATGGCGGAATATTTGGGCGGCACCTGATGGATCGTGCCGACATAGGCCTTCAGGGCGGTCTCGATGGCGGCCCGGTCGGGGCGCACGTCCGAGGTGGCCGTCACATCGGCTTCCGCGTCCTGGCTGGCAGTGGAGATGCCCCAGCGAATCGTGAAGACATATTCCTTGTGCGCGTCCATCGCCCATTGGACGGTCTTCGTCGCCTGGCCGAGCGCGATCGGCAGAATACCGTCCGCCAGCGGATCAAGCGTTCCGCCATGCCCCACCTTCTCGGCATTATAGAGCCGCTTGATGATGGCCACAGCCTGGGTGGAGGTGATGTCCACCGGCTTGAAAAGATTGATCCAGCCCGTAACGGGCTCGCCTTTGCGCTTACGTTGGCGGGCCAATTGTATCTCCAGAATGGCCGGCAGGCGGTTCGAACGCGCTGGCCAGCAGAGGGATGGGATTCGCTGGGGCGCTTATGCGCGAGCCGCCAGCATAGTCAATCGCAGGCGCTGCTGCGCGGGCCGGAAAGTGTATCAGAAGGTGATCTTGGGACCGTCAAACACATCATCTTCCTGCGCCTCCGGCACGGCGGCCGGCGCCGCAACCGCTGCTCCCAGCGCCGCGTTCTTGGGAAGGCGGAGGTTCACGCGGTCGAGATTGAGATCAAAATCACCCGTCACGGTCGTGTCCCCGGTGTCCATCTTGTGGCGCACAATATCGCGGATCTTCACCAGAACATCGCGGTTATTGTCCACCAGCGGGATCTGGCGGGCATCCGAAGTGCCGATCAGCAGCCGGTAATAAGGCTCGCGCTTCTTCAACCGCACCGCAATCATCGCCGCCCGGATACCCAGGACAACGCCCAGAAACAGCAGCCCCATTCCGGCAAAAAGGCCAATCACGCCATCGCCCTGGCCGGGGCGCAATGCCCACCAGCCCAGCCCCAGCAGGCCAAAGAAAAGAAGAGACACACACAAGGTCGCATACACGCTCTGCGTCTTGCGATTGCGCGGAGTATCCCAGGGCGCAAACTCGTGCCGCTCGACCGACATGGTGGCAATCCGGCGGATGGCGATCGTGTCATCGCCCATCTGCAGCGAAGCAGCGGAAACCTCGCCCTGGCGGGCGCCTTCCATATCGAGTGTCTGACGGTCCATTCTGAGCCCTGTTACCCTCACAGGAAGGGCTGGCAGGCCCGTCCTGTCGTGTCAAATGACAAAGCAAAAAGGCAGAAAGACGGCCGCCTTCTGCCTTCAACCTTCGCTTTCGACGTCGCGGCGTACCCGCGGATCATTCAGCAAACGGTCAATTGCGGTCGCTTCATCATAGGAAGCGTCCGCGATGAAATGCAGTTCCGGCGTGAACTTCAATTCGATCTCGCGGCCAAGACGCGTCCGCAAAAACCCCTTCGCCCGGGTCAGCGCGTCTGCAAGACGCTTGCGTCCGGCCTCGGAATCGTCGCCCAGCGGAGTGACGAAAATATTGGCATGCTTGAGGTCGGGCGAGCAACGCACTTCGCCCACCGTCACGATGACATTGGCCAGATCGGGATCGCGGAAATCCTCGCGCGAGATGATCTCGGCGAGGGCGTGGCGGATGATCTCCCCAGCGCGCAACTGGCGCTGGGAAGGAAGTCCTGGAGGTGTGGCGCGACGGGACATCTGGCGGTGTTACGCAAGCGTCCTGGCGATTTCCTCGACCTGGAAACACTCGATCTTGTCACCGACGCGGATGTCGTCATAGCGCTCAAACGCCATACCGCATTCCATGCCGGAGCTGACCTCGGCCACTTCGTCCTTGAAGCGCTTGAGCGTCTTGAGCTTGCCCTCGTGGATAACGATGTTCTCGCGCAGCAGGCGCACGCCGCAGCCGCGCATGACCTTGCCTTCGGAAATCCGGCAGCCGGCAACCTTGCCAACCTTCGTGATATTGAAGACTTCGAGAATATCGGCGTAGCCAAGGAACGTCTCGCGCTTCTCCGGCGCAAGCATTCCCGACAGGGTCGATTTCACATCATCGAGCAGATCGTAGATGATCGAGTAATAGCGGATCTCCACGCCTTCCCGCTCAGCGAGGTCACGGGCCTGCTTGTTGGCCCGCACGTTGAACGCAAAGATCGGCGCATTCGACGACCGGGCGAGCAGCACATCGGATTCCGAGATACCGCCCACCGCGCCATGAATGACCTTGGCGCGAACTTCCTCGGTCGAGATCTTGTCCAGCGACATGGTGATCGCCTCGACAGAGCCCTGGACATCGCCCTTGAGGACGATCGGCAGTTCGCTTGTCACGATAGCGCCGTCCTTGAGACGGTTCATCAGCTGGTCGAGCGACGCCCGCGCAGCTACCGATGCGTTACCTGCAATCTGGCGTTTCGTCCGGATACGGTATTCGGTGATCTCCCGGGCACGGGCCTCACTGTCCACCACAACGATGGCGTCGCCCGGATCGGGAGCGCCATCAAGACCGAGCACTTCCACAGGAAGCGACGGACCGGCATCAGGAAGCTGCTGGCCGCGTTCATCGACGAGCGCGCGCACCTTGCCCCAATTGGCGCCGGCAACAACAATGTCGCCGCGCTTCAGCGTGCCGCGCTTCACGAGAACTGTGGCGACCGGGCCGCGGCCCTTGTCGAGCTTGCTCTCGATCACCACGCCGTCGGCCTGGCGGTCCGGATTGGCTTTCAGTTCAAGCAGTTCGGCCTGGATCGAAATCGCGTCGGTCAGTTCATCGAGACCTGCGCCCGTCTTGGCCGAAACCGAGACAGCCTGCGTTACGCCGCCCATCGTTTCGACCTGGATGTCGTGCTGCAGAAGGTCTGTCAGAACCTTGTCCGGATTGGCATCATGCAGATCAGATTTCGTGACCGCGACGATGATCGGAACGCCGGCCGCTTTGGCATGCTTGATGGATTCGATCGTCTGCGGTTTAACGGAATCGTCCGCGGCGACAACCAGGATGGCAATGTCGGTCGCATTCGCGCCGCGGGCCCGCATGGCGGTAAACGCTGCGTGACCGGGTGTGTCGAGGAAGGTGATCCGCTCGCCCGACTTCAATTGAACCTGGTAGGCACCGATATGCTGGGTGATCCCGCCGGCTTCGCCACCGGCGACGTCTGTCTTGCGCAACGCGTCGAGAAGCGAAGTCTTGCCGTGATCGACGTGGCCCATGATGGTCACGATCGGCGCACGTGGCTTCAGATCTTCCTCGCGGTCGTCTGTACCTTCCAGACCGATTTCAACGTCGGCTTCGGACACACGCTTAACGGTGTGGCCGAATTCACCGGCAATCAGTTCTGCCATATCGGCATCAACGATATCATTGCCGCGAAGCATTTCGCCCTGCTTGAACATGAATTTCACGACGTCCGCGACGCGCTCATTCATACGCTGGGCAAGATCCTGCAGGGTGATGGTCTCAGGCAATGTGACCTCGATCGAGACCTTGTCATTGCTGTCGCCGCCACCAACGCGGCGTTCACGCTCCCGTTCACGGGCGCGTCGCACAGAGGCGAGCGACCGCTGGCGGTCAGCGTCATCACCGAGCGCAGAGGCAATTGTCAGCTTGCCACGCCGACGCTCGCCGGCATCGCCGCGGGAAGGCTTGGCGGCTGCTTCACGGGCCCGGTCATCGCGGGCCGGCTTGCTCGCGCCACCGCCGCCACGTTTGCTGCGGCCTGTTTCCGGCTCACCGCCATCAGGCGCGGCAGGTGCCTGGGCTGCCGCAGCAGGGCGCGGCGCCTTGGAGGGACGCTCAACCGCTTCACGGGAGGCAACATCGGCAAGCTTTGCCGCCTCTTCTTCCGCGCGGCGGCGAACTTCGGCCTCTTCGCGTTCCCGCGATTCCTGCTGTTTGCGTTCCTGCTCGGTTCGCAGACGGTCCTGCGCGGCCCGTTCGGCCTCAGTGTCCTTGGCGCGCGAAGCCTCTTCAGCTTTACGCTGCTCGAGTACCTTCTGGCGGGCCTTCAGCTCGGCGACGGTGATGCCGAGCTTCGCCGCGAGTGCGATGAGCTTGGCCTCCATTCCATCCGACGCGGACGGTGCCGAAGAGCCGGCATCGCCCCCCTGCCCGCCACCGGCGGAAACCGGGCGACGCTTCTTGGTCTCCACAACCACCTGTTTGGAGCGCCCATGGCTGAAGCTCTGCTTAACCGTGCCGGCAGATTTCCGCACCACGGTCAGCGGCTTGCGTCCGCCGGAATTGCCTTGATCGTTCGTATCGCTCATTCGTCCTACATATCACATATTACGCCCGAACGCGTCTGCGTTCCGGCTGTTTCCGCTACCGGTCCGTTTCCTGGAACCAGGTCAATTCTGGTGCCTCCCGAAATCCGATGAGACGCCGATAGGCAATCTCCCAGGTTTCCGCGATGGCGCCCCTGCGGACGAGCCCGTGTATCACACGGTCGCGTCCAAATGCCATGCCCAATTCAGGCGCGCTGAGCGCTCCGGCGACTTTCACGTCGCTATATAGGGCTTTTGCGAGAAAATATACCTTCGAGCGGCCATCTTCCGCACCATCTGCCGCTTCCAGCAGGAAGGCAGGATAACCCCCGCGCAAGGCGTCGCGGACCTGATCAAACCCACATATGGCTTGTCCGGCCTTGCGCGCAAGGGCCAGCGTATCAACGCAGCGCTTCAGAAGCAGGCGTTCGATCAGGTCGCAAAGGCCCTCTGGCACTTTGACCTGAGTTTTGAATCCGCGCGCAAAGGCGCCCTTCTTGGCAGCCTGTTCAATCAGGCTCCGCTCTGCCTTTACCCAGACACCCCTGCCCGGCAGGCGCTCGGAAATATCCGGCGTGACGACGCCGTCCGGCGAGAGCACAAAGCGCAGCATTGCCGCCTTTGGCAGACGCTCTCGGGTAACCGCGCACTGGCGCTCAGGCGAGGAAGCATCTTCCTCGCCCAGGCCGTTCTCATCATTTTCTGCGATCAGTCGGGGATCACTCTCGGGATGCGGCTTCGTCATCACCGCCCTCCGATTCAAGTTCGGAGAGATCAATGCCGAGCTCTTCGGCAAGGGTCTCTTCGTCTTCGTCATCATTACCGGAATTGCCGAGCTCGCCGAGCGCGAGGAGCGCACGCTCCTCTTCGGTCAGCTCAGGGGCAGGCTCGGTCGATTGCTGCTGTGCCAGCATCTCTTCAATCGCTTCGGGCTCGATCCAGCCTGCGGCAACACGCGCCTTCATGACGAACAGATTGGCGTCATCCTTGCGCATTTCGCCCTTCTTGAGGATGCCCTCGACCCAGACCGGCTTTCCATCCGGTCCCGGCTCGCGATAACCCGTGATGTCATCCGGCACCAGGCCGGCAACATCTTCAACCGTCTTGACGCCCTGCTCGCCGAGCTTCACGGCGAAGGACGGAGTAACGCCCTCAAGTTCCATGACTTCATCGGCGACGCCGAGCTCACGGCGCTTGGTGTCATTCTCGGCCGCAACACGCTCAAGATACTCGCGGGCGCGCTCCTGAAGTTCTTCGGCCACGTCTTTGTCGAAGCCTTCAATGGTGATGAAGTCATCGGACGCGACATAGGCAATCTCTTCGACGGACTCAAAGCCTTCCGACGCCAGCAGCTGGGCCAGCGTTTCGTCCGCATCCAGAGCCTTCATGAACAGGTCTGTGCGTTCCTGGAATTCTTTCTGGAAGCGTTCGGAATCTGCCGTCTCCGTGATCAGGTCGATCTGCCAACCGGTCAACTGCGAAGCGAGACGCACGTTCTGTCCCCGGCGGCCGATGGCCAGCGGGAACTGATCGTCTGCCACGACGACCTCAACACGGCGTTCGTCTTCATCGAGCACGACCTTAGAAACTTCCGCTGGCTGCAGACCGTTCACAATAAAGGTCGCTGCGTCAAAGCTCCACGGAATGATGTCGATCTTCTCGCCCGAAAGCTCGCCGACAACCGCCTGCACGCGCGCGCCACGCATACCGACGCAGGCGCCAACGGGATCGATCGAGGAATCGTTTGAGATCACGCCGATCTTGGCGCGCGAACCTGGGTCCCGGGCGCAGGCCTTGATCTGGATCACGCCTTCGTAAACTTCCGGCACTTCCTGGGCGAACAGCTTGCGCATGAAATCAGGCGCAGCCCGCGACAGGAAAATCTGCGGGCCCTTCACCTCGCGGCTCACCTTATAGAGGTAAGCACGGACCCGGTCGTTAGGCTGGAAGTTTTCGCGCGGGATACCGTCATTGCGGCGGATGATGCCTTCGGCGCGGCCCAGATCAACGATCACATGCCCATATTCGACACGCTTGACGATGCCCGAGACAATCTCGCCCACGCGGTCTTTATACTCATTATACTGACGCTCGCGTTCGGCATCGCGCACTTTCTGCGTGATAACCTGCTTGGCTGTCTGGGCGGCGACGCGGCCGAAGTCGAAGGGCGGAAGCTCTTCCTTCAGTTCGCTACCGGGCGCGAGACTTGCATCGATTTTCTTGGCTTCAGAGAGGCGCAACTGCTTGGCTTCGTCCTCGAAGGTTTCATCGTCGACGACCGTCTGGATGCGCCACAGCGTCTGTTCGCCCGTTGCCGGATCGATCTTGGCGCGGATGTCATGCTCCTGGCCGTACTTGGCCTTGGCAGCCTTCTCGATTGCCTCCTGCATCGCCTCAATGACGATACGCTGGTCAATCGACTTCTCCTCCGCCACAGCTTTGGCGATCTGGAGGATTTCGAGCCTGTTGGCTGATACGCCGGCGCTCATTGGACATCTCCTGTCTCTGGATCTTCTTCTTCGGACTCGTCGATCTCGAAATCGGCGAGCATGTCTTCGTCGTCTTCCGGCTGGGGCGGCAGATTTCCAGCCGCGCGCGCCGCTTCAATCAATTCGTCCGTCAACACCAGGCTAGCCCGGCTCATTTCATGGACGGCCGCTACAAGCTTGGTCTCGTCATCGAGCTCAATATGGGCGCCGTCAGCGTCTTCCCCGGTGATCGTTCCCGTAAACCGGCGCCGGCCATCGATGGGGCGCGCAAGTTCGATCCTGACCGCGTGGCCGATCCAACGGCCGAAATCTCCCGGCCGGGTGAGCGGGCGATCGATGCCCGGGGTCGACACTTCGAGCGTGTAGGCCTCCGAGATCGGATCTGCCGCCTCAAGAACTGGCGAAAGCGCGCGCGAGAGGCGGGCACAATCTTCGATACCGGTTGGCGCCCCCCCTGCCCGTTCGGCCATGATCTGCAGGTGCGGACGGCGCCCGCCCTGAACGCGCAGGCGCACAGTATCCATGCCGAGGCCTTCAGCCACCGGCTGGACCAGGCTGAGAAGGCGGCGTTCCTGTTCTGTCAGAACGATCATGTGTAGAGGGCAGGCTCCGGACTAAAGAAAAGCGGCGGACCCGTTTCCGGACCCGCCGCCGATATATTTCGACTTGGCCGCTAGATAGTCGCAATTGGGAGGGATGTCGAGAGGGTGTCTGACAGCGTTTTGGCGGCCCGAAACGAAATCGGCGGCCCCCTTCCGGAAGCCGCCGCTATCTGTTCCCGGAGGAGCCAGAAAAAGAGACTTAGAGGACTTTGAGATCCACAGCCGAGGTCTTGCCGCGGCGCTCGTCTTTATAGAGTTCATAAGAGATAGACTGGTTCTCAGCGAGGGTTTTCAGACCCGACCGCTCGACTGCAGAAATGTGCACGAAAATGTCTGCGCCGCCGTCGTCAGGCTTGATGAAACCAAAGCCCTTCTGATCGTTGAACCACTTAACTTTGCCGGTTGCCATAATGGCTTTCCTTTGCCTGCCGTCGGCCGCGCAGACGCGGAATTACGCCTTGCGGTGCCTGTCGAAACTCGGAGGAGGGAAAGTCATTGCCGTCGGTCTGACGGGGTCTTGATATTCAGACCGACCGGTTTCGATAGCCTAGATTTGTGCATGTACGGGCGTTTTCGTCAAGAAGCCCTATCAAATCAGCGGACCAGGAAGTCAAACCACGCGGGATCGCAGTCTCCGAGGCGCTTGGATTCATAGCGCGTCGTCACATGATCGTCCGGCGGCCGGCGCCAATCATCCGGCCGGTTTGCCTGCCATTCATACCTGCCGTCAGACAGGAATGTCAGGAGGGCTTCATCCGCGTAGCTTTTCACGTCGGTAGCAAACCGGATCTGCGAGCCAGGTTTCATTTTTGGATGCAAAGTTGCCAGAAACTCTCGCTGCAGAAGGCGACGCTTGTGTTGCCGCCGTTTCGGCCATGGGTCCGGAAAAAGGATGAAGGTTCGATCCAGGCTCTGATCCGGAAGTCTTTCAATCAGCGGGCGGGCATCCTCTGGCCACACACGAATATTGTTCGCACCGGTTTCCTCGATGCCGCCAAGAGCCTTGGCGATGCCCTCCAGAAAAGGCTCGCAGCCTATAATGCCCGCGCCTGGATTCCGAACGCCCTGAGCGATCATATGCTCAGCGCCCCCAAATCCGATTTCCAGCCAGAAGCTCGTCTTTCCCGGAAACAGTGCCTGGAGATCAATCCATGCATCGCCTTCAGGAACACGATAAATATCCAGCTTGTCATCCATCAGCGCTTTTTGGCGAGGAGAGAGCGGGCGCCCGCCAATCCGGCCAAAGCTCCGCAACGGGCGGTCCCGAAAATCAGTATTCCGAGTGTCAGTCATCCCAGCCCCGGTCAGCCTGTGCCGGAGCGGGCCCCTTTCGCCCCTCGAAGGCGGACGCAGCCGCCTGCACGGTTGCCAGAAGGGAGCTGCGCAGAGACCCGCTCTCGATTTTCTGGAAGGCGTCGATCAGCTGAAGGATTTCGTCAGACAATACGGTGAGCTGCGTGTCATCGCCGTCTTCTGCGAATTCCGGAGCTTCGCGCGGCAGCGCGTTGTCTGCGCCCTCAAAGAAGAATTCGACAGGCACCTCGAGTACACCTGCGATCTCGAACAATCGTCCGGCGGAAACTCGGTTCACGCCCTTTTCGTACTTCTGGACCTGCTGGAATGTCAGTCCCAGCAACTCCCCCAGCTTTTCCTGAGTGAGTTTCAGCTTCCTGCGCTGGCGATGAATATTTTGTCCCACGATCCGATCGATATCGCTCGGCAGCTTGCTCTCTGACATGACTATCCCGGACGCATCGCCGTTTTCGCAAAGATTAGGGCTTATCGCCTCCAGGTCATAAAGGCCAGTACCGCGAAGAAGCATAGCGTGATCCAGAACAGCGCGGCCCCGACCCGGCTCTGGAACACCGTGATTTCGGCGGGAACCGGCAGACGCGCGCGTCCATACGAGGTGGACCAGCCCTCCGGCGCCGTCTCGGCGGGAATGGTGCGCATGACTTCGCGGCCATACCCATCGACGATTCCGGAGGTACCGCGATTGGCCGCCCGGACCAGCGGCAGGCCGGTCTCGATCGCGCGATAGCGGTTCTGCGCATAGTGCTGAGCCGGGCCCATCCCGCGCCCGAACCAGGCGTCATTTGAAATCATCACCATCCATTGAGCGCGATCCGTAAGATTCACGCCGCGCGTTATCTCCGGGAAGAGCCCTTCATAGCAGATCAGGGCGACAAAGGCCGGAAGGCCACCGGTATCGATTGCCGTTGCACCCGCTCCCGGCCGGAAACCGTCTTCTGCCAGGCGCTGCACTGTGGGCGGCAGCAAGCCTGTGAGCTGGGTGCCATAGGGTATAAAATTGATGGCCGCCAATTCGCCGAAGGGCACAAGGCGGTGCTTGTCATAAAGCGCGAGCGGGCCCGTTTGATTGACGGTCTCATCCATGACGGCGAGGCTGTTATAGTAGATCCGGCTATCATTTATGGTCAGCTCATAGCGCGTTGTGCCCGCGATCAGCTTGCGTTGGCCGATATAGGCGGCAATGGCGTCGAGCGCGTTAGCGTCCTGAAGCAGATAAGCGGGCACCGCCGCCTCAGGCCAAACGACAATGTCGCCTGGCCGGCTATCTGGATACGTAAGCATACGCAGATATTCGTAGAGCACGGGATCGGGTCCGAGCGTGTCCCATTTGTCCTGAGGAACACCGGCATCCATAACGACAACCGCCTGATCGCTGAGCGGAGAGGTCGCCTCCGTGCGGTTGGCGCCCCAGGCCCAGCCGAGCGCCAGCGCTACAACAGAAAAAAGGGCCGGCGCCAAGCGCAGAGGTATGCCCCGCCCTTCCCGCGTATCCACCAGCGCGGCAGGAGATGCCATGACAAAGACGGTCATCAGGGTCAGCCAGTACACTCCCCCGAGGGAGGCGGCCTGTGACAAAGCCCCGCCGGGGGTCCAGGTGGTGCCCGGCAGGTTCCAGGGGAACCCGCCAAAGAGATGCCCGCGGACAAATTCCGCCAACGCAAAGAACAGCGCGAAGATGAATATCCGCGATGGCGAGGCAGACCAGAACGCCCCCGCCATGGCAGTAAACACGCCCCAGATGATCGCCATGCCCGCCGGCAGCAGAATAAGCGGCATCCAGATGAACCAGATGGTTCTGGCCGGATCAACGAGGAAGGGCATCGCCGTCCAATGGAGGCTGACCAGGAAAAATCCTGTGCCAAAGGCCCAGCCCCGCAGGAAGACCGCCCTGCCCCACCTGGCCTGCGATCTGGCTCCGTCAATCATCCAGACAAGACCAGTGAAAGAGATGACCAGCACAGCACTGAAGTGGAACGGCGCAAACGCGACGGCCGACAAAGCGCCCAGGGCAAACGCTGCAGCAAGTGCCGGGAGCCCGGTCAGACGCGCAAAAGCCTCATGCAAAGGCCCCAGCGCAGTGAACCCATGGCTGCGCACAGCTTTGCTCATTTAACTCTACTCCTCAGCGGCAGGCTGTGGCGGGGGTTCTGGCAGGCGCAAGCGCAAGCGACGTACGCGCCGCGAATCCGCGTCTACAATTTCGATCTCTGTGCCGCCAGGATGGCGAAGCACCTCCCCGCGCAACGGCACCTTTCCAGCGAGGGCGAAGGCAACACCCCCGAGCGTATCAATGTCAGCATCCAGATCATCCAGGCTCAGATCAACGCCTGTCTCTTCCTGGAAATCTTCAATCTCCGTACGCGCGTCAGCCTCCCATACGCGGGCGCTTCGG
>JBKBRT010000276.1:0-2703 GCA_046291585.1 Hyphomonas sp.
GGATCGCGGCCTTCCATCTTGAGGCGCTGTTCCGGATAGAGGGGGGTCAGGTTGTCGAAGTGGACCTTCTTGTTGGCCTTCTCCGGTTCCTCGAAATTGATCTGGCTGACATCGGTCAGCGCGAAATAGCGCTCGCTGTCCTGGGGCGCGACGATCGGGCCTTCGACGGTATCGCCGGTGCGGATGTTCGCTTTTTTCAGGACTTCCGGGCTGACATAGATGTCGTCCGGGCCGGGCAGGTAATTGGATTCCGGCGAGCGCAGGAAGCCGAACCCGTCGGTGAGAACTTCCAGAACGCCCTGGCCGGTGATCTCGACTTCGCTGTCAGCAAGTTCCTTCAGGATCGCGAACAGCATGTCCTGTGTCCGCATGGAGGAGGCGTTTTCGACCTCCAGCTCTTCTGCGTAGGAGAGAAGTTCCTCAGGCGATTTCGCCTTCAGTTCGCGCAGAGTCACGCTGGTAAGATTGTCGAGCATCGTGGAAGCCATTCGGGCAGTATCCGGACTGGAAAAGTTCAAGAGGGGAGGGGCTGGGCGAAATAGATCGCGGCGCCAAAGGACTTGACGGGCCAGCCCTCGCTTTATCAGTCAGAAATGCCCCAGGCGTCAAGCGATTGTGGCGGAGCCCACGTCAGAAGGGCTTGACGATCACCAGGATGACGATCGCGATCATCAGCAGGAAGGGGATCTCGTTGAGCATCCGCAGGGTCTTCGCCTGAACGGTTCCCGTTACCCGGTCGACCTTTTTGCCAAGCCCGATGAAATACCCGTGCAGCCCGGAAAGAATGATCACAAGGAGGAGTTTCGCGTGAAACCATCCTTCCAGGTAGAGCTGACCGCCGCGCTGCCAATCGACATACACCATCCCGAGCCCGAAGACCCAGACCAGGATCAGGCTGGGATTCAGTATGATCATCCGCAACTGTCCGGCAGACTTCTTCATCGTTTCGAAGAGCGGCTCACCCGGTAGGCTGGACAGTTGGTGGATCTTGTAGCGCGGGTAAACGACAAGCCCGGCCATCAGAGAGACCACAAAAATGATATGGCCGGATTTCAGCCAGTTATAAAAATCCACGCAGCCGCTCCCCTAAACCGCCGGTTCAGAAATGCGCACGCCGGCTTTCTGTTTCAAATCAGCCTGCGGGCATCCGCTCCAGCCCGAAGGGCAGAGGCGCCCTCCGGCGCAGGACCGGATGGTGTCTTTCATTCCAAGCGCTTCGAGGACTTCACCCGCCAACGTATTGATAAACCCGGGATGCACGCCGAGCGCTTCCACGCGGGTGTAGCTCGCCGCGCCGTGTTTTTCCGCAATGAGGCGGTACTCCTCGCCCAGTTCCACCAGCGTCTCGATATGCTCCGACACAAAGGCAATCGGCGCGATCAGGATATTACGGCCCTGCTCGGAAATCCGTTCGATCTCTTCTTCGGTGGGCGGCCCGATCCATTTCAGCGGCCCGACACGGGATTGGTAGCAGACGCTGACCTCCCAATCGGACGGCACGCGGCCGGCGATCATTTCGGCCAGCGCCTCGCATTGCCATTGATAGGGGTCGCCGGCTTTGACGACGCTTTCAGGCAGACCGTGCGCCGAGAGAAGCAGGTTCACATTCCCGGGACGACCGGCGCGCTCCCACGCCTCCATGATCCGCTCAACATGCGCCGACACGAAGTTTTCTTCGAACGGGTAGCAGCAGACTGTTCGGGTCGGGCCTTTGTACACCTTGTTCCAGGCTGAGAGGGATGAGCCCGTCGTGGTGGTCGAAAATTGTGGATACAGCGGCAACAGCACCACCTCATCCGCCCCCCATTTCTGGACATCGGCGGCCGCTTCCTCGGTGAAAGGATGCCAGTACCGCATGGCTATGAAACAGCGGACCTCATCTCCCGGCAGGCGCTTGGCCAGAGCCGCTTGCAGGGCGGCCGATTGCTTTTTTGTTTCTGGCAGCAAGGGCGAGCCCCCACCGGCGTCCATCATGGCATAATTTTGCTTCACCATAGGCGCGCGGCGGGAAGAAATTAGCCGGGCAATCAGCCATCTGATCGGCAAAGGTGCCCGGATAATCGCAGGATCCCGGAATAGATTTTTCAGAAATGGCTGAACATCATCTCCGGTATCGGGCCCGCCCAGATTGAAGAGAACGACAGCAATTCGGCGGCCCATATCGGCTCTCTCTTCTTATTCGGTTCGGATCAGTTCCAGTACGCGCTCGACATGCGCGATGGGGGTCTCGGGGCGAACGCCGTGGCCGAGATTGAAGATATGGGGGCGGCCGCGATAGGCGTCCAGCAATTCCCGGACCCGTGCGTCAAGACGCGCGCCGCCTTCGATGAGAAGAAGCGGGTCGAGATGCCCCTGTACCGGAAAGCCATCAGCCAGCTCAGCATTGATGAATGCCGGCGAGGCGGCAGTGTCGAGGCCAACGGCAGTGACCCCTGTTTCCCGGGCATACTCTGGAAGCATGACGCCCGCGCCGCGCGGGAATCCGATAATCGGAACCGTGACGCCCCGCGCTCTGAGGCGGGAGACCAGCTTTTTGGTGGGCTGGATGATGACCTCGCGGAAGATGTTGTCCGGCAGACCTTCGGCCCAGCTGTCGAACAGCATCAGGGCTTCGGCTCCGGCTTCAACCTGCCGCGCGAGATACTCGGTAGTCGCTTCGCCCACGAGGTCCATTACGGCGGCCAGATCGTCAGGCCGGCCATG
>JBKBRT010000277.1:0-2662 GCA_046291585.1 Hyphomonas sp.
ACGCGGATCAGCGGACTGGCGAAGACCGTCTCAAAGGCGGATTTGAGGGCGATGTCGGCTTCTTCCATCGAGATGATGCGGCCGAGGCCCGCCAGGCTGGTGACGCCGTAGCGGGGGTCGGCGATGCCGCAAGGGGTAATGCCGGTGAAATGGTCAAGTTCGGGCTCAACATTGAGCGAGATGCCGTGGAAGCTGACCCAGCGTTTCAGGCGCACGCCGATGGCGGCGATCTTGTCTTCGCGCAGGGGGCCGCCCGGCTCGGTCCGGTCAACCCAGACGCCAACCCGGCCGGCGCGCATGCCGCCCTCGACATTGAAGGCGGCGAGCGCCTGGATGATCCATGCCTCGAGATGGGCCACGAAGGCGCGCACGTCCCGCCCGCGCGCGGCGACATCGAGCATGACATAGGCCACCCGCTGGCCGGGGCCGTGATAAGTGTACTGGCCCCCGCGCCCGGCCTCGAAGACGGGAAAGCGGGCAGGGTCTTTCAGATCTTCGATCCGGGCCGACGTTCCGGCTGTGTAGAGGGGCGGATGCTCCAGAAACCACACCAGTTCGGGGGCGTTCTCCTCGCGAATCGCGCGGGCGCGGGCCTCCATGACGGCGAGTGCCGCCTCATACGGCACCGGGGCATCGGAGACGGCCCATTCGACGGGGAGAAAATTCTGCATGGCCGGTGCGATATAGGGTGTTTTCAGGGCTTCACAAAGCCGAATGACCGCCTTATACGGCCCCTCTGTCTCGACATACCAGTGTGCGGTCGTGGCGGAATTGGTAGACGCGCAGCGTTGAGGTCGCTGTGGGGCAACCCGTGGAAGTTCGAGTCTTCTCGACCGCACCAACTGTTCAGGACGGTCTACCCGACATTGATAGCTGCGGGGTCGCCTCAGGGCGCCTCAGTCGCGACGGCCTTTGCGCCCGGAACCGCGGCGGGCTTGCCCAGCGTATCCTGCACATAGAGTTGGATCACGAAGACGCTGACCACTACCAGGATCGGCGTGGCGAGAAGTAGGCCCAATGGCCCCAGCAGCATGCCAAAGGCGACAATCGCGAACAGGTTGAGCGCCGGCGAAATGGACGTCGTTTTCTTCTGGATCAGCGGGTAGATCAGATTTGATTCGATCTGCGAGACGGCGAAATAGGCAATCGCCGTCCACAGCGCGGTCATCGGACTGACGGTGAAGGCCAGCAGGATGCCCGGAATGGACGAGAGCAGCGGACCAATCGTCGGAACAAACTGGGAGAGCCCTGCGATGAGCGCGAGGCCGACAAAGGCGGGGACGCCGAGCAGCCACAAGGCCACGCCCATCAGGATCGTCATGACAACCATATCGATGGTGATGCCCAGAAGCCATTTCTTCAGCGCGCGGCCCGATGCATCGAGTGCGATCCGGACTTTCTCATCATAGCCCTTGGGGAGCAGCAGCAGAACGCCGCGGCGGTTGGACTCGGCTGACGTGGTGAGGAAGCCGGCGGCGAAGATGACCAGGAGCACCGATGTGAACCCGGAAGCGAAGGGCAGCGCGTAGCCCCCGGCATTCGTCAGCATACCCCGCAGGGAGCCTCCTGAATCGCCCGCTGCGATGGCTTCGATTTCCGCGACAAAGGCTGAACCCGCCGGATTTGACTCAAGCGTTTCCTTTGCCCGCTGCCAGGCGACGGGCAGACGATCGATGACGCCGGAGAGCTCATTAGCCAGCTGTGCGCCGAATACCCAGAGAATGCCCGCCACGCTTCCGATCAGCAACATCGCCGCCAGAGCCAATGCGCCCGGGCGCGGCAGCGGCGTGGATTTGGTGACGGCGTCGGCGATGCCATGCAAGGCGATGGCGAGAAGCACCGCTGCAAAAACCAACAGGATCGCGTCGCGCACGGCCCAGGCGGCCAGAGCGATGGCGCCGACCAGAATGACGACCAGGAGGCGCGCGGTGAAGGCCGGTAATTTTAGCCGCTCTGTCATGCGGGAGATCCCTGGCTCAGCATGTTGGGGTGTATCCGCGAAGACTGGTGGCTGGCGCGCGTGGCACCCGATATCCGTTTCATATGGCTCAGCCGGCCAGGATGTCGATGATCTTGGCCGTGAAGGCGGGAAGATCGTCGGGCGAGCGGCTGGTGATCAGCCCCCGATCAACGACCACTTCTTCGTCCACCCAGTCGCCGCCTGCGTTCTGAATGTCTGTGCGCAGGCTGGGGTAGGAGGTGAGTTTTCGGTCGCGTGCGGCACCTGCCTCGATGATGAGCCAGGGAGCGTGGCAGATGGCGGCGACCGGCTTTGACTGGCGGAAGAAGGCCGAGACAAAAGCAACGGCGTCGAGGCTCGCGCGGAGCTTGTCTGATCCCACAGTGCCGCCCGGGATGATCAGGGCGTCGAACTCCTCGGCCGTGACCTGGCTGAACACTGCGTCGATGTCATGACTTCCGGCGGGGTCGAGATCTGCCTTCATAGTTTCGGCCTTGCCGAGCTGCAGGCTGATAACCACCGTTTCAGCGCCCTCGGCTTCCACGGCTTTTCGCGGCTCGGAAAATTCAGACTCTTCTGAACCCCGGGGCGCTATGAGAATAGCGATTTTCCGTCCGCTGAGTTTCATGGACGTCTCCTTTGGCGGTTGAACGCTTTGCATCCTTATAAAGTCGCCAGATGGCCCATTGGTTCCGATAAAAA
>JBKBRT010000086.1:0-11573 GCA_046291585.1 Hyphomonas sp.
GGCAGCGATCGCTACCGCAATTCCGAAGATGGGCTGAAGCTCACCACCAATGCCGAAGGCCTCATCCGCTTCACGCTGGAAGAGGCGGGCGCCTATTGGCTGAACACCGGCGCGGAGGGAAAAAGCATGCTGAACGGCAAGGACATCGGCGTTCGCTCCAGCTATGTCGTCACCTTCGAGGCCCTGCCGCATTGAGCGAGGTCCACCTCCTTATCCCTGACAATTTCGGCCGCGGTGATATCACACCGCAGCCGGAAGCATTTATGGCCCAGCGCCTCACCGGCCAGACCATGGGCACGACCTGGTCAGCCAGCTGGTGCGCAGCGCCCGGTCTGCCGGAAGAAACCGTGAAGGCCGCGCTGGAGGCGAGCTTCGCGAAGATCATTGCCTCGATGAGCCCGTGGGAGCCTGCCTCCCTGATCTCCCGGTTTAACCGTCTCGCGCCCGGCGACAGTCTCGCCATCGACGATCCGTTTGCAGACGTGATGGCGATGGCCCTGGAGGTCGCCCGCGCTTCGGGCGGCGCCTTCGACCCTTGCCTTGGCGGTGAGGTTATGCGCCGGGGTTTTGGCCCCGCCGGCATCGGCGCGGGGCAGGAGGGCAGGGCCCATGGACCCGGCATCTGGAGCCAACTCCTCCCGGAACCCGGCCGCCTCTACCAGCCAGGCACCGTCACGCTGGATCTCAATGCCGTCGCCAAGGGCTACGCCGTCGATGAGATGGCGCGCACGCTTGAGGCGTTTGGTATCACCCAATACCTCGTCGAAATCGGCGGCGAATTTACCGGACGGGGAGTGAAGCCGGACCGGTCGCCCTGGTGGGTGGATCTGGAAAACCCCGCTCCGGGAGAGGCGCCTTGGCGCATTGCCCTGATCGGTCATGGATTGGCGACGTCTGGCGATTACCGGCAGAAAAATGTCCGGGATTGGCCGAAACTGTCCCATATTGTCCCTTTTTTGGCACGGGAATGCGTCGAGGGTGACCTCGCTAGCGTCACGGTTGTCCGTGAAAATTGCGCCCTCGCCGATGCCTGGGCCACCGCCCTTTTTGCCATGGGAGACGCCGCAGGCCTGGCCCTTGCAGAGGCGCAGAAACTCGCGGTGCTCCTGCAATACCGAAATGCTCCAGCGAGGATGTCCTCCTCCCTTTCGGGGTGGCAGAGCTGACCGGATGATCCCGGGCGGCGCCGCCGCGTCAAAGTGGACGAATATCAAAAAACATTCATCCAAAAATTCAAAAGCCTTGAAATCATGCGATTTATAAATTGAGAATGATAATCATTAAAGGTTGATCGCGCTGCCGGATAGCCCTAAGAAACCTGAGAATAATTCGCAATCGCAGGGGTCTGCCATGAAATCCTATCTCGCCCGTAAAGCCGTTATCAGCGGCTCGATGCTCGCCGCCGTCCTCTCAGGTCAGGCCGCGTTCGCCGAAGAACCCGACGCCGCCGACCGCCAGATGCGCCTGAATGAAATCGTCGTCACGGCCGCTGGCTTTGAACAGAAACTCGTCGACGCTCCCGCCAGCATCAGCATCGTCACGGTCGAGGAACTCAAAGAGCGCCCGTACATGACCTTGATCGACGCCGTCCGCGATCTGGAAGGCGTGGATGTGGGCGAAACCTCAGACAAAACAGGGCAGCGCACGATCAGCATGCGCGGGATGGGGGCTGACTACACGCTCGTGCTGATCAACGGCAAACGCCAGAACAATCATGGCGACATTTACCCCAACAATTTCGGCGGCAACCAGTTCAACCACATCCCCCCGCTCGACACGATCGAGCGGATCGAAGTCATCCGGGGACCGGCATCGACGCTTTACGGCTCCGATGCTCTGGGCGGGGTGATCAACATAATCACCAAGCGGGTCAGCGATCGGTGGGGCGGGTCGGGCACAGTCAGCCGGAGCTTTCAGGAAAATGACAGCTTCGGCGATGACACGACGGTGGACCTGTCGGTCTCAGGCCCCATCATTCCGGGAAAACTCAATTTCAGCGCCCGGGGCAGCTGGTATGAGCGGGATGCGTCCAGTCCGGTCTACGCGCCGGTGACAGACCCATCAGGCGTCGTTCAGAACCGGTCTCTGGGCTTCGGCGGGGGCGGCAAGACGGTCGACAATACCAACATAACCTATGGCTTTACCTTGGCCTGGGTGCCGGTGGCCAACCAGACCCTCACCTTTGATTTCGACGGATCCAAGCAGGACTATGACAACGCAATCAAGGTGAATGATGCGGGCGTGGAAGAGTACCCAGTTGGGACCGTCGACAACATCAACAGCATTTTCACTGCGGGCAATTTCTGTCTCGGCGGAACGGGGAACACCGCCGCTGCGTGCGCTGCCAACGGGGGCACCTGGTCGCGGCGCGCCAACCCGCGCGTCGGATACAGCCCGACGCAGGAGTTCACGCGTGACAGCTGGTCACTAGGCCATGATGGGGAATGGGGATTTGGCACCAGCTTTGTGTCGCTTGCCTATGTCGCAACCAACAATAACGGCCGGACCTTGCCGTTCACTGTCGCGGAGCGGGAGCTGCTGCTGACGATGGTTGATGGGACAGGTGATTATGCCGGGCTGACCGTAGCTGAGCGCCGCAATATCGCGGAGACCACTTTCCTTCCACGCCCCAAGCGCACGCTGGAAAGTGCCCAATATACGCTCGATGCCAAGCTCGACATGCCGTTCGACTATGCCGGTCAGCACAGGGTTGTTGTCGGGGGGCAGGCCATTCAGGGGGAACTGACGGACGGCGTATTCGGCATGGAAGACGGAACATCGGGCGAGGCGCAGGAACACAATATGTACTCGGTGTTTGCCGAGGATACCTGGACGCCGGTGGAGCCCTTTTCGCTGACAGGCGGCGTTCGGTATGACAATCACGATGTGTTTGGCGACCATGTCAGCCCGCGTCTTTACGCCGTCTATACGATGTCTGAGAGCCTCACCTTGAAGGGCGGCGTCAGCACAGGGTTTAAGACCCCGAAAACGACGCAACTCTATGATGGCATTGTCGGTTTTGGCGGGCAGGGCACCACGCCGTTCTTCGGCAACCCCGACCTCAAGCCGGAGACCAGCACCAGCACCGAGATTGCTATCTACTGGCAACACAGCGCGGGACATAATTTCAATGCAACGGTGTTCCGCAACGAATTCGACGACAAGTTGGCCTCACAGCCGTGCGGCGCGGGTCTTGCGCTCAGCTGTTCGAGCACGGGCGAGTATGCAGAGCTCGGATATGCCAACAGCTCCAAGACCGTGAACATCGATAAGGTTGTGATTGAGGGCGCTGAATTGGCCGGGCGCTACATGATCCTCGACAATCTCAGCTTCCGCGCAAACTATACGTATACGGATAGCGAACAGAAGAGCGGCGCGCAGGCGGGCCAACCTCTCAATGAAACGGCCAAACACATGGCCAATGCGACACTTGACTGGTCGATCACCGACCGCTTCAGCACCCAGCTCTCGGTCGAGGCCCGCTCCAAACGGTATCGCGGTGTCAGTGCGACCACGGGTGATCATCTGTATTACAAGGACTATGAGCTGTTTAACCTGGGCGCGCAGTACCGGGTGAATGACTTCATCGCCTTCTCCGGGCGTATCAACAATCTGCTGGATGAGGATTTCACGACGTACGAGTACGAGTTCATCGATAATGGCAACGGCACATGGACGCTGAGCACGCAGGATGATTACAATATCAAGGACAAGGCTCGCAGCTTCTGGCTCAGCATGAACGTCCGTTTCTGATCCTGTAGTTCCTGCAGCAGATTCGGCTTGAGGCACCGGGCGCTCGCAAATTGCGGGCGCCCTTTCCTTTTCCTGGGGAATTCTACCGAACCGTCACCTTTGGGCGGCGTGTTTCCCGGTGAAATGGATCTCTATCAAATAATTGATGATACTGATTGCTATGATTTCAGATGCCGCCTTGATTCGAGAGCTGAAGGCTATTGCGGGGGCGCAGCAGGTGATCTCGCGCAGGCAGAGCTTGCGACGCTTCCTCCGGGGCTTTGCTTGCGGCGAAGGCAATGCGGTTGCCGTTGTCCGGCCGCGTACTTTGGTTGACCTTTGGCGCGTGGCGCGCGCGAGCGTGCGCGCCGGACGGATCATCATCGTGCAGGCGGCCAATACCGGGATGACGGGTGGATCGACGCCGGATGGAAGGTCTGATCGCGGCGCGGTGGTCATCAATACCATGCAGCTGAAGGGCATCCACCTGTTGAATGCCGGGACGCAGGTTCTGTGTCTTCCGGGCACGACGTTATATGAACTTGACCGGGAGTTGCGGTCTCTTCAACGGGAGCCTCACTCCGAGATCGGATCAACCTGGCTGGGCGCTTCAGTTGCCGGCGGTGTCTGCAACAGTTCGGGCGGCGTCTTGGTGCGGCGGGGGCCGGCCTATACCGAAGCTGCCCTTTATGCGCAGCTGGATGAAACGGGCGAGCTGCGCCTGATCAACGAGCTGGGTATAGATCTCGGCCGGGATCCTGAAGAGCAGCTGGAAAGTCTGGAGCGGGGAGAGTTCTTTCGCGTCCTGAATGACATGCATATGCGTGTCTGTTCGGCGCATGACTATTTTGAACATGTTCGTGATGTGGACGCGCCGACGCCTGCGCGGTTCAATGCCGACCCGCATTACCTGAAGGGTATTTCCGGCAGCGCGGGCAGGCTGATCGTATTCGCGCTGAGGCTCGACACATTTCCCCGGCCTGCTGAAACCCACGTCTTCCATCTGGCTACGGATGACCCCGACGTGCTGTCCGACATCCGCCGGCAAATGCTGAGCCAGGCGTCTCTGGTGCCGATCGCAGCCGAATACATGCATCGCGACATGTTTCAGATGGCCGCGCGCTATGGGAAAGATACGTTCCTTGCCGTCCGGATGTTTGGGGCAGCCCGCCTTGCGCTTTTGCTGCGTCTGAAGCGCACGATCGATGCGGCCGCCAGCCGGCTGGGATTGGGACGGGCGTCCCTGACGGACCGGGTACTTCAGAGGCTGAGCGACCTCGTCCCGCTACATCTGCCTGACACCTCGCGCCAGATGGGTGAGCGGTATGCGCATCATCTTTTCCTTAAAGTGGATGGCGCGCAGCGAGAGGCCGTTCGCGCTCTGCTCGGCAATGCAATTCCGCCGCTGAAAGGCGGCTGCCATGAATGCGCCCCGGACGAAGGCAGGCGGTTGTTTCTTCACCGGTTTGCTGCCGCCTGCGTTATGCCGCGGTACAGAGCACTCAACCGCAACCTTTCCGGCAGGATCGTTGAGCTGGATGTCGCCTTGAGGCGCAATGACAAGGCGTGGTGGTATGTGCTGCCAGATCATCTGAAGATCATGGTGGAGCAAACGCTCGTATACAGTCATTTTTTCTGTCATGTGTTTCACGAGAGTTTCATCCTGAAGCCGGAGGCGGATGCGGCCGCGTTCCGGCGCGGCATGCTGGCGCATTACGAGGCGCGAGGGGCTGAATGCCCGGGAGAATACAATGTGGGCCAGGTTCATAAGGCAAAGCCCGCACAGGCCGCCTTTTACCGTAAGCTGGACCCTACCAACACGCTTAATCCCGGGATCGGGATGACGTCTCGAAACAAGGACTGGACGTAAAAGCCGGCGGTTCTGGGCGCGCTGGCTTGGGTAGGCATGAGGATCAGGAGAAAGCCGCGCGCATACTTCCACGCGGCAGGGCGTGTCAGAGAGTGGGGCGCGCAGGGGGAGAGGCCTCGGATGATGCCCGACACTATGACGGCAGTTCAGACTCCGGCGGATTCGAGGCTTACGATGACCGGTGGATACAGGAAAAACTCCGTGGAGAAGGTCCCCCTTGTCCGCCGAGAACTGCCTAGAAGACTGCTTTTTCCATCGTGGTGTAGCTATCCACCATTGCCTCTGCGAGAGCTTCGGCGAGACGGTTGTAAGCAGGAGGCACATATCCCGGATCTGCGCTGACGGGCAGGACGGGAGAACGGCTGACGCTGATGACGAAGGGTTTGCCGTCTGCTTCCACAAAATCGATCCGGCCATAGTCGAGACCAAGATGGGCGCGCAGATCAAGGAGTTCTTCGGCCGGGGCCCATTCTTCCAGACTTTGTGGCGCCGATGTTCGAATGATGGAGGCACCGGACGTCAGAATACTGAGGAAGTGCGTATTTCCGAGGAAGTAGTACTGACGCAGAATGTAACGCCGCCCTTCCTGCTCTGGCAGGAACTTCTGGACAATGTGGCCCGGCGCAAACTTCTCCGGAGGCACATCATGGATGGAAGGGTAGATGCGGTAATTGTCGTTTGCGCCCGGGAGTGGTGGAGTGACCAGTTTGGCGCGCCGGGCGCCGCTCAGTTTGCTGAAGAGGTTGACGCGTTGCGCAGGTAGGCGATTGGGTGCTGCGTAGTCCTGATAGGCTTTGACAATGACGGGCCCTCTGTAGGGGGCGCCTGCCGGAAGTTGTCCGTCGGCATAAAGATGTTTCCGCAGATCGCAGGCTCCGGTGTTGAACGTGACCGGATATTGCGCGGCGAAACTTCTGTAATCCTCCGGAATCAACGGGCGGCTGAGATTCAGAAAGAGAAGGTCGGCTTCAACAAATGAGGATGTGCCCGCCAGTTCGATCACCTCGATGCCACTTGCGCGCCAGTGATCGGCGAGCAGGGCGGTGAGGTGTGTGCGGCTGCCTTGCACGTGGCCTGAATTGTTCAGGATAGCGATGCGGTCGAGCATGTGGCGACCTCGCCGCGGGCCGGAGGCGAGAACCGGCGGGCGGCCGTGGGCCAGCGTGAAGCGAGGGGCCGTAAGTTTATGCACGGCAGATCCTTTCGAGCAGTCTTGACACCATCAACCGGAAGAACATCCGGCCGACGCTGGCTCAGACTGTGCAAATTCGGCGCCAGCCTGCGGGAGAAGCGGCAACCCTTTTCGCTCGATGGATGAATTTTCCGGCACCCATTGTTAACATGAACGCCCTCGTGGAAGGCAATTGACACAAAGAATGCCAATATATACTTTTTTTGAAGACCAAACGCTCCGGTGGCTTCACGGCACGGGCGGAGACGCAACACTCGATACTGCCGGGGAGGGCGCCTCATGTCACTGAAAACGCAGATTGCGGCCCAGGTGATGAAATATGTGACAGGCGAAAGCCGCCTGATGTCGCGGCGCGCCGGAGCTGAGCGCCGGCGCCGGAGGGAGGGGCGGATGCATCAGGTTGAGTATTTCCACGTGGCGGGTGACCCGTATTCGCATCTCGTATTGCAGGTGCTGCCGGCGCTGGCGGCGCGATATGATCTGGTGATCAAGCCGCGCCTCGCCACGCCTCCTCCGGATTGGGCCGCCCCGGAGCGGCAGAAACTGGAAGCGTATGCTCGGGAGGATGCCGCGCGGCTGGCAGCCCGGGCTGGATTGAGTTTTGCCAACCCGGGCGCGCAGCCGACGAGGGAGCGGGTCTCGCAGGCTGAGGCGGCCTTGGCGGCCATTCTGGACGCGCCGGACTTTGCTGCGCGAGCTCTGGCTCTAAGTGAGGCGCTGTGGACAGGCGGACCGCTGCCGTCAGGAGCTGCGCCGGCCGACGGAGCACTGGCTGAGGGCAGTGCCCGGCGGGAGAAGCTGGGGCATTATCTTGGCGCGATGCTGCATTATGAAGGCGAATGGTATTGGGGCATTGACCGGCTGCACTATTTGGAGCGGCGACTGCGAGATATTGGGGCGCAGAAGCCAGGGGCGCCCGAGGCGTTTCTGTTTGTTCAGCCAGACAGTCCGCGCGCCGGTGCGCAGACGAAGGGCGGCGCCAGCGAAGCATTACATTTCTATCTCTCTTTCCGTAGTCCTTACACCTACATTGCAGCAAAGCGCGCGCGCGCCCTGGCAGACGCGTATGGCGCGGAGCTGAAACTCCGCTTTGTATTGCCCATGGTGATGCGCGGCCTGCCGGTCCCGCGCATGAAGGGGTATTACATCACGACCGATGTTGCCCGAGAGGCGCGGCGGATGGGTATCGCGTTCGGAAAGATTGCAGACCCCGTCGGGACGCCGGTGGAGCGGGGCTACTCCATCCTGCCGATGGCGATGGAGGCGGGGTTGGGCTTTGAATTCTGCGAGTCCTTCCTGAAGGGTGTGTGGGCTGAAGGAATAGATGCCGGCAGTGATGATGGCCTGAAAACAATTGTGGAGCGGGCCGGGCTCGATTGGAGCGCGGCGCGGGCGTTGATCGGGGGGGATCACTGGCGTGCGGAAGCCGAAGCCAACCGCGCGGAGATGATGGATCTCGGTATATGGGGCGTACCCAGTTTCCGGGTGGGTGATGTAGCCACCTGGGGGCAGGACCGGATGTGGATTATCGAAGAGGCATTGGCAAAACAGGCGGAATAATCCGTTCAGTGAGGAAATGATGCAGGTTACCAACGAAGTTTATCCGACAGATCCCAGGCAGGTTCAGGAGCTGATGCAGCCAGGACCTGAGGGGCCGATTTTCATGGTCAATCTCCTTAAATTCAAGGAACGCGCGGAGTACGAAGACGGGCGCGACACCGAACTTTCGGGCCGCGAAGCCTATATGATCTATGGCAGGACAGTGATGGATATCCTGCCGAAGTTTGGGGGGAAGGCGATTTTTGCAGGAGACGTGACGTTCCTGTCGCTGGGTAAGGCCGATGAGCTGTGGGATGAAGTGGCCATCGGTATGTATCCGCAGCGCGGCGATATGGTGCGAATGTCGATGTCGCCGGAATGGCAGGCGGCGGCAGTGCATCGCTCCGCCGGCCTCAAGGGGCAGCTGAACATCGAAACTGTGCTTCCGCCGGCCATGAAAGAGGCTTTCCTGTTGCAACTCGGCATCAAAGCATAGGCAGGGGCGGACTTAACCGCTATTAATGAGGCAGAAAATCAGCCTCTCAAGGACATGGAATGTCAGACCTTCTCGAAAACACAGCAGATATCGGTGACACGGCTACGGAAACTGAGGATGGCCGCAAGCGCCGCTCGGAACGCAGCCGCGAACAGATCATCGAAGCGATGTTCGAATTGGTGGGCAACGGTGAACTTGACCCGGGCGCCGCCCGGATCGCGGAAGTGGCAAACGTCAGCCTTCGCACAGTGTTTCGTCACTTCGAGGAAGTGGACGGCCTATACCTTGAAATGAACCGGCGCGTACAAGCTGAAGTCATGCCGATCGTGCAGTCGCCGTTCAACAGCACTGACTGGCGCGATATGATGCTTGAGTTGGTGGACCGCCGCTCTGAAGTGTTTGAGCGTATTCTGCCTTTTCGCGTCTGTGGCAGCATTCGACGCTTCCGGTCCACCTTCCTGATGCAGGGTCATCAGGAATTTGTAGCCATGGAGAGATCAATTCTCGATTCCGTTCTGCCGGAGGATGTGCGGTCGAACGTTGTGCTTGAGGCGGCATTTGATGCGGCGCTGGGCTTTGAAACGTGGCGCCGTTTACGACAGGATCGAAATTTGTCCGTAGAAGAGTCCAAAGCCACGATGCGCAAGCTCGTTGAAGCGCTGATGGCATCAGTCTGATCTGAATGGACATGCGCGCAGGATCTGCCTTTCTGTCGCTGTGCCTGATTGCCGCTTGCGGCGCGTCACCTTCGGATGATTCTGCCTCTGGCAGCTGCGGGCTGAGCGGAGAGTTGATCGGTGCCTTTGTCGAGGTTCCGGGCGGTGTGCTCCAGAAGGGACGGGGCGCGATTTATCCCGAAGAGAAGCCGGCAATCGACTTGCATGTTGATGGCTTTCGTATCCAGGTGCATGAAGTAACCAATAATCAGTTTGCTGAGTTTGTTGCAGAGGCAGGATATGTGACCGATGCCGAGCGTGGGGTCATTGAAGGTCGATCAGGGGCGGGATCTGCAGTGTTTCAGAATGCGCGCTGGCATCTGATGCGTGAGGCAAGCTGGAAAAAGCCCGATGGGGCGGTCTCCACAATTGAGGGCAAGGGCAATCTGCCGGTGGTGCATGTTTCGCTCGCTGATGCGATGGCTTATGCCGCCTGGGCAGGTGGGCGCCTGCCGAGCGAAGAAGAATGGGAATATGCCGCACGCCTGGGCCTGCCGGACCCTGAGCGGGATACGTCCGGTGCTTTCGAGGACGACGGCACGCCGCGCGCAAATACCTGGCAAGGGATATTTCCGGTGGCCAATGCAGTTGAGGATGGCTTTGCAGGCGCAGCGCCGGTCGGATGTTTTCCCACCGATCGGATCGGACTTTCGGACATGATCGGAAATGTCTGGGAATGGACGGATACGCCTTTTGCGCCGAACGATCACACCATCAAAGGCGGAAGCTATCTGTGCGCTGATAATTTCTGCCAGCGCTATCGGCCTGCGGCGCGTCATCCTCAGGAAGTTGATTTTTCGTCAAATCATATCGGCTTTCGGATCGTCAAGGATTTGGACGCCGAATAGACATCCCCTCAATTTGGCCAGAATATGTACTCTTCCCCTTCGACATAGGCGTCTGCGAGGGTGCTATCGATCTTGATCGGACTTTCGATCGTATACGGATACAGTGGCTCTCGGGCATCCTTCCAGTGTGCATCGATCAGGGCTTGAAGTTCTGCGAGTTTTTCAGGTTCGGACACCGCCAGGTTTGTCTGCTCGGTCGGGTCGGTGTTCAGGTCAAACAGCCAGCTTTTGTTCTGACGTCCATTGACCTGGAGCTTCCAACCACCTGCGCGGACCACTTTATAATACCCGCTTGACCAGAACAGGGCGTCATCGGCGCGCTCGATACCGCCAGTGCCTGTTGCGAGAGGTAGCAGATTTTTCCCGTCAATCACCACACCGGCAGGAAGATGGGCGCCCGCCGCTGCCGCGAGCGTCGGCATCAGATCAATATGCGCGACGGGTTCGTCCACCACACGGCCTGGCGAAATCACGCCGGGCCATTTCATGAAGAGGGGGACGCGGATACCACCTTCAAACAGGGTAATTTTCCAACCGCGAAACGGCGCATTGACCTCCGGAATACCGATATAACCGGCCCCGCCATTATCGCTGGAGAACACAATGATGGTGTTGTCAGCGAGGCCTTCTTCTTCCAGTTTTTCCATGATGCGGCCGACGCTGCGGTCGACCGCGCGCATCATTGCGGCATAGACGCGGGCTCTGTGTGGCTCTATATCGCCCACGGCTTCATAGTCTTCCCTGGTGGCCTGGAGCGGCGTGTGGACGCCCCAATGGGCAAGATAGAGGAAGAAGGGGCGGTTCCTGTTGGCGTCGATGACTTTCAGAGACTCGTCAGTCCAGTAATCGGTGAGATAACCGGCCGGCTCGAACCAGTCACTGCCATTATAACTGGCGGCGAAATCCATGCGTGCCCAGAGGAATTTGTCGATGGGGTCGAAATCAAGCCGGGCTTCTACGCCGCGCGGATCGTGTGGGGGAAGGAAGAGGCCGCTTGCCATGTCGAGGCTTTCATCGAAACCCTGATCATTGGGTTTGAAGGGGCTGGTGTTTCCAAGATGCCATTTGCCGATATGGACGGTGTGATAGCCGCGCTCTTTCAGCACTTCAGCGATGGTCACTTCTTCGGTTGGCAGACCCTGCTCGGCGAAGGGGGGCATCAGCTTTTCGTGTTCCTTTA
>JBKBRT010000087.1:0-11535 GCA_046291585.1 Hyphomonas sp.
TGTCCTGGGGGCCGGGGGAGGCTTCGGGGTGGTGCTGGACCGAGATGATCGGTTTGCCTTTGACCGCGAGGCCGGAATTTGTGCCGTCGAACAGGGAGCGGTGGCTCTCTTCCACGCCGGGGGGGAGGGTCTCGGGATCGACGGTGAAGCCGTGGTTCATCGAGACGATCTCGACCTTGCCGGTGGCAAGATCCTTGACCGGGTGGTTGGCGCCGTGGTGGCCCTGCGCCATTTTTTTGGTCTTGGCGCCCAGCGCGAGACCGAGGAGCTGGTGGCCGAGGCAGATGCCCAGGATCGGCAGGCCCGAGGCGACGAGGGTTTTGATCATCTCGCCGGAACGCTCGAAGGTCGCGGCCGGGTCGCCGGGGCCGTTGGCGAACACGATGCCATCGGGCTTCAGGGCGAGGACTTCCTCTGCGGTGACATTGCCATTGACGACCGTGGCGCGGGCGCCGGCGCTGGCGAGGTTGCGCAGGATGTTCTTCTTCACGCCGAAATCGATGACGGCGACGTGGAATTCGGCATTGGCGAGCGCGGTCTGGTGGCCGGTGGCGGCCTGCCAGAGGCCTTCGGTATGCTCGAAGGGGGCCTCCTGGACGACGTCTGCGGCGAGATCTGCCCCATCGAGGCCATTCCAGCTGCGGGCGAGCTCGACGAGGGCGTCAAAGTCGATGTTGCCGTCCGGCTTGTGGCAGATGGCGGCCTTGGGCATGCCGTGTTCGCGGATGCGCTTGGTCAGCGCGCGCGTGTCGATGCCTGACAGGCCGATGATGCCGCGCTGGGCGAGCCAGACGCCGAAATCTTCTGTCGAGCGCCAGTTGGAGGGCGCGGTGATCGGCTCGCGGAAGATGGCGCCGCGGGCGGCGTCGGCCGCTTCAACGGTGGATTCTTCGTGATCTTCGGCGTTTGCGCCGACATTTCCGATATGTGGAAAGGTAAACAGCACGAGCTGGGAGGCATAGGATGGGTCCGTCAGGATTTCCTGATAACCGGTAATCGCCGTGTTGAAGCACAGCTCCCCGACTTTTATGCCGGCAGCCCCAGCCCCAAAACCCGCGAAAATTGTACCATCTTCAAGGGCCAAGGCGCCTGTGGCTGAGTCCATATCTTGATTCCTGCTCATGGAAGATATACCTCTCACCGCTTGCCAGTCTGGTTGACATCGTTTTAACCGGTGTGGTCAAAACTCGGCCGCTTATTGAGGCTGTCTCTCCGCACCGTCAAGCAAGGCGTGTGTCGCGGAGTGTAGAAAGGCATAGGATCGGCATGGGCCGTGAAGATATAACTGCCTGTATGGGTCTCAAGGCCCGTATCCTTCAAGCACTCAAGGACGAATCTGCCCGGACGCAGAACGAGACGCGGCTGAACACGCTGCGCCTGGTCGAATGCGCGATCCGGGACAGGGATGTCTGCGCGCGCGGCCGGGGCGAAGGCGAAGGCTGCCCCGATACCGACGTTCAGCGCGTGCTGCAGACGATGGTGGCGCAGCGCGAAGAGGCCGCCGGGGAACATGAAGAGGAAGGCCGCATCGAGGACGCGCTGCGGGAGCGCGACGAGATTGCGATCATTCAGGCATTTCTTCCCCAGCCCCTTTCGGGCAAGGCGCTGGATATTGCCGTCAAGCAGGTGGTCGACGATCTGGGCGCGTCCAAACTCAAGGATCTCGGGCGCTGCGTGACCGAGCTGAAAACCCGCTATCCTGGACAGATCGAAGCGGCGAGCGCGGGCAAGGCGGTTCGCGCGGCCCTCAGCCAGGGCTGATCTGCCGGCCAATCCGGCTTGCCCTCGTCTGGCCTTGAGTCTGAAAAGACGGAAAGGTTTGGAACGAGTGGGGCCGGCGTCCGTTTGTGGTTCATGTAACCACTGAAAAGGACACAGCCATGAAAACTCTTCTCGCTACTGCCAGTGCGTCCGTTCTGCTGCTCGCTGCAGCGGCCTGCTCGGACGCTGAAGCGCCGCGCAACACAGCCGGATATGCAACCGACAATCAGGCAACGGAAGTTGCCGTGAATGCGGACGGCGAGTACGTCCAGACCGCTGATGCGAGCCTGGATGTCGATGCGTCGACCCGCACACAATACACGCTCGCTTCGGGCGAAATGGAAGCATCTGACCTGATCGGCGCCTCGGTGCGCAACGGGACGGGCGACGATATTGCCACCGTTTCCGACATCTTCCTGGGCAATGACACGGCCACGCCTCAGATCCTTGTCCGCGATGGCGGCATCAGCGGCCTTGGCGGCGACCTGCGCCTGGTCTCGTTTGACGCAGCCACGGTGAGCGGTCAGCCAGGTGAGGAGCCTGAGGTCTACATTCAGATCAGCGAAGCCAATCTCGAGGCCCTGCCTGAGTTTGAGCAGGATGGCATGAACGACTATCGCCTCGCCTCTGAAATGATCGGCACGATGACGGCCATCAGCTTCAGCAATGAGCAGGCCCGTCTGAACGACCTCATTCTGTCGAATGCCGGTGAACTGCGCTATGCTGTGATCTCGCCGGGCCTCGTATCGACCGACCAGGTTCTCGTTGACGCCGACGCGATCCAGATCGTCCAGGGTGATGGGGAAGGTGAAGTGATGATCGATATTGATCAGGCCACCTTTGATGCAGCGCCGATGTATCGCAGCAACTAAGCTCTGATACCGATGCGCTCAGAGAGCCCCGCCGCAAGGTGGGGCTCTTTTTGTTGGCGGAATTGTAATTTTGCGCGAAATGCCAATCTCCGGTCCCGCAGCCCCGAGAATGGTGGTATTCTGAACGTCATGTCTTCTTCCCCAATTCGTATTCCTGATGGCTTCGTTGACGAGCTGAAGGCCCGTATCCGGCCTTCGGATGTGATCGGGCGCAAGGTGAAGCTGACCAAGAAGGGCAAGGAGTGGGTGGGCCTCTCGCCTTTCACGGCTGAGAAGACGCCGAGTTTCTACGTCAATGACCAGAAGCGCATCTTCAAATGCTTCTCCTCGGGCATGGGCGGGGACGTGATCAATTTCGTGATGGAGACCGAGCGGCTCTCTTTCATGGAGGCGGTTGAGAAGCTCGCCGAAGAAGCCGGCATGGCGCTGCCCAAGGCAAGCCCGGCTGCGGCGGAAGAGTATGATCACCGCAAGCGCCTGCAGGCGGCGTGCGAGGCGGCGGCAGACTTTTTCGAGGAGCGGCTGCGCTCGGCCGAAGGGGCCGGCGCGCGAAGCTATCTGGAGGGCAGGGGCCTGGCCGCGTCGAGCTGGAGCAAGTATCGCCTGGGCTATGCCCCCGATGACTGGCGCCGGACGCGAGCGCATCTGCACGCCGAAGGTTTTACCGATGGCGAGCTGTTGGAAGCGGGCATCATCAAGGAGAACGACAAGGGCGGGGAACCCTACGACGCGTTCCGCGGCCGGTTGATGTTTCCGATCCCCGATGCCCGCGGCGGGATCATCGCGTTTGGGGGCCGGGCGCTGCAGCCTGATGCCAAGCCGAAATATCTCAATTCAGGCGACACGCCGCTCTTTCACAAGTCGACGGTGCTCTATCGCTACAAGGCGGCGCGCGAGGCGCTGGGGCATGGCGAAGGCGGCGGGCTGATCGTCTGCGAAGGCTATATGGATGTGATCGCAATGTGCGAGGCGGGGTTTGGCAACGCCGTTGCCCCGCTCGGCACGGCGCTGACCGAGGAGCAGCTGCAACTGGTGTGGCGGGCAGGGCCTGAGCCGGTGATGTGTTTTGATGGCGACAAGGCCGGTCTGGGCGCCGCCTATCGCGCGCTGGACCGGGCGCTGCCCTTTGCCGAGCCGGGGCGCTCTGTTTTCTTTGTGCTGCTGCCCGATGGGATGGACCCCGACGATCTGATCCGCGCGCGCGGACCGGGCGCCATGAGCGAGCAGCTGGCGGGGCGCCTGCCGATGTCCGAGCTGCTCTGGCGGCGGGAGCGGGACGCCGAGCCGCTGGATACGCCCGAGCGTCAGGCCGGGCTTGAAGCGCGGCTGATCGCGGCGTGTGGCCAGATCCGGCATGCGGGCGTCAAATCTGCGTATGAGCGGGATCTCAAATCCCGCCTGCGGGACCATCTCTGGCAACTGCGCGAGGCGAAACGCGCGGCGAGTTATCAGAAGCGGCCGGGACGCCCGGGCCGGCCCGGTTCGGCACAGATTCCCCCCGGCGGCGAAGAGGCACAGGAAGTTCTCAAGCAGGGGGCGCGCGAGAAGATCGGCGGCCTCCGGCTGATCATGAGCGCTGTTGATAATCCGGGGCTTGTGTCGATCGGAGCGGAGCTGCTGGCCCAGTGTGCGCCGGCCGAACCCGATGCCGCTTTTTTGCGGGATGCAGTTCTTGACCTTGCAAATGACGGAATCCCCATTGACCGCGGGACAATCACCGCCCATCTAACGAAATCTGGGAACATACGTGCTGCCAGTTTGCTCAAAGATTATCCCGTAACGCCTCAGATAGCGACCAATGGGTCCGAGGCACGGGAATGGCTAATCGCTCTGGAGCAATTTGTGGCGAAGCGGCGTTCCCGCGATCAGGAGACGGGCTCTGGCACGGATAGTGCGAGCGCGGACCCTACGCTGTCCCCGCAAGAATGGCGGAGGCGGCTGCAAATGGTCGCGGAACGCAGGGCCCTCAAGGTCCGTATGAACGAGGCATCCAGCAAGAGCAGCGACAGCTGAGCGGAACGGTAAAGCGACAGGCACTGGCATGCAGCTTGGAGAGGCTGCAGGTCCGGACGGGAGATAGCTGAGATATGGCGACAGCCACCAAGAAGAAAAAGAACACTGCCGGAGACGGCGAGGGCGAAGACGACAAGGACAACGAAGGTGGTCTGGTCGATTTTAACGCCACAGACGTCAAAAAGGTTCTGAAGCGCGCCCAGAAGCGCGGCTTCATCACCCATGAGGAGATCAACCAGCTTCTGCCGGACTCGGATATGAGCTCTGACCAGATCGAGGACGTCATGTCCCAGATCTCGGAAATGGGCATCGCCGTCGTCGAGACCGAGGAAGAAGCCGAGGAACAGGGCAAGGCCCTCACCAAGATCGAGGACAAGAAAGTCGTCGCCAAGAAGGGCAATGCCCGAGGCAGCGACCGGACAGACGATCCGGTGCGGATGTATCTGCGCGAGATGGGCGCGGTGGAGCTTCTCTCCCGTGAGGGCGAGATCGCGATTGCCAAGCGCATCGAGGCCGGCCGTGACGCGATGATCCGCGGCCTGTGCGAAAGCCCGCTGACCTTCGAGGCCATGATGGTGTGGCGCGATGAGCTCATGAACGAGCGCATCCTGCTGCGGGACCTGATCGACCTGGAAGCTACCTATGGCGCGGAAAATCCGCCGCCTGAGCCCAAGCCAGTCGAAGAGCGCCCGCCCGAGCCCGCCCAGCTGGCCAAAGGCAAGAAGCGCTCGGCCGAAGAGGTCGACGAGGTTGAGGCTGAGCGCATGCGCCAGCAGCAGCAGGAAGAAGAAGAGGAAGACGACGCGGTTGCGATGTCGATGTCGGCGATGGAAGGGGAGCTGCGCGAAGGCGTGCTCGCCAAGCTCGACGAGATCGCCGAAGCCTTCAGCCGTTTCCGCAAGCTTCAGGACCGCCTGCTGGTTCGCCGGATCGAGGGCAAGGACCTTACTCCCAAGGCACAGGGCGAATATGATGACCTGTCGCTGCAGATTGTGGACAATCTCAAGACGATCCACATCAACAACAACCGCATCGAGGCGCTTGTCGAGCAGCTTTACGCCATCAACAAGAAGCTGATGGGCCTTGAAGGCAAGCTGATGCGTCTGGCCGACGCTCATGGCGTGCCGCGCAAGGAGTTCCTGCAGAACTATATCGGCAGCGAGCTGGAGCCTGACTGGGCCGAGCGCGTGCGCGAGATTTCGGCGAAATGGAAACGCCTGGTCGACGGCAAGGGCGAGGAAGTCCAGGTCGTGCGCGACGAGATTTCCGAGATTGCCCAGGAGATCGGCATCCCGATCGACGACTTCCGCCGGATCGTCCAGACCGTGCAGAAGGGCGAGCGGGAAGCGCGCATCGCGAAGAAGGAGATGGTGGAAGCCAACCTCCGCCTCGTGATCTCGATTGCCAAGAAATATACCAACCGCGGCCTGCAATTCCTGGATCTCATCCAGGAGGGCAATATCGGCCTGATGAAAGCGGTTGATAAGTTTGAATACCGCCGCGGCTATAAATTCTCGACCTATGCCACCTGGTGGATCCGTCAGGCCATCACCCGCTCCATTGCGGACCAGGCCCGGACGATCCGTATCCCGGTGCACATGATCGAGACGATCAACAAGATCATCCGTACACAGCGCCAGATGCTGCACGAGATCGGCCGCGAGCCGACCCCGGAAGAACTGGCCGAAAAGCTCGGGCTTCCGCTCGAGAAGATCCGCAAGGTTCTGAAGATCGCGAAAGAGCCGATCTCGCTGGAGACGCCAATTGGCGACGACGAGGATTCAAACCTCGGCGACTTCATCGAGGACAAGATGGCGCTGCTCCCCGTGGACGCGGCCATCCAGTCGAACCTGCGCGAGACGACGACCCGTGTGCTCGCCTCGCTCACGCCGCGTGAGGAACGTGTCCTGCGCATGCGCTTCGGCATCGGCATGAACACGGATCACACGCTGGAAGAAGTCGGCCAGCAGTTCTCGGTGACCCGCGAACGTATCCGCCAGATCGAGGCCAAGGCTTTGCGCAAGCTCAAGCACCCGAGTCGGTCGAGGAAACTGCGAAGCTTCCTGGATACCTGATCCGGAACAGTATCGAGAGGGCGGCCCGAGGGCCGCCCTTTTAGATTCTGGGGTTCTCGATTGTTTTTGGCAAAGTTTGCCATTATCTTGGAAGGGCAGCTTGAGGAGCCCCGCCATGGCCACGATGAACATTTCTCTCCCCGATCAGATGAAAGCCTGGGTCGAGGCCCAATCGGCCGATGGCAAATATGCCAATTCCTCCGATCTGATCCGCGATCTCATCCGCCGTGAGCAGATCAAGCAGGAGAAGATCGCCGCGCTGAATGAGAAGATTGAGGAGGCTTATGCGAGCGGCTTCTCAGGCAAATCCATTGACCAGGTGATGCAGGACGCCTGGAAAGCTGCCCAGTCTTGAACATCGATTTCTCCCGGGAGGCGGAGGCTGATATCGCGGCCATAAACCGTGAAGGCATCCGTCTGTTTGGTGTGCAACAAGCCCGGAAGTATGCGGAAGAGATGGTGGACGCCTTTCGGTTGATTGCTGAATATCCCCTGGCGAGCCCAAGTCGAAATGAGCTTGTTCGACCGGTTCGCGTTCGGCCATTCGGATCACATGTGATCCTTTATGAGATCAAGGAAGATGTGGCGCTGATCCTGCGCATCCGCCATGGCCATGAAGACTGAACCGCAGATTACTAGGTATACGGAGAAGTCCATGCCCCATCCCATTCGTGTCGGTATCGGCGGCTGGAATTATGAGCCCTGGCGGGAGACGTTTTATCCGGCGGAGGTGAAGAAGGCGGGGGAGCTTGCCTATGCCAGCGGGCAGGTGACGGCGATTGAAGTCAACTCGACCTTCTATCGCGGTCAGAGCGAGGGAACATTTGCAAAGTGGGCGGAGGAAACGCCGGACGGCTTCCGCTTCACCGTGAAAGCGCACCGGGCGACGACGATCCGCAAGACCGTGGACGATATGCGCAGCTCGGTCGGCATGTTCATCGATGGCGGTGTGACAGCGCTGGGCGAGAAGCTCGGCGCGATCAACTGGCAGTTTCCCGAAACACGCAAGTTCGATGCCGATTATTTCGGCGCGTTCTGCTCGTTCCTGCCGCCCGAGCATAAAGGCGTGCGCCTGCGCCATGCCATCGAAGTGCGCAACGAGACCTTCCGGAATGAGGCGTTCACGGATCTTATGCGCCAGCAGGGCTGCGCCGTGGTATTCGCCGATGATCCCGACTGGCCGATGCCGGATGTGGAGACGGCGGATTTTGCTTATGCCCGCCTGCAGCAGACGCAAAGTGACATCGAGACGGGCTATAATGAGGGTGAGCTGGACAGCTGGGCGAAGACCCTCAAGGGCTGGGCGAAGAAGCGGGAGGTTTTCGCCTTCTTCATTGCTGGCGCCAAGGAGCGCAATCCGGCAGCGGCCAAGGCGCTGATTGAACGGGTCGGGCGGCCCGGATAGAGCCGCCCTTTCCCGATTTTTCTAGCCTGCCGCGTTCAGCGCCTGATCAAGGTCTGCGATCAAGTCTTCGGGGCCTTCGATGCCGATGGAGAGACGCACAACATCGGGCGCGGCGCCGGCGGCAACTTTCTGCTCATCCGTTAGCTGACGGTGGGTGGTGGAGGCAGAATGGATGACGAGGCTGCGCGCGTCGCCGAGATTGGCCACATGGCTGAAGAGTTTCAGCGCCGCGACGAACTTCATGCAGGCGTCATAGCCCCCCTTCAGCTGGACCGTGAACAGCGCGCCGGGGCCTTTGGGCGTGATGCGCGCGGCGCGGTCTTTGTACGGCGAGGAGGCAAGACCCGGATAGGTGACGGATTTCACCGCCGGATGGGTCTCCAGCCAGCCGGCGATCTTCTGCGCATTGGCGACGTGCTTTTCCATCCGCAGGGAGAGGGTTTCGATACCCATCAGCGTATAGTGGGCGCCTTGCGGGTTCATCGTCATGCCAAGGTCGCGCAGGCCGATGGCGATGCCGTGGAAGGTGAAGGCGGCGGGCCCGAAGGTCTCGTGGAATTTGAGGCCATGATAGGCGGGCTCTGGCGCCGAGAGGGAGGGGAACTTGTCCGACGCCGACCAGTCGAACTTGCCGGAATCGATGATGGCTCCGCCGGTGACGGTGCCGTTGCCGGTCATGTATTTGGTCAGGGAGTGGACGACCAGCGTGGCGCCATGTTCGATCGGGCGGCAGAGATAGGGCGTGGCGGTGGTGTTGTCGACGATCAGGGGGATGCCGGCGTCATCGGCAATTTTCGCCAGCGCGTCGAGGTCGCTGATATAGCCGCCGGGATTGGCGATGGTTTCGCAGAAGATGGCGCGGGTGTTTTCGTCAATCGCGCCTTTGACGGCGGCGAGGTCTTCGGTGTCGATCAGCTTGGCCGACCAGCCGAAGCGTTTGAAGGTCTGGGTGAACTGGGTGATCGTGCCGCCATAGAGGCGGGTGGAGGCGACGATGTTCTTGCCGGGCCCCATCAGCGGGAAGAGGGCCATGATCTGTGCCGCATGGCCCGAGGAGCAGCAGACCGCGCCGGCGCCGCCTTCCAGCGCGGCAAGGCGGGCCTGAAGGGCGCCGATGGTAGGGTTGGTGAGGCGCGAATAGATATAGCCCACTTCCTGCAGCCCGAAGAGGGCGGCGGCGTGGTCCGCGTCGCGGAACACATAGGCCGTGGTCTGATAGATCGGCACCTGGCGCGCGCCGGTGGCGGGGTCTGGCGCGGAGCCTGCATGGATCTGGGTGGTGGCAAAGTCTTTGTATACGCCGTCGGTCATCGGCTTACTCCCTTGAAGTTTCTGGGTAGGTGAGGCTGATCCGTCTCCGGATCAATTGGATGTGTTGCAGACGTTCGGATCACCGCTGTCATAGCCCCGGCGTAGCCAGGTCATGCGTTGCTCGGCCGTGCCATGGGTGAAGTTTTCCGGTGTCACGCGGCCCTGAGTGCGTTTCTGGATCATGTCGTCGCCGATGGCGTTGGCGGTCTTGAGGCCTTCTTCAAGATCACCGGGTTCAAGCGCGACGGCGCCGGCGGAAACGCGGGCCGCATGGGCCGCCCAGAAGCCGGCATAGCAATCGGCCTGAAGCTCCAATGCGATGGAATACTGGTTGGCTTCTTCCTGGCTGCGGGCCTGCTGCTGCGCCTGGCGGGCTTTCTGGGATGCGCCGGTCAGCGTCTGGACGTGGTGGCCAAATTCATGGGCGATGACATAGGCGCGGGCAAATTCGGCGCCTGACGCGCCCAGCTGGGTTTCCATGTCGCGCCAGAAGCCGAGGTCGAGATAGACGCTCTGGTCGGCCGGGCAGTAGAACGGGCCCATGGCGGACTGGCCAAAGCCGCAGCCGGTATTGGTGCCCTGCTCATAGAGGACAACGCGCGGCGGGGTGTAGCCCTCCAGCGCGCCGGACCAGACATCATTGATGTTGGCGCCGATGACATCCACGAACATGCCGGCTTCGTCTTCGGGGGTGCCTTCGACGCCGGCCTGCTGGCTGGCGCTGCCGCCCTGTTGCTGGCTGGCCAACTCGGCGATCTGCGCGGGCTCCATACCGAACACGAAATAGCCGATCAGCGCGATCAGGATGAGCCCGATGCCGCCGCCGCCGGCGACGGCGCCCGCGCTCATGCCGCGGCGGTCCTCAATGTTTCCGCCTTTACGTCCGCCCTGCCATTTCATGCTCAACGCTCCCTGTCCGGTAAGGCCGGTGCTGGCCGGTAGATTTTGCCTGCGCCCAGCATACAGCCAAGGTGCCCCCTGGCGCCAGCGTTCCCTCTGCGGCAAACATATGGCGGGCGGCCCTTTTCTTTCCCCTCCAGATCAGCCATCTAGCAACCAAATCGATGGTTGCGCGCTTGATAACTCAGGCGTTCTCAAATCGGCGCTCATCCCATTTCAACATTTCAGGACGCCCAGCATGCGCGTGAAGATCGAAGCTTCGCTTGCCTATCATTTTTCACAGCCCGCCGATGTGCTGCTGTCGCTCGAAGCGATCCGGTCGGACGATCAGAAGATTGTGTCCGACCATCTCACCGTCATGCCCAATAGCGGGTTGAAGCTTGCCGATGGGCCGGAGGAACTCGGCCGCCGGCAATGGGTGGAGGCGAGCGGGGACGTGACGATCCTGTACAAGGGGCTGGTGGATGTCTCGCGCGGGCCGGTGAGCATTGCCGGGCTGTTTGTGCCACCCCGGCGCGATCTGCCCTATGATGTGATCAGCTATCTGCTGCCGAGCCGGTATTGCGAATCCGACAAGCTGGCGCCGTTTGCCGAGAAGAAGTTTTCGGGGCGGGAGGGGGGCGACCTCATCCTCAATATGGCCAACTGGATCTATGAGAATTTCGAATATGCGCCCGGCAGCAGCACCGGCACGACGACCGCCACCGATACGTTTCTGATGCGGCGCGGCGTCTGCCGGGATTTTGCCCATACGCTGATCAGCTTCTCCCGCGCGATGGGCATTCCGGCGCGCATGGTCTCGGCCTATGCGCCGGCGATAGAGCCGCCCGATTTCCATGCGGTGGTGGAGGTGTGGCTCGACAATGCCTGGCATCTGATCGACCCGACGCGGCTGTCGTCTGAGGACAATCTGGTGCGTATCGCCATTGGCCGGGACGCCACCGATATCAGCTTCATGACGATCTTCGGTTCTGCCGAGCTGCGCGACCAGCGGGTTGCTGTGGAAGTGGTTGAGGCGGATTAGTCTTTAGGCTGAGTTGGGGCGCGTCCATAAGGCTGTATCCGGACTGGCAGTTGCCATCCGGGGGCTGAGCAGTTTGGGTGGCTCCCTCAGGTGGAGCCTGTGCGCGGCGGGCGCCGCGGCGCCCTTTAGATAAATAGTGTTGCGGGTTGGGCGCTATCGCCCGCCGCGCACTGC
>JBKBRT010000088.1:0-11460 GCA_046291585.1 Hyphomonas sp.
GGCGGTAGGAATAAACCGGCCGGTTCACCTGCTTGGGAATGAAATAGTACATGATGGCGAGAAAGCCGGTGGTCAGGAAGAAGCCGACGGCGTTGTGCCCGTACCACCACTGCGTCAGCGCATCCTGAACGCCGGCAAACAGGCTGTAGCTCTTGGAGCCGGTGACGCTGACAGGGATCGCCAGATTGTTGACGATATGCAGCATCGCGATGGTCACGATGAAGGAGAGGTAGAACCAGTTGGCCACATAGATATGCGGCTCTTTGCGCTTCCACAGCGTTCCAAGGAACACCATCAGGTAAGCCACCCAGACCATGGTCAGCCAGAGGTCGGCATACCATTCCGGCTCAGCATATTCCCTCGACTGCGTAACCCCGAGGAGGTAGCCTGTGCCGGCCACCACGATGAAGAGGTTATAGCCCCAGAAGACAAACCAGGGCCACATGCCCCCGGCCAGACGGGTGCGGCAGGTGCGCTGGACGACATAGAAGCTCGTCGCAATCAGCACGTTGCCGCCAAACGCAAAGATCACCGCAGAAGTGTGCAGCGGGCGAAGCCGTCCGAAATTGGTCCAGCCGAGGTCAGGGAAGTAGAAGATATTCGGGAAAGTCAGCTGGAGCGCGATGATGACGCCCACCAGGAAACCGGCAATACCCCAGAACATCGAGGCGGCCACACCGAACTTGACGATGGTGTCCTCGTAAATGGCCGGGTTGAAAGGGTTCTTGCCGTTCAGGCTGCCGGCCCAAAAGCCGGTGATCAACAGCCCGGCGACGGTAAGCAGAAAGAAGATCCAGGCATGGGCAGCCATCATCGGATCGGCAGCATTGCCGGCGATGATCAGGACGCCGAGGCCGACAAGGCCCGTCAGCGCACTGACTGTGCCGATGCTGAACCCTGGCCCTGCGCCTCTGGATGTCTCAGCGCGTGTACTCATTGGGAAAGCCCCCTCCAGTGCAGAATCGCAATGTTCGCAGACCGTGTGACACGGGCCCGAAACTGGCCTGTAACTGCCGGAGTGGTGGGATGAACTGTATAAGGGGAACTACGGATGGGCTCGCCTGTCGCACCGGGAGTAAGCGGGTAGGACAGAAGAAGGAGAGAGCTGATGTGGAAGTTGCCAGCCCTGGGCACCGCCCTGATCGCTACCGGCGCCGTGAAGTTCAACAATCATCTGGCCGAAATGGGCCGGCAGGCGACGCTGCAGGATTTTCTCGCCATGCGCTGTGGCAGTGGCGCGCCTCTGCCATCACCCGGCGCTCAGCCCCATGAAATAATGGCGCTGGCGGCGATGCATTGCTGGGGCTGCTACGCCATGGCGGCAGGTGTTGCCATGCTGGCCTATGCGGCGTGGCGGGCTGCCCGCCCGCGCCCGATTCCCTTGCGCAACCGCTGAAACTGGGAAGCGCCGTCTTGCGCCGGGCGGAAGCTGAGGGCAGGGAGGTGGCAATATGGATTGGACCTTGAAACATGAGCGACACGCCGAAATCGACGCAGCCGCCTGTTAATCTGCTGGATGGCGCCACGCTCCAGTTGCACCTTGCGTCCATTCTGGCGTCCGTACCGGATGGCATGGTGGTCACCGACGAATCGGGAAAAATCCTCGCGTTCAGCCGGGCTTCCGAAGCGCTGTTCGGCTTCACGGCGGCAGAAGTCATCGGCAAGCCGGTGAACATGCTGATGGCCGGCCGCGACAAGGTGAACCACGACAATTATATCGGCAACTATCTGCGCACCGGCGAGCGCCAGATCATCGGCAAGGGACGGGTCGTCATTGCCTCGCGGGCCGATGGCACCCAGTTTCCCATTGATCTCAAGATCGGCGAAGCGCGTATCGGCGAACACTTCCTGTTCACCGCCTTCATTCGTGACCTGACGGAGCAGCAGCATTCTGAGTTGCGGATGCAGGAGATGCAGTCCGAGCTCGTCCATTTTTCTCGCCTCAGCGCGGTCGGAACCATGGCCTCCGCCCTGGCTCATGAGCTCAACCAGCCGCTGACGGCGGTGGCAAACTATCTGGAAGCCAGTCGCGATCTGCTGGATTCGCCGGATCCGGAAATGAAGGAAATCCTGCGTGAGGCGCTGACTGAAGCGGCCCGTCAGGCGGTCCGTGCGGGCGAGATTGTCCGTAAATTGCGCTCCTATGTCTCGCGCGGCGAGGTGGATGCGCGGCCGCTGACCCTTGGTCCTCTGCTGGCCGACGCCATCGCTCTGTCGAAACTTTCCCGGGATATGGCTGACATTCCCATCAAGCTCGACCAGGATCGAGACGCCGACCATGTGATGGGCGATCCCATTCAGATCCAGCAGGTCATCATAAACCTTGTGCGCAACGCCATCGATGCCCTTTCAAACACCCAGGATGCCCGCATCACCGTGCGGGTCTATCTGTCTGACGAGCCCGGCTTTGTGGCGGTCGAGGTATGTGACAATGGTCCGGGTCTGACGTCAGAGCTGCGGGAAAACATCTTCAAGCCCTTTGCCACCACCAAATCCCAGGGGATGGGCCTTGGCCTGTCGATCTGCCAGACCATCGTGGAGGCCCATGGCGGCCTCATCCGCGCCATTACGCCGCCCGAAGGCGGTACGTGTTTCCGGTTCACACTTCGGAAAGATGCGGGTAAATCAGGTTCATGACTGATACCCGCCTGATCCATCTGGTCGATGATGACGAAGCCATTCGGCATTCGGCGAGCTTCATGCTGCGCCATGCTGGCTTTCGCGTGAAAACCTATGTCGACGGCGTTGCTTTCCTGGAGCAGGTCGATGCCGCCGAGAAGGGCTGCATCCTGCTTGATGTCCAGATGCCCAAGATGGACGGTTTGCAGGTTCAGGAAGCGCTGAACGAGCGCGGCGTGCCCATGCCGGTGATTGTGCTGACAGGCCATGGTGACGTTGCCGTCGCCGTCCGCGCCATGAAAGCAGGCGCGGTCGATTTCGTCGAGAAGCCCTATGCCAAGCAGACCCTTGTCGACGCCCTGACCCGCGCCTTCGAGCGTCTGGAGGCGCGTCGCAAGGAAGACGTGCTCGCCGACGAAGCCCGCAGCCTGATCGAACATCTGACTGGGCGGGAGAAGGAAGTCTTGCACGGGCTGGTCGATGGCCAGACCAATAAAGAGATCGCCATTGCGCTCGATATCTCTCCGCGAACGGTCGAGATCCACCGGGCGAATGTGATGGAGAAAATGGGCGCGTCCAACCTCTCCACCGTGCTGCGCATCGCTTTTGCGGCCGGCATAGGTATGGAATAAACAGCCGTTTTAGGGGCTTCTACTTAAAGACGGCTGGAAAGTATCTGTGCAGAGTATACGCTCGCGGAATGCCGGAGTGTCATGTGAGCGCCATCCTGAAGCCCCTGCCGGTTCATCCGCCTCGCCGCATCGCGGTGGTGGACGACAGCCCGGCCGTGCGTCAGTCTCTGAGCCTGCTCCTGGGTGCGCGCGGCTTTGTCGTGGTCAGCTTCAGCGGCGCAGAAGACCTCCTGCGCCAGATCGCGCCCGGGGCGTTCGATTGCTATGTTCTTGACCTCAAGCTGGACGGCATGGATGGCTTCGCGCTGCTCGAGGCGCTGCGTCAGCGCGGCATCCACGAGCCGGCCGTCATGATTTCCGGCTGGGAATTGCCGTCGCTGGAGGAGACCGCCCGGATTGCTGGCTTCGCAGGCTTTGTCCGCAAGCCGATGATGGACACGTCCCTCGTCCGTGTGCTGCGCCAGTTGCTGCCGGAGTAACCATCGCTAGTCATCCTGGAATCGGTAGAGGGAAATCCCGCGCGCGCGTTCGTCAAAGACCAGCTTGCGGCTGAGCGGCGCATGCGCCCGGGAGGCACAGTTCTGGCGCTCGCAGAGATAACAGTTGACGCCGATAGGCGTGGGTTCAGCCTTCTCCAGATTATGTTCGGCCGCATAGACGAGGCGCTTGGCATAGGCGATGTCACAGCCAAGCCCGATGGCGAGCTTCGGCCCGGGCTTGTCATAGAACCCGTCCGTGCGGGTAATCGTTCGCCCGATCGAGAAGTAGGTGGTGTCATCGGGCATTTGGATAATCTGTGTACGGATACGGCCGGGCGCCTCGAAACATTCATGGATGTTCCAGAGTGGGCAGGCCCCGCCAAACTTTGAAAAGTGAAACCGCCCGGCACTGAACCGCTTGGACACGTTGCCTGCGGTATCAATCCGCATAAAGAAGAAGGGGATGCCCCGCGCATCAGGCTTCTGCAGTGTCGTCAGCCGGTGGGCGGTCTGCTCGAAACTGGTGTTGAACCGGTGGCTGAGCAGCTGCACGTCATATCTGGTCTTCTCCGCCTCGCGCAGGAAGGAGTGATAAGGCATCAGCACGGCGGCCGCAAAATAGTTTGCCAGGCTTACGCGCGCCAGGCCTATCGCGTCGCGGTCGGTAAAGCCGGCTTTCTGCACATAGGAACCGATCAGCTCCCCAAATTCCAGCATGCCGAGCTGGAAAGCGAGCTGAAACCGGCGGCCCGACTGGGGCAGCAGCTCCGACAGGTCAATGCCCCGCTTGTGCCGGTCATAATAACGCAGCGTGTTGGGCATGATGTCGTAGGGCACAACCCGGACGCGCAATCCGTGCTCACCCTTCAGGCGCTGGATCATCGCCGCATACGGATCTTCATGCAGCGTTCCCAGTACTCCCCAGAAGGCTTCGGCAGCTTCATCAAGCTCAGGGAAATAGTTGCGGTGATCCTGCAGCATCTGGCGAACCGATTCGACGCTCCGGGCCGATTCTTCCAGCAGCTCCACCTTTTCCCGGTCCGTCAGCGGATTATTGTCAGAATAGGTACGCAGGGCGAGTTCCCGGTATTTGTCGTAGAGGTGGACAAAGGCCCGGGCGATGTCGGGGTTCGCATTGACGATATCCTCGACATCGTTCTTGCCCACCGGCCCGGCCTCCAGCGCCGGATCTCGGACAACCTCCATCAGTTCCGCCACCAGCCGCGCGTCGCCTGCGCCGCCGACATCGGAAATGTCAAAGTCGTAAACCCGGGCCAGGGTCAACAGGAGGTTGGCGCTTATAGGGCGTTGGTTGGCTTCGATCAGGTTGATGTAGCTGGCCGACACGCCGAGGTCCTCGGCCATCTGCGCCTGGGTGATGCCAAGCGTCCGCCGCAACCGCCGAACCCGTGGGCCAATAAGGGTTTTTTCCTTGCGCTCTGCCATTCCAGCCCCGGTGAAGTTTACAGACATTACAGTAGCCACAGGGTTGTTGTTACAAGGTAAACATAAAAACCCAATAGAAACAGAAAGGTACTCGATCATCTCGCAGCTTGTAAATAAGGTTGTGTCAATAATTAAGACACCCAGGGAGTACCGGTCATGTCCATCGCAGCCACACTTGAGCACCCTTCCGCCGCCCGTGCGAAGATCGAGGTGAAGGGCAAGGCCGTGGGGATGGAGCGCGTGCTCACGCCGCAGGCGCTGGCTTTTATCGAAGCCCTTGAGCGCCGCTTCGGCGCCCGCCGCCGGGAACTGCTCAGCTTGCGGAAAGAGCGCCAGATGCGGTTTGATGCCGGCGAACTGCCGGACTTCCTTCCCGAGACAAAAACCATCCGCAACGGTCACTGGGAAGTAGACCCCGTTCCCTCCGTGCTGCTGGACCGTTCGGTGGAGATCACCGGCCCGGTGGACCGCAAGATGATGATCAATGCGCTGAATTCCGGCGCCAAGATGTTCATGGCAGACTTTGAAGACGCGTCCTCGCCGACCTTTTCCAACATGATCGACGGCCAGGTCAACATGCAGGACTTCGCCCGCGGCAAGCTTGCCTACACCGACGAAGGTTCCGGCAAATCCTATGCGCTGAACGAGAAAGTTGCGGTGATGATCGTCCGCCCGCGCGGCTGGCATATGGAGGAGGCGCATGTCCTCGTTGACGGCCGCGCGATCTCCGCGAGCCTCTTCGATTTCGGCCTGCACTTCTTTCACAATGGCAAGATGCTGTTCGAGGCCGGCATCGGCCCGTTCTATTACCTGCCCAAGATGGAGAGCCATCTGGAAGCCCGCCTCTGGGACGAGGTGTTCGAATATGCCCAGGGCGAAATCGGCATCCCCACCGGCTCCATCAAGGCGACCGTCCTTATCGAGACATTGCCGGCCGCCTTCGAGATGGACGAGATCCTCTATGAGTTGCGCCGTCACATCGCCGGCCTCAATTGCGGCCGCTGGGATTACATCTTTTCCTACATCAAGACGCTCCGGAACCATGCGGACTTCGTCCTGCCAGACCGCGCGCAGGTCGGCATGGACCGGGCATTCCTCAACGCCTATTCATTGCTGCTGATCAAAACCTGCCATCGCCGCCGCGCCCATGCCATGGGCGGCATGGCCGCGCAAATCCCGGTGAAGAACGACGAAGCGGCCAACGACGCCGCCTTCGCCAAGGTCCGCGCCGACAAGCTCCGTGAAGTGAAGAATGGTCATGACGGCACATGGGTGGCCCACCCGGCGCTTGTGCCCGTCGCGCTGGAAGTCTTCAACGAGCATATGGCGCTGGGCAATCAGGTGCTCAGCCAGCGCTGTTTCCCGCCGATCAGCCAGGCGGCTCTGCTGAAGCCGCACACAGGCGAGATCACAGAGGCGGGTGTGCGCACGAACGTGTCCGTCGGCATCGAATACACTGCCGCCTGGCTCAATGGCCGCGGCGCCGTGCCGATCCACAATCTGATGGAAGACGCCGCCACCGCCGAGATCTCGCGCAGCCAGATCTGGCAATGGATCCATCACGGCGCGCAGGTCATCGCCGCAGATGGCGAAGCCCGCACCTTCACCAAAGACTGGTTCAGCGCCATCCTGGCCGATGAGCTTGGCAAGGTTCGCGCCGCCCTCGGCGAGAATGGCTTCAAGGCGGGCCGTTACGATGTGGCCGCCGATATCTTCACCCATACTGCGACCTCCGAAGAGCTCGCCGACTTCCTGACGCTGCCCGCCTATGAAGCGCTGCGAAAACTAGCATGATCCGTCAACAAACCAATCAGACTTGTCACTGAGGAATACCCTATGTCCAAACGCCCAACCTATGCAGAACTGCGCGCCCAGGTCCAGAAACGCTACCCCACCGGCCAGGCGCCCGGCGGCGTGACCGTGGACGATATCGTCCAGCTGAAAATGCAGAACACCTACAATACGCATCTGGAAATTGCCCGTGAGATGGCCGTTGTCATGCGCGCCGATATGGCTGCCTATGACAAGGATCATTCGAAATTCACCCAGTCGCTAGGTTGCTGGTCGGGCTTCCACGCCCAGCAGATGATCAAGGCCGTAAAGCGCATGAAGGGCACCGCCAAGGGCACCTATGTCTACCTCTCCGGCTGGATGGTCGCGGGCCTGCGCAACCGCTTCGGCCATCTGCCGGACCAGTCGATGCACGAGAAAACTTCCGTGGCAGACCTGATCGAGGAAATCTACGTCTCCCTCCGCCAGGCCGATGAAGTCGCCCTGAACGATCTCTTCCGTGAGCTGAAAGCCGCGCGGGACAAAGGCGCGCCGGCCGATGTGATCGAAACCATCGTCCAGCGCATCGACACGTTCGAATCCCATGTCGTGCCGATCATCGCGGACATCGATGCGGGCTTTGGCAACGAGCACGCCACCTACCTGCTCGCCAAGGAGCTGATCAAGGCCGGCGCCTGCTGCATCCAGATCGAAAACCAGGTGTCGGACGCAAAACAGTGCGGCCACCAGGATGGCAAGGTCACTGTGCCGCGCGAAGACTTCATCGAGAAGCTGCGCGCCTGCCGTCTGGCCTTTGAAGAACTCGGTGTCGATGAAGGCGTCATCGTCGCGCGCACAGACAGCCTCGGCGCGGGTCTGACGCAGAAAGTCCCGGTTTCCCAGCATGCCGGCGACCTCGCCTCGGAATACACCAAATGGCTGGAAGTGGAAGAAATCACGCCGGCCAATCCGCTCAAAGAGGGCGATCTCGCGCTCCAGCAGAATGGCCGCCTCGTGAAGCCTGTTCGCCTCGCCAACGGCCTCTTCAAGTTCCGGGAGAACACCGGCGCTGACCGCGTCGTGGAAGACTGTATCGCCAACCTGACGCTGGGCGGCGCAGACCTCCTCTGGATCGAAACCGACACGCCGGACGTGGACATCATCGCCGGTCTCGTGAACCGCGTGAAGGCCGCCGTGCCGGACGCCAAGCTCACCTATAACAACTCGCCCTCGTTCAACTGGACGCTCAACCTGCGCAAACAGGTCCGCAAGGCCTGGGCCGCCGAAGGCAAGATTGCCGAGGGGGAGTATCCCGAAGCAGAGCTGATGTCGGCCAAGTTTGACGACACCCCGCTCGGCCAGGAAGCCGACGCGCGTCTCAAGCGCTTCCAGTATGACATCTCCGAGCGCGCCGGCGTGTTCCACAACCTGATCACGCTGCCGACCTTCCACATGACGGCCTTCGCCACCGATCAGCTCTCACGTGGGTATTTCGGCGAAGACAAGATGGCCGCCTATGTCAAAACCATCCAGCGTCAGGAAATCCGCAACAACGTCTCGGCTGTGAAACACCAGCACGAAGTCGGCTCCGACCTTGGCGACACGTTCAAGGAAATGGTGGCCGGTGAGCGCGCCCTGAAAGCCAGCGGCGAGCACAACACCATGAACCAGTTCGAAAACGTCGTCTGAACCCTTTCCTGCTGCGTAGGGAAAAACTCCACCCCCATCTGCCTCCGGGCAGGTGGGGATTTTTTTGACCGGGTTGGGTCTTGGTGTGACCCTGACTTGTCCGGAATTGTCCCCAATCTGTCCGGATCTGGCCAGGATTTGGCCTGGTCTGACACGGCGTGCCCCGATGGGCGCGAGCTTCTGCGCCGCGTGTTCAGCTAACCGATATTTCATCCGGAGAAAGAATGAGAATGGCTTGCAAACAGGCCAGAGCTCTGCGAAAACCCAACATGAGAATCGTTCTCAATTGTGGGGTGAGCCGGAAAACCCCTGCGGAGACCTGGCCCCACCGTCGCGACGTTGCTCCGGCAACGCGGTCCAGAAGGAGTATCCCATGTTCTGCATGCCCATTGATGATATCCAGATGCTGTGCTGGCTAAGGTCGCAGCTGAAAGTGCTGTCGGCCTGGCGCGAGGAACTTGTCTGCCGGAATGAGAGCGACCTTGAGGCGGTCACACGGCTGGAACAGCACCACCAATGGCTGCATTCGGAGCTGGAGCGGCTCGATCCGGGAATGAGCCATCATGGCTGACGATCAGCGATCCATCACCACGACGCGGTCCAGCAGCGCGTCAACGGCCTCGCCCGGTGTCTTGCTGTGCACCATCGCCTGGCGGAAATCCTCCGGGATGAAGCCCCCTGCGATGATCTTCTCAAGCAGGTCAAAGAAGGGCGACCAGAAGCCATCCTCATCCAGGAACGCCATCGGCTTGGCATGCAGGCCGAGCCGGGCCCAGGAGAGGATTTCCACAGCCTCCTCCAGCGTTCCGATGCCGCCGGGCAGCACGATAAAGGCTTCGGCCTCGTCAAACATCATCTGCTTGCGGGTGTGCATATCCTCGACGATGCGGTGCTCGACGTCTTTGTAGATCCGCTCCTTCTGCAGCAGGAAGCGCGGCATGATGCCGAGCACTTCGCCGGCGGTTTCATGCGCGGCGCGCGCGCAGGCGCCCATCAGCCCTACGCCGCCGCCGCCATAGACAAGGCGGATGTCGCGTTTGGCCAGTTCGCGGCCGAGCGCTTCGGCCAGCTGGATATAGCGCGGGTCCACCGTGTCCGAGGCGCCGCAATAGACGCAGATAGAGCGTATTTTTGTCATTGTTTTCAGTCTCTCAGCTCGTTCTTTACCCCAATTGATAAGGTGCCGGACCCAACTTCGCCAGACGGTTTCTCAGGGCCTCGCTGTGTGGCGGGTACGGGCCGGGTTTCCCTTCCGCTCAAACAGCGCCATATGGCAAAGATGAGCCCACCACATGCCGCCGTTCAGGCGCCCGAAAATCATGACCGTATCGACAGCGCTGATGGGGGGCTGTGGAAATCGATCCTTCGCATCCTGACGCTGCTGGCGCGGCCGGAACTGGCCAAATGGCGCCCGGTTATGGTGCTGGCCGTGATCATTACACTGGCGGCCTCGATCCTCGAGGTGATCTCGCCGCTGGTGATGGGCCATGCGATCAACCAGGCGGTACCGGAAGGGGGCGCTGCGGCAGATTTTGCGACCGCTGCCCTCTGGCTGACCTATGGCCTGGCTCTGAGATTTGCTGCGGCGGCGCTGCCGCAGATCCGCGACTGGCTGTTTTCGCCGGTTAGCCAGGACGCGCAGCGCGTGGCCAGCGTTGATGCGTTCGGCCATTCCCTGGCCCTCTCGCTGGGCTTTCACCAGACCCGCCGCACCGGCGCGCTCAACCGCATCATCGAGCGCGGCGCCAGTGCCATTGATTATCTTATACGCTTCCTAGCCTTCAATATCGGTCCAACGCTTGTGCGCCTTGTTCTGGCATCTGTTGCGCTCGGCATAGCCTATGACATCCGGCTGGCTCTGATCGCGGTGGTCACTATTGCGCTTTATGTGCTCAGCACGGTGATCATCACCGAGTGGCGGGTTCGCCAGCGCCGGAAGATGAACGAGGCAGACACCCATTTCAGGGCCACGTCGGTCGATATCCTGACCAACTTTGAAACGGTGAAATCCTTCGCCGCAGAAACGCGCGAGACGCGCCGCTTCGATACGGCCATGGGCGAATATAACCGCCACTATGTCGACACCAATCGCAGCATGTATGTGCTCAATACGGTGCAGGCGCTGGTGATGAACCTTGGCCTGTTGGCGGTGATGGTTCTCTCGGCCTGGAATGTCATTCAGGGCACGATGCAGATCGGTGACCTGACGGCCGTGATGCTGATGCTGCTGTCGCTGTATGCGCCGCTGAACATCCTTGGCTGGGCCTGGCGGGAGATCAAGCAGGGCGCGGTAGACCTTGAAAAGCTGCACGGCCTGCTCGGCATGAAGCCCGAAGTTCAGGACAAGCCTGACGCCAGAGTGCTGGCGCGGCCCGATGGGGGGGTGAAGTTCGAGAATGTGGCTTTCAGCCATGAAGGCCGGGCGGTCGGGGTGTCGGGCATCAGCTTTGATGTGGCGCCGGGGCGGAAGGTGGCCTTTGTGGGCACTTCGGGCGCCGGCAAGTCGACGCTGCTGAAACTTCTCTTCCGCTTCTATGATGTGGAGGCGGGCAGCGTTCAGATTGACGGGCAGGATGTGCGGGATCTGACGCAGGAATCCCTGCGGGGGGCGCTGGGCCTGGTGCCGCAGGATGTGGTCCTGTTCAATGATACGCTGGGCGCAAACATTGCCTATGCCCGCCCCGGGGCAACCGAGGCTGAGCTGCGCGAAGCTGCGCGCCGGGCACAGCTGCTGCCCTTCATCGACAGTCTGCCGGATGGATGGAACACGCGCGTGGGCGAGCGCGGCCTGAAGCTTTCGGGCGGAGAGAAACAGCGCGTCGGCA
>JBKBRT010000089.1:0-11395 GCA_046291585.1 Hyphomonas sp.
CCCGCCATGTGGGGCCTCCGCGCTGAAATACTGTTTCGAGTCCGATTCGAGTTGTTCTACTCTTCCCCGGCCCCCATGTCGCCTCATCGGGACGAAATTCCACCGCCCCGCCTGCCCCTAATAGCAGTGGATCCAAATGTTCATATTTTGTTCTTGTCGTCAATCCGGACTCACGCCACAGATAATGTCGGGCGCCTTCCGCGCATTTTTGATGAGACAAGCTGATGCCCGATATGCTCACCGCGATCCTGATCGCCAGTATAGTGTTCCTGACTGCCGCCTGGATCGTTATCCTGCGGCGGGCGTTGTCCAACAAAGTCGGCGTTGAATCCGTATTCTTCGGCCGTAAACCGCCTAAAGACCGTCACTAAGCTTCACCTCAAACCGTCCCGCCGAGAAAGTCCGTCTTCCCATGGCCGAATCCCCCTTCATCCGCGTGCGCGGTGCCAAGGAACATAATCTGAAGAATGTCGACGTGGACATTCCACGCGGCGAGCTGGTCGTGATGACGGGCCTGTCGGGCTCGGGCAAATCCTCGCTCGCCTTCGACACGATCTATGCCGAGGGCCAGCGCCGCTATGTCGAGTCGCTCTCGGCCTATGCGCGCCAGTTCCTGGAGCTGATGCAGAAACCGGATGTGGAGAGCATCGAGGGCCTCTCGCCTGCCATCTCCATCGAGCAGAAGACAACGAGCCGCAACCCGCGCTCGACGGTCGGCACGGTCACCGAGATCTATGACTATATGCGCCTCCTCTGGGCGCGCGCGGGCATTCCCTATTCGCCTGCCACCGGCCTGCCGATCGAAAGCCAGACCGTCAGCCAGATGGTTGACCGGATGATGGAGCTGGAAGACGGCACGCGGCTTTACCTGCTCGCCCCGATGGTGCGCGGCCGGAAGGGCGAGTTTCGCAAGGAGTTTGCCGAGCTCTTGAAGAACGGCTTTCAGCGCGTGAAGGTGAACGGCGAGTTCCATGAGCTGGAAGACCCGCCCAAGCTCGACAAGAAATTCAAGCACGACATTGATGTCGTCGTGGACCGGATCGTTGTGCGCGCCGGGATGGAGCAGCGCCTCGCCGAAAGCTTCGAGACCGCGCTCGGCCTCGCCCAGGGCATTGCGGTGGGCGAATATGCCGACATCGCGCCGGGGGAAACCGAACCCAAGCGCATCACGTTCAGCGCCAATTTCGCCTGTCCGGTATCGGGCTTCTCGATCCCTGAAATCGAGCCGCGCCTCTTCTCGTTCAACAATCCCTTCGGCGCCTGCCCGTCGTGTGATGGCCTCGGCGAACAGCTGAAGATCGACCCGGCACTGATTGTTCCGGACAAGGATCTTGACCTGATGAACGGCGCCATCGCGCCTTGGGCGAAATCCTCTTCGCCCTATCAGACGCAGACACTGCAGGCGCTCTCGACGCATTACCGGTTTGATCTCGGCAAGCCCTGGAACAAGCTGCCCGAGAAGGTGCAGGACATCATCCTCCACGGCACCGGGGACGAAGAGATCCAGTTTGTCTATGATGACGGCATGCGCAGCTACAAGGTCAAGAAGACCTTTGAAGGCGTGATCCCCAATCTCGACCGGCGCTACCGCGAAACGGACTCGGCCTGGGTGCGTGAAGAGATCAGCCGTTTCCAGTCGGCCGCCCCCTGCCCGGCCTGCGGCGGCAAACGCCTCAAGCCCCAGGCTCTGGCGGTGAAGATTGCGGGCCTCGACATTTCCGACGCCGGCGAGTTTTCCATCCGCAAGGCCGGTGACTGGTTCGGCAAGGTCAGCAAATCGCTGACCAAACAGCAGAACGAAATTGCCAGCCGCATCCTCAAGGAGATCAATGACCGGCTGATCTTCCTCAATGATGTGGGGCTCGATTATCTCACCCTCAATCGCGGCTCGGGCACGCTCTCGGGCGGGGAGAGCCAGCGCATTCGCCTCGCCAGCCAGATCGGCTCGGGCCTCACAGGTGTGCTCTATGTGCTCGACGAGCCCTCGATCGGCCTGCACCAGCGGGACAATGAGCGCCTGCTCGAAACGCTCAAACGCCTGCGCGATCTCGGCAATTCCGTGATCGTGGTGGAGCATGACGAGGACGCGATCCTGCTGGCCGATTATGTCATCGACATGGGTCCGGCCGCCGGCGTGCATGGCGGGGAGATCATTGCGTCGGGCACGCCTGAAGAGGTGATGAAAAACCCCAAAAGTCTGACGGCGGACTATCTCAACGGCACGCGCGAGATCGCGATTCCTAAGCGCCGCCCCGTGGTGAAAGGCTCGCGCCGCATCACGCTGAAGGGCGCGACCGGGAACAACCTCAAGAATGTCACTGCCTCGATCCCGCTGGGCACATTCACCGCCATCACCGGCGTTTCGGGCGGGGGCAAATCCACCCTCATCATCGAGACGCTCTACAAGGCGCTGGCCCGCAAGCTGAACGGCGCGTCGGACCCGCCCTCGCCCTATGAAAGCCTGGAGGGCCTGCAGCATCTCGACAAGGTGATCGACATTGATCAATCGCCCATCGGGCGCACGCCGCGCTCCAACCCGGCGACCTATACCGGCGCCTTCGGGCCGATCCGCGACTGGTATGCCGGCCTGCCCGAGGCCAAGGCGCGCGGCTATGCGCCCGGCCGGTTCAGCTTCAACGTCAAAGGCGGGCGCTGCGAGGCGTGCCAGGGCGACGGCGTCATCAAGATCGAGATGCACTTCCTGCCCGATGTCTATGTCACCTGCGAGACCTGCAAGGGCAAACGCTACAACCGCGAAACTCTGGACGTGCTCTTCAAGGGCAAGTCGATTGCCGATGTGCTGGACATGACCGTCGAGGACGCGGCGAAATTCTTCTCGGCGATGCCGGCGATTTTCTCAAAGCTTGATACGCTGAACCAGGTAGGCCTTGGCTATATCAAGGTCGGCCAGCAGGCCACCACGCTTTCGGGCGGCGAGGCGCAGCGGGTGAAGCTCGCCAAGGAACTCTCCAAGCGCGCGACGGGCCGTACACTGTATATCCTCGACGAGCCGACGACGGGCCTGCATTTCGAGGACGTCAAGAAGCTGCTCGAAGTGCTGCATGAACTCGTCGATGCGGGCAATACGGTGGTGGTGATCGAGCACAATCTCGATGTGGTGAAGACCGCTGACTGGGTGCTCGATCTGGGCCCCGAGGGCGGGGATGGCGGCGGCAAGCTGGTGGCCGAAGGCACGCCGGAAGACATCGCCGCGATCACCGAAAGCTGGACGGGAAAATTCCTAGCCGAGACCTTCCGCCGCCAGGACGAACGCCGCGCGGCCCGCAACAAGCGGGAGAAGGCGGCCGCGAAATCTGCTGCGGCTCCCGCGCCGGCTGAAAAGCCCAAGAAAACGGCGAAGAAATCCAGGGCTGGCGCCGGCGCCAAATAGGCGCCGGGCCGGCGGCGGTCAGGAGAAGACGTCGACCCGGTCTGCTTCGCTGGGATCGTTCCGGGGATCATGACGTGCGGCCAGCGCGGCTGGCGCGCCGGCAAAGTGCTGGCTCAGCCCCTGCACGAACAGCATCATGAAATAGATCAGCGCGAGGGGAATGATGAAGCCCAGCGACAGAAAGGTGCCCGCCAGGGCCTCAACCGGCACATTGCCCTCCTGAGGCAGGGTCATCAGCATCGGCATCATCAGGAGCTGTCCGATCATCGACACGATCTGGGACACCACGCTGACAACAATGACGATGATCACATAGGCCCCGAGGATCGGCCAGAAGCGCCCGCGCGAGACCGTCCAGGCATCTAAAAACCGGATCTGCTTCTCTTTTACCGTCAGCGCAAAACACGGGGCCAGCCGCGTGGCGATAAAAACGTAGAGGAAGAAGAACAGGAACATCAGGCCAAAGCCGCTGAAGAAAAAGGCAATGAAACGCCCGGCGGTCTGGTCGTCCATCTGGCCACTCAGATCGGTGCCCATCAGCACGCCGAACGCGCTGAACATGAGAACCCCGGGGATGAGGAACACGACGAAACTCATCAGGCCCCAGAGAAGCCCCACGATCATCATCCGCAACTCGTCGCCGCCAAAGCCGAGCGAAAAGCCTTCTCCGAACAGGTAGCGTTTCTGGGAAGCCACTTCAAACATCGCCCAGAAAACCCAGCCGATGAGCCCGCCGATAACGATCAGGGGGATCAGCTGCCCCATCCCGCCAAACATCAGCTCAAACACCTCGTCGGGCGAAGGGTTGGGATCATTCTCGAGCTGCTGCAGAGCGAGGAACCATTCGGCCAGGGTCTGCCAGCTGATCAGGCCGATCACCAGGAACAGCGTCACATAGACGGCCGCATAGGCCAGCCCGTAGATCCAGGGAAAACTGCTGAAATGCGGCGCCTTGAACGGATAGGTCAGCGCGCGGTCAAATGAAAATCCGGGGTTCATTTCAGGTCTCTCGTCAGCCAGCCGCCACAGGATAGGCCGGTTCGGGACCGGGTTTCAATCGCCTGAAACGGGGGGGGTGATGGCCGCGGCAGCGGGTTTGAGCCCCTGCCAGGCCGCCGCCGCAAGGCCGTGTCCGGCCAGAAGGAACGGCGCAAACACGATGACCCCTGCCGCGCCGCTGAGGAAATGCCCTGCGCCGGTGTCAGGCAGCGCGCGGTGGAGCGCGCCATTCACGGCCACCCCCAGGGCAAAAGGCAGGATGTGCGTGGCCAGGCTGGCGGGCGCGAGAACCTTCAGATGGCCCTTGGTAAGCCCCCAGCTGCGGAAGACATGCGTCTCGCCCGTGGCAGCCGTGGCCGCGCCATAAAGCGTCAGCCGCAGCGCAATCCAGCCCAGCACGCCCGCGCCCACCAGGCAGCAAAGGATGAACACCGCGCCATAAGCGGTTGTCAGCATGGCCAGAAACGCCTCCTGGGCGAGGGCCGGATCGGTATCCTTGCCCAGCTGATACTGCCCGGCTTCCTGCATCAGGATACCCGGCAGCAACATCAGAAAGAAAACGACAAAGAAGCCGATGAACAGGAACGCCCCATAAACTGACAGATTGGCATGGGCGAGGGGCAGAAAGGGCGCTTTGGCGCCGGGGATCAACGCAGCGTAAGTCCGCCGGGAAAATTCGGCTCCCGCCAGAAAGGCAATGATGGCGGCGCCAAAAGGCACCCAGAAACCGGAATCCGTACGCAGCGCCGCGCCATAGAGCCCGCTGGCCATCGCAAACGGCAGGAGCCAGAGCCCAGCCGGCTTCACCGCCGCCAGAGCGCCCGTCCAGGCAGCGGTAATCAGCGGCAAAACAGCAAGGCGCGTCGTCATATCGTCGGCTCTTTTCATCGGGAGCGACACCTAAAGCCTGAGGCCCTGCCCGGCAAACGCTATCTTGACGCGCCGGGGCGGCGGGCTCATGTCCGCTGGCATGACCGTAAAACCCATCCATGTAATCGGCGGCGGCATGGCCGGCTCCGAAGCGGCCTGGCAGATCGCCTCGGCCGGTGTGCCCGTCATCCTGCACGAAATGCGCGGGACACGCGGCACCGATGCCCACCAAACCGACAAGCTCGCCGAGCTGGTCTGCTCCAATTCGTTCCGCTCGGACGACCACACGACCAATGCTGTCGGCGTGATCCATGAGGAAATGCGCCGCGCGAACGGGATCATCATCACCACCGCAAAGGACCATCAGGTGCCGGCCGGCAGCGCGCTGGCGGTAGACCGGGAGGGCTTTTCGGAGGCGGTGACCGCCAAGCTCGAAGCCCACCCGCTCGTCACCATCGTGCGCGAGGAAATCGCAGGCCTGCCGCCCGAAGACTGGGACAGCGTGATCGTGGCCACCGGGCCGCTCACCTCAATTGCGCTCGCCGAAGCCATCCGCGCCCATACCGGCGAGACCGATCTTGCGTTCTTCGACGCCATCGCTCCCATCGTCTATTTCGACTCCATCGACATGGACAAAGCCTGGCGCCAGAGCCGCTATGACAAGGCCGGCCCATCGGGCGACACGGCAGCCTATATCAACTGTCCGATGACGGAAGAGCAGTATAACGCCTTCCTCGACGCGCTGCTCGCCGCGCCCAAGACCGAGTTCCGCGACTGGGAAAAGGATACGCCCTATTTTGAAGGCTGCCTGCCCATCGAAGTGATGGCCGAGCGCGGGCGCGAGACGCTGCGCTTTGGCCCGATGAAACCGGTTGGCCTGACCAATCCCCACGACCCCACCGTGAAGGCTCATGCCATCGTGCAGCTTCGCCAGGATAATGCGCTGGGCACGCTCTGGAACATGGTCGGCTTCCAGACCAAACTCAAATATGCGGCGCAGACGGACATTTTCCGGATGATCCCGGGCCTTGAGAACGCCGAGTTTGCCCGCCTGGGCGGCATCCACCGCAACACCTTTCTCAACTCCCCCAAACTGCTTGACCGGCAGCTACGCATGAAATCGATGCCGCGGCTGCGCTTTGCCGGACAGGTGACGGGCGTGGAGGGCTATGTGGAGAGCGCGGCGATGGGCCTTCTTGCCGGACGCCTCGCCGCTGCTGAACGCCTCGGCCAGAAACTTGAGCCGCCCCCGCCGACCACGGCAATGGGCGCGCTGGTCAGCCATATCACCGGCGGCCACCTGGCCGAGAAGCAGACCTTCCAGCCGATGAACGTGAACTTTGGTCTCTTCCCGGACATTGAAGAATATGACCGCAAGGGCCCGGACGGCAAACGCCTGCGCGGCAAGGATAAAGGCCGCTCCAAAAAGGCAGCCCAGGCCATCCGTGCCCTGAACGACTTTGACGCCTGGCTGGCAGGCGAAGTCGTGGTGGCGGCGGAGTAGGACCGATGGCTGATACGACCCTCTCCCCTGTCCTGCCGTTGTTTGCAAACACGCCCTCCAGCGTCAGCTTCAAGAAGCTGCGCAAGCGGCTGGTGCGCGGGGCGCTGGAGGTGATCGACACATATGGCCTCGTGGATCGCCGGGCGATCGAGACCGGGGAAAAGCCCCGCCCGAAATGGCTGGTCTGTCTTTCCGGGGGCAAGGATTCCTATGGCCTGCTGACGGTGCTGCTGGATCTTCAATGGCAGGGCGCATTGCCGGTGGATCTCATCGCCTGCAATCTCGATCAGGGCCAGCCGGGCTTTCCCAAACATATCCTGCCGGACTGGCTGACGAAAAACGGCGTCACCCACAAGATCATCACCGAAGACACCTATTCCATCGTGACCGACAAGGTGCCCGAGGGGCGCACTTATTGTTCGATGTGTTCGCGCCTGCGCCGGGGCATTCTCTACCGCGTGGCACGGGAGGAAGGCTGCGAGGCCATCGTGCTCGGCCATCACCGGGATGACGCGCTCGCCACCTTCATGATGAACCTCATCCATGGCGGGCGCCTGGCCGCGATGCCGGCGAAATTGCTGAACGATGAAGGCGATGTGCAGGTGTTCCGCCCGCTGATCACCGCCGCTGAAGACGATCTCGCCAAGTTTGCCGAGGCGATGGCGTTTCCCATCATCCCCTGCAATCTCTGCGGCAGCCAGGACGGCTTGCAGCGGGTGGTGATGAACAAGATGCTCGACGAGTGGGAACGCAAGAAACCCGGCACGCGGCAGGTGATGGCCAGGGCGCTCACGAATGTGCGCCCCAGCCATCTGCATGATCCCCGGGTGTTCGACTTTGCCGGGCTGATACTGGGCGGCAAAGGCGAAGACGACCCGAACGTCCCCTTCTGATCATGCAATCCTGATCACACCATCTCCCGCGCCGGCGGCCAGGCGATGCCGGTTTCCGGAAGGTGGGTGGGGTAGCTCGGGGCTTCGCGGTATTTCCGCAGCTCATTGCGGGCGATGGATCGCAGGTGAACCTCGTCGGGTCCATCGGCGAGCCGCAATGTGCGGATGCCCGCATAAAGCTCGGCCAGGCCAAAATCATCGGTCACCCCCGCCCCGCCATGGGCCTGGATCGCTTCGTCGATCACCTTGAGGGCAGCGCGCGGCGCGGCCACCTTGATCATCGCGATTTCGTTGGCCGCGCCCTTGTTGCCGGCGGTATCCATCATATAGGCTGCTTTCAGGGTCAGAAGGCGGGTCATCTCGATGTCGAGACGCGCCTCGCCGATCCTCTGCTCCCAGATAGACTGCTGCGAGAGCGCCTTGCCGAAAACTTCGCGGCTGAGCACGCGGCGGGTCAGCTTTTCCAGTGCCACTTCTGCGGCGCCGAGGGTTCGCATGCAGTGATGGATGCGTCCCGGGCCGAGGCGGCCCTGCGCGATCTCGAAGCCGCGCCCTTCCCCGAGGATCAGATTTGCCACCGGCACGCGGACGTTTTCCAGCAGCACTTCGGCATGGCCATGCGGGCTGTCATCATAGCCGAACACGGGCAGCATACGGAGGATCTTCATGCCCGGCGCGTCCATCGGCACCAGGATCTGGCTCTGCTGGCGATGGCGCTCGGCGGAGGGGTCGGTCTTGCCCATCACGATGGCGACCTTGCAGCGCGGATCACCCACACCCGACGACCACCATTTGCGGCCATTGATGACGTATTCGTCGCCCTGGCGCGTGATCGTCGTCTCGATATTGGTGGCATCCGATGAGGCAACCAGCGGCTCGGTCATCAGGAAGGCAGAGCGGATTTCCCCGCGCAGGAGGGGCCCGAGCCAGCGCTCTTTCTGGAGCGCAGACCCGTAGCGATGGAGCACTTCCATATTGCCGGTGTCCGGCGCTGAGCAGTTGAACACTTCCGAGGCGAAGGAGACCCGCCCCATGATCTCCGAAAGCGGAGCATATTCGGCGTTGGTGAGGCCCGCGCCGCGAAACATGCCGTCATCATGATTGGCGTTGGGCGGCAGGAACAGGTTCCACAGGCCCTCGGCCTTGGCGCGCGCCTTCAGGCCCTCCAGCACAGGATTGACACCCCAGCGGTCTTTCGCGTGATGGGCTTTGTAGTCAGGCACGGCAGGATAAATGTGCTGATCCATGAACGCGCTGACACGCGCGATGTATTCCTGCGTCTTCGGGCTGAATTCGAACTGCATCATCTCTCTCCGGTTTATGTCATCCCGGAGAGCGTGCGCCCCCGCTGCAGAGGGCGAAATACGGATGATTGCTTATGCCCATGAAAAAACCCTCCCTGTGCGTACAGGGAGGGTTTGATCCGTTCATCTGCCCTGCCGGGCGGCGGTTATTTGCGCCAGATGGCAGCCAGCGCAGGATCTTCCACGCCGCCTTCATATTTGCGCAGTTCGCTGCGGCCGACGACCATGTGGTGGACTTCGTCCGGGCCGTCCGCGAGGCGCAGCGTGCGCTGGCTGGCATACATGCGGGCGAGCGGGGTCCACTGAGAGACGCCGGTTGCGCCGTGGATCTGGATCGCCTGGTCGATGATCAGGCACACGCGCTCAGGCACCATGGCTTTCACCATCGAAATCCAGACGCGGGCTTCCTTGTTGCCCAGCACATCCATCGCCTTGGCAGCTTTCAGAACCATCATGCGCATTGCTTCGATTTCAATCCGCGCGCGGCTGATGATCTCGGTGTTGCCGCCGAGTTTTGCCAGCGGGCGACCGAACGCTTCGCGGGCAAGGCCGCGAACGCACATCAGGTCGAGCGCTTTTTCTGCCGAACCGATGGAGCGCATGCAGTGGTGGATGCGGCCAGGGCCGAGGCGCAGCTGCGATATCTCGAAGCCGCGGCCTTCGCCGAGCAGCATGTTTTCCTTCGGAACACGGACATTCTCGAAGCGGATGTGCATGTGGCCGTGGGGCGCATCGGGCTCGCCGAACACGTGCATCGGGCCAAGGATCGTGACGCCTTTATAAGGGAGCGGCACAAGGATCTGGCTCTGCTGGCGGTTCACATCGTCGCCATTGTTGGTCTTGCACATGACGATCATGATCTTGCAGCGCGGATCACCGGCGCCGGAGATGTAATACTTGTCGCCGTTGAGCACCCACTCATCGCCCTCCAGAACGGCGCTCATCGAGACGTTCTTTGCGTCAGACGAGGCCATGCCCGGCTCGGTCATCGCGAAGGCGGAGCGGATCTTGCCTTCGAGCAGCGGCTTCAGCCACTGTTCCTTCTGGGCGGGCGTGCCAACGCGCTCGAGCACTTCCATATTGCCGGTGTCGGGCGCCGAGCAGTTCATGGTTTCAGACGCCAGCGAGTTCTTGCCGAGTTCAGCAGCGATATAGGCATAGTCGAGGTTGGAGAGGCCTTCGCCGGTTTCGGCGTCAGGCAGGAAGAAATTCCAGAGGCCCTGTTTCTTGGCTTCGTCCTTGGCCTTTTCCAGGCATTCCAGCTGGCCGGGGGCGTAGGACCAGACGTCCTTGTTGTTTTCGCCAAGACGGTGGAACTCTTCGCTCATCGGCTGAACGGTTTCGGCAATGAACTTCTTCACATGCTCGTAAAGCGGGCGTGCGCTTTCGGACATGCGCAGGTCGTTGAGCTCTTCATAAGCGTCGGGCGTACGTTGGGTATCAGCCATGGCTGTGTTTCCTCTCTGGATGGGTGTGCTTGTTTCTTTTCCCTGAGTTCAGGGTAACTGAGATGGGGGGGTGGGCGCAAATTCTTTCGCCCCCTCGTGACGCGCGGGGAAATGCGCTAAGGCGCGGGATATGAGCGCTATGACCGCAATCTCCATTCTGGCGACCGTTCTGGTAACGGCGTTCATTTCGGGGATATTCGGACTTGCCGGCGGCCTGATCCTGATGGCGGTGTTGACGGCCACCCTGCCCCTGGCGACGGCGATGGTGCTGCACGGAACAGTCCAGCTGGTCTCGAACGGATACAGGGCCTTCCGCCTCCGCGGGCACATCAACTGGCCTGTCGTTGGCCGCTATGCGATCGGCTCTGTTGTTGCGGTTGCCCTGCTTTTCTCGCTCGACTGGCGCCCGGACAAGCAGGCGGTTTATCTGCTGCTCAGTTCCATCGCGATTTTCGTCTGGATACCCCGCAGCTGGGTCCAGCTCGATGCGCGGCGCCCCTACCAGGCAGAATTTGCCGGCTTTGTAGCTCAGGGCCTCAACACGCTGGCCGGGGTTGCCGGGCCGCTGGTGCAGCTGTTCTTCGTGCGCACCGACATGACGCGGCAAGCCATCGTGGCCACCGAGGCAACCACCCAGACCCTGGCCCATCTGGTAAAGATCGTTTTCTGGAGCCTGCCGGTCATCACGGCTGCCAAATGGTCGGCCCTGCCGCCCGTCTGGCTTATCCTCGCAGCGATCCCCCTCTCCATGATCGGAACCACCCTTGGCGGACGGGTTCTCGATGCGATGAACGACATCAATTTCAAAGCCTGGATGAAATGGCTGGTCACGGCGGTCTGCGCCGTCATGCTGATACGCGCGGCTGGCTGGCTGTAAACCAGCCCCGGCCTGCCGGGCTTCCGGCATTGGCGTCAGGCGCTCACGCATGGGATCTCCAAGTCACGCCTCTCCCATGACGCATGCAAGACTATTCGGCTACTTTATT
>JBKBRT010000090.1:0-11382 GCA_046291585.1 Hyphomonas sp.
TCGACGAGAACGGCCTTGTCGCCGCCATCGCGCAGGACGCGGTGACGGGCGAGGTGCTGATGCTCGCCTGGATGAATGCCGACGCGCTGCAGAAGACGATTCTGACCGGCCGGGCCACCTATTGGTCGCGCTCGCGCGGCGCGCTCTGGGTAAAGGGTGAAACCTCCGGCCACACCCAGGAAGTGACGGAAATTCGCGTGGATTGCGACCAGGACGCCGTGCTGCTGAAAGTGCGCCAGACCGGCGGGGCCTGCCACACCCACCGGGAAAGCTGCTTCTACCGGCGGGTCGAGGGCGGCGCGCTATCCTTCACGGACAAGTCAGATTAGGCTCTCCCTCAAACTCGGAGGAATCCCATGCGCCTGTCCTGTAACCTGAAAAACCTGCTGCTCGCCGGCTCTGCCACGCTGATGCTCGCCGCCTGCGCGCCCGCTGCAGAAACGCCCGCTGCGCCCCCAGCGCCAGCCGAAGAGATGAGCCAAACTTCCGGTCCGGCGCTCTATGTCGATGTGCTCGATTGCGGCACCATCGCCATCTCCGATCTCGACGCCTTTTCCTCGGCCGGGGACTATGCCGGAACCACCGACACCTTCACCAACACCTGCTACCTGATCAACCACCCCGATGGCCGCCTGCTTTGGGATATGGGCGTACCGGGCATGCTCAGCGTTGCCGGCCCCGTCGTGCAGGACATCTTCACCGTCTCCCTCAATGCGACGCTTACCGAACAGCTGGAAGCCCTCGGCCTGACGCCGGCCGATATTGACTATGTGTCCATTTCGCACAGCCATTTCGACCATATCGGCCAGGCCGATCAGGTGCAGGGGGCCACCTGGCTTGTGCATCAGACAGAGCTTGATTTGATGATCCCGGCGGATGGCTCCGTTCCGCAGACAACCGCGGATCAGATCGCCCTCTTCAACGCCTTCAAAGGGTTCAACCGCGAAGCCTTCACCGGCGAGAAGGATGTGTTCGGCGATGGCAGCGTCGTGATCTTTGAAACCCCCGGCCACACGCCAGGGCATACCTCGCTGCAGCTCACCCTACCCGAAAGCGGCCCGGTCCTGCTGACAGGCGACCTCTATCACCGGTCCGAAAGCCGGGATCTCGGCCGCGTCCCGCGCTTCAATTCGAATGAAGAGAACACGCTCGCCTCCATGGCGCTCTTCGAGGCCCGCGCGACCGATCTCGGCGCCCGGGTGATCATCCAGCACGAGGCCGCCGACATCGACCCGCTCGGCGGAGTTATTCGCTAGGCTCCACCTCCGGCTCGGCAGAGGCAATGACGGGCCGGATGAAGATGAGGTCTTCGCGCGCGGCAAACTCGCCGCGCCGGAACTCCCCGATCACGGTGGCGGCGATGCCGGCTTCTTCCAGCGCCGCCGCAATCCGCTCGCCGCGCCGGTGGCCCAGCGCGCGTTCGTCAAAGGTCTGCGCCGCCAGAGCGTTGGGCAGATAGGCCACCACCTCAACCGGCGCGCCGCCCCAGCGTTGAAGCGCCCAGACCTGGTCATTCAGCCGGTCTGCCGCGCGCGGCGTCAGCGTATCCTGCGCGGGCTCAAATGGAATGGGGGAGAGCGCCAGCGCCGGGGGCACGATGGAAATCGTCCAGTCGGCAAAGTTGCGGGTCAGCCCCTGCTCCAGGCTGCGCCAGGCAGGCATCGTCACGCCCTCGGTCGGCGCCGCGGCAAAGACCGCTGTGCGCGCCTGCGGATCAATATCGGCCGCCGTAAGATTGAAGGGAAAAGCCGCGCGCACTTCCCGCTCGGTGCGGCGCGCCTGGGCCAGCGTTTCATACTGTGACATCTGAGCCCGCAGCGGCGCGCCCAGAGACGATTCTGCCGCCTGAAGAAAGCGCGCCGTGGCCGTGCTGTTGTCCTCAACCTGGATCTGATCGATCGACACCTTGACCGAACGGCGGAACCGCTCCTCCAAAAGCTCGGTCAACGCCACCTCCGCGCCCGGCACCCGGTCCGATGTCAGCACGGTCGCCTGCAATACGATGCGGTGGTCTCCGCGCCGCGGAAACGCAATGTCCATATCAGAAAGCCGCGCTTCCCTCCCCTCAAAGGGATCAAGCACGATATCCCGTGCCACATCCCGCACCCGCGTTTCATACGCGATATCGCGCAGCGCCAGGCCGAGAGGGATCGACAGTGCCAGGAATACGCCGACGATCAGACCGGTCTGCCAGAAATTGTGTCTGGGACTATGCCGCTCGCCAAAGCCGTAAAAGCGGGAGAGCACCGTCACAGACAATGCAATGGCCAGAAGGTTCGTCATGTAGAGAAAGAAAGCACCGCCCGCGATCTGGAACTGCGCGGTTGCAAGCCCATAGCCCACTACGGCGAGCGGCGGCATCAGCGCGGTCGCAATGGCCACGCCCACGATGGTCTCGCCCTTGCGGTGGATCACGGCATAGCCCCCGGCGAGCCCTGAGAGCACCGCGACCAGAAGGTCGAAGAAGTTCGGCCGAGTGCGTGCCAGGATTTCCGGTGTCACATCCGTCAGTGGCGAGAGGAACACGATCAGGAAAGACGTGGCCAGTGCCAGCCCAGTGCCCACCGCCAGAGAAACGATCGCCTCTCTCAGCGCCTTGAGCTCAAGGATTGACAGCGAGAAGCCCATCAACATGATCGGCCCCATCAGAGGCGATATCAACATGGCGCCAATGATGACGGCGGGAGACGATAGCAGCAGCCCCAGGATCGCGATTCCACAGGACATAACGGTCATGAAAAGGTAGCGGCCCGAAAGCCCACCCTCTTCGTGCACGTGATCGACCACTTCCATATGATTGACCCGGCGGATACCGCGCCAGCGCGCCACAAGCAGGCGGCGATACCATTGCGGGCGCCGAGGCGCCTTCTGTTCCGCAGTATCCGTCATATCCCGTCCCTTGTCCGGCACAGTTGGTTCAGGCCATGTTCGGCCATGGCCCGTTTTCACATCTGAAGCGCTGCGTCGCGGCCCCGCCTCAGTTGCCGCCCTCGACCAGACGGCGAGCGATGACCATCGCCTGCACTTCACCGGCGCCCTCGAAGATGTTCAGGATACGCGCGTCCTGCAGGATACGGCTGACGGGATATTCCAGCGCAAAGCCATTGCCGCCATGGATCTGCACGGCATTGTCCGCCGCCGCCCAGGCAACCCGCGCCGCCAGCAGCTTTGCCATGCCCGCCTCAAGATCACAGCGCTTGCCATTGTCCTTCTGCCGCGCGGAAAAATAAGTCAGCTGACGAACACCGACAAGCTCGGCCGCCATCATCACCAGCTTGTTGGACACGCGCGGAAACTTGAAGATCGCCTGGCCAAACTGTTGCCGGTCGAGCGCGTAGCGAAGACCCGTCTCGAAGGCGTTCTGCGTGACGCCCACCGCGCGCGCGGCCGTCTGGATGCGCGCGCTCTCGAAGGTGGCCATCAGATGTCTGAAGCCCTGCCCTTCCACGCCGCCCAGAAGGTTCTCGGCCTTCACCTTGAAACTGTCAAAGCCGATCTCGTATTCCTTCATGCCGCGATAGCCGAGCACTTCGATCTCGCCGCCCGTCATGCCCTCTGCGGGGAATGGCTCGGCATCCGTGCCGCGCGGCTTTTCTGCCAGCAGCATCGACAGACCGGAGAAGTTGTTCGTAGCCGGATCGGTCCGCGCCAGCAGCGTCATCAGGTCAGCCCGCACAGGGTGGGTGATCCAGGTTTTGTTTCCGGTCACGGCATATTCGGCGCCATCGGCAGACTTCACTGCACGGGTGCGCAGCGCGCCAAGGTCAGAACCGGTGTTGGGCTCGGTAAAAACTGCCGTGGGAAGGATTTCACCGCTGGCAATTCTCGGCAGCCATTTTTCCTTCTGTTCGGGCGTGCCCCCGATCAGGATCAGCTCCGCGGCAATCTCGGACCGCGTGCCGAGCGAGCCTGTGCCGATATAACCGCGGGACAATTCCTCGGAGACAACACACATTGCGGTCTTGCCCATGCCGAGGCCGCCGAACTCTTCCGGGATCGTCAGTCCAAAGACACCCAGTTCAGACATCTCATCGACCACATCCATCGGAATATAGTCGTTGCGCAGGTGCCAGCCATGAGCGTGCGGCTTGATCCGATCGGTGGCAAATTTGGAAAACTGATCGCGCACCATTTCCATGGTCTCGTCGAGACCTGTCGCTTCGACGGTATTGCGCGAGAGGGCGTCGGGCAAAAGGTTCGCTGCTGCGCTCAGCACGGCCTGCGTCTTGCCCTCGAGGATCAGTTTGCGGATGACCGGCACGGCAAACAGCGCGTCGGCCGCTTCCAGGCTGCCGAGCTCATGCGGGCGGATTGTTTCGCCCTGGTTCATCGGGATGCCCCCGATGATCTGGGCGCAGTATTCGCTGAACAACACCTGGGAGAGCAGGGCTTCGGCCTCACCAAACTTGCCCTCACTCTCAAGGCGCGCAGCCCATTCCGACACCTGACGCAGCGTCTCGACATAGGTCACCAGCCAGGACAGGCCGTGCGCCAGATGCTGGTTGCGCTCAAAGGCGGCGCGGTCAGGCCGGCCATCGGCGCCGGCCAGAAGGCCTCGGGCCCCCAAAATGGCCGCAGCGGCGTAAACATCGAGCGCCTTCACAGCGTCGGCAAGAAGCGGCACCAGTCCCTCAAAAACTGTGCCCTGCCGGTTTTCCAACGTGCTCACTGCGCCCATGCTCTGCTCCCTCATTGTCTGCTACCCCGTCATGTTGCCTTATAGGATAGGGCGGCAAGCGGTTTCTGGCACAATCGGCTTGTGCGGCGCAACATCGCGCCAGCATCCACCGAACGGCATCAGCTCTCGAGTTTCCGGTACCGCGCCGTCTGGGAATGCGCCAGCGCCCGGCCCACGGGCTCCGGCAGCACGCGCGTCAACGTCGCGACGGCCTTGTTGAACAGGCCGGGCACAACCACCGGCTGGCCGCGATTGACCGCGTCGATCCCCGCTTTCACCACGGGGGCCGCTTCCATCCACATCCATTTGGGCATCTTGTTGGTCGTCTCGCGCATGCCGTTCACATCGTGAAACTCGCTCCAGGTAAATCCCGGGCAGAGCGCCGTGCAGTGCACATCCTTCAGCCCCAGCGTTTCGCACTCGGCCGCCACGCTTTCGGAAAACTTGATCATCGCAGATTTGACGCTGCCATAGAGCGTGTGCCCCGCGCTGCCCGCCGTATAGCCCGCCAGCGAGGCCACATTGATGATCCGGCCAAACCCACGCGCCGCCATGCCCGGCAGCACCCGGTGCGTCAGCTCCACCGGCGCGGTGTAGAGCACCTGCAGAAAGTCGGCCTGGTCATTCCAGCTTGTCGACAGGAACGTGCCCGGCAGGCCGTACCCGGCATTGTTCACCAGCGCGTCGATCTCCCGGCCCTTCCCTTCCAGCGCGGCGATGAGGCGCGGCGGGGCGCCGGGATTGGCCAGATCTTCGGGAAGCACCTCGACCAGAACGCCGTACCGCGCATGCAGCTCGGCGGCCAGAACCTGCAACCGGTCAACCCGCCGCGCCGTCAGCGCCAGATCCCACCCCAGGGCTGCGTACTGTTTTGCAAACTCAGCCCCGATGCCCGAAGACGCCCCAGTAATGAGGCAAAGCCGCCTGTTCATACCCATAATTCACGCTCACTTCAGAAATTGTGTCAGAAATGCAACAAACCCGGAACTAACGCACGATGTTAGCATAGGCTGCTTGTTGATTGCTAAGTCCGCCACACATTACGGTTAGTTCAGGTTTCCACAACCACACGCCGGTTTCCCGGCAAGCACGCACACGGAGCAACAATTCCATGAAATTCAAAGCAGCCCTCTCGGCGGCCGCCGCCGTCATTGCGCTCAGCGCTGCATCTGCGCCCGTCTGGGCCCAGGAACAGACAGATGAGGCCGCCCGCACTCTAGATACCGTTGTCACCGTCGGTACTCGCGTTGCCAACCGCTCTGCCCTCGATACCGCCGCGCCGGTAGACATCGTGTCTGCCGAGACCATCCAGAACATGGGTGTCGGCGAACTCAACCAGGCCCTCGCGGTCAATCTGCCCTCTTACAATTTCCCCCGCCCCGCGCTGGCCGATGGCACGGATTCCGTCCGCCCGGCCGCCCTCCGCGGCCTCGCACCCGACCAGACGCTCGTCCTCGTCAACGGAAAGCGCCGCCACTCCGCCGCGCTCGTAAACGTCAACGGCACCATCGGCCGCGGCTCTTCGGCAGTTGACCTCAACACGATCCCCTCGCTCGCCGTCGGCGGCGTGGAAGTCCTGCGCGACGGCGCGTCGGCCCTTTATGGCTCCGACGCCATTGCCGGGGTGGTCAACGTGCGTCTGCGCGAAGCCAATACCGGCGGCGCGGTCCAGGCGAGCTATGGCTGGCGCGAAACCGAATACACCGTGCCGGTCATCGCCCCGACCGCAGCTGGTGTCCCCAACCCCGGCGCCAATGTCACTCGTGAGCGGTCTGACGGTCACATCCTGACCGTGGCTGGCTGGAAAGGCTATGGCCTCGGCGAGGACGGCTTCATCACCGTCACCGGCGAATACAAAGACCAGAACCATACCGAGCGCGCAGGCTATGACAGCCGCGTGCAGTATCCCGGCGTCTTCCCGGCCGGCGAAGCCATCATCAACCGCTTCAATGGCTGGACCGGTGAACCCGACCTCGAACAGCTGAGCTTCTTCGCCAATGCCGGTTACGCGCTCGATAACGGCGTCGAACTCTATGGTTGGGGCAGCGTCCAGGAGCGGGAAACGGTCTCGGCCGGCTTCTTCCGCCGCCCCAATGATGCCCGCAACGTCATCGAAATCTATCCCAACGGCTTCCTGCCGAAGATCAATCCAACGACCACAGATGTTTCTGCTCTCGGCGGCGCCCGCTTCACCTGGGCTGGTTGGGACGCAGACGCGTCGCTGGGATATGGCTCCAACAAGATGGAGTTCCAGATCATTGACACGCTGAACCGGTCGATCGGTCCCGCCTCCAAGACCTCGTTCGATGCGGGTGGCTATGAAAGCTCGCAGCTGGTCGCAAACCTCGGCTTCGTCAGGGGCTATGCCGTGGACGGCCTGGCATCCGATCTCAACGTGGCCTGGGGTGTTGAAGCCCGCAAGGAAACCTACGAGATCTTTGCAGGCGAGCCAGACTCTTACCGCAATGGCGGCGTCCTTCTCGGCGGCGCGCCAACCGCTTCGGGCTCCCAGGTGTTCCCGGGCTTCCGTCCGGAAAACGAGCGCGATGAAGACCGCACCGCGATCGGCATCTATCTCGACCTTGAAGCAGAAGTCACCGACCAGCTCCTGGTCTCCGGCGCAGTTCGCGGCGAGTCCTATTCGGATTTCGGCGAGACCCTCACCGGAAAGCTGGCCGCCCGTTATGACCTGACCGAGAGCTTTGCAGTTCGCGGCTCAATCCAGAACGGCTTCCGCGCCCCGTCGCTGCAACAGCAATACTTCACAACCACATCGACCAACTTCATCGGCGGCGTGCCCTTCGACATCACCACCTTCACGGTGGACGATCCGGTCGCGGTGGCACTCGGCGCTCAGCCGCTCGACGCGGAAACCTCGGTCAATTACGCACTGGGCTTTGTCTTCCGTGCCGGCGCCTTCAACCTGACGGTCGATGGCTACCGGATTGATGTGGAAGACCGCATCGTCCTGTCGGAAAACCTGACCGCCGGAAACGTCCAGGCCTACCTGCAGTCTCAGGGCTTCATCGGTTCGGGCGGCGGCCGCTTCTTCCTGAACGGCGTCGACACCGAAACCACAGGCGTGGACATCATCGCGAACTATGCCTTCCCGGAAACGGAAATCGGCACCTTCCGCGGCACCGTCGGCGCCAATTTCAACAAGACCGAGGTGACCGGCGTTCCGGCCGTGCCCCAGCTGGCCGCTCTCAGCCCGGCGCCGGTTCTCTTCGGCCGCGTCAACGTCCTGACGCTCGAAGAAGGTGCCCCGAAGGACAAGTTCACCGCTCAGCTTGACTGGTCGCGCGGCGCTTTCGCTGGAACGCTCCGGGCAATTCGGTACGGCGAAGTGCTCGTGCCCGGAACCACCGCTGCCACAGACTATACGCTCGACCCCAAGACCCTCCTGGATCTTGAGGCGCGCTATACGTGGAATGATAAGCTGACCCTGGCCGTTGGCGCAGACAACATCCTGGACGAATACCCGGATGCGGCCCCGGCCGGCCTGAACGGCACAGGCAACACGCCCTTCTCCACCTACTCGCCCTTCGGCTATTCAGGCCGCTTCGTCTACACGAAAGCGACCCTGAACTTCTGAGCGCGAACACGCCGCTTACCAACAAACGCCGCCCTGTCCGGGGCGGCGTTTTTCTTTGCCTCCACGGCATGCTTGATCTGCCCGCCCCCGCCCCTACTGTCCGCTCAGAACTTGCAGCAGCATCAGGGGGACGCCGTCATGGCCCGCGCACGCGCCAACGGAGTGGAAATTGAATACGAGACATTGGGCAATCCGGCCGATCCGGCCATCCTGCTGATCATGGGCTTTGCCTTCCAGATGACCCGCTGGCCGCCGGCCTTCCGGCAAGAGCTGGCGAATGCCGGATTCCATGTCATCTGGTTCGACCATCGCGACATCGGTCTCTCCGCCGAAATGGGGAACCTCGCCAGCTACACGCTCAGTGATCTGGCCGCTGATGCCGCCGCCCTTCTGGACGGTCTCGGGATTGCAAAAGCACACATTGTCGGCATGTCGATGGGCGGGATGATTGCGCAGCTGATGGCACTCGATCACGCCCCCAAGGTGGGCAAGCTCGTCGCCATGATGACGACTTCAGGCGCGCCCGGCCTGCCGCCGCCCACGCCCGAAGCAGCCGCTGCGCTGCTCGCCGTGCCGATGCAGCGCACAGCTGAAGCGATCGCCGAGATCGCGGTGACGGCCCAGCATGCCATCGGGTCTTCACCAGCCCTGCGCAACAGCGCCGATGTCATTCGTCGAAACGCCATCGAGGATTTTCACCGCTCTGACCGGCCTTTTGGCGTTATCCGTCAGTTCACGGCGATTCAGGCCCAGCCCCGCTGGCATGAGCGCCTTGGCAGCGTCACGCAGCCCACGCTCGTCCTGCACGGCGCCAACGATCCGCTGATCCGCCCTGCCGCTGGCGAAGACATCGCCCGGCGTATTCCCGGCGCGCGCTTCAAGGCCCTCCCCGGCTGGGGCCATGATCTTGCAGATGCCCTGTCAGAAACGCTGGCGCGCGAGATCACGGCATTCCTCAAGGAATGATCCGTCAGCGGATCGCCACTGGATTGATGATTGCCTGAACCGCGCCCTCAAGACGCGGCGCACCAAGGGTAAAGAAAAACTCTGTCACGCCGTCCTCGGCCAGCTCATGGGTCACCATGTTTTCGAGGATATAGACCCCGTTCTTCGCCAGCAGCGTCAGGTGGACATCAAAGGGCCGTGTCTCTTTCTCGAAAGGTATCACTTCAAGCGCCCATGTATCGGCGCCGACTGCCACCGCTCCCAGATCCGCCAGATATTGCGCGCCCTCAACCCCGGGGCCCGGCTCAGTGGGCGGAAGGTCCTCTGAGCCCTCCTGAGATTTCATCGTGCCGGTGTGGAAGAGCACCACATCCCCTTCCCCGATGGTGACGCCCGCCGCCACCATCGCCGCGTCGATTTCCGCCCTGTTGAAGGCTGTGCCCGCCGGCACCGGATCGCCGAAAGCCTTGGTCATGTCGAGCAGCACGCCGCGGGTCGCAATGGCGGGAATGTCATGCGTACCGAACTGTGTCAGCCCGCCCGTCGTGACAAAGTCAGCCACCGGAACACCGTTATAATAGCGGTGATCAATCCCCATATGGCCAAGTCCGTCGATCTGGCTGCCGATGCCCACATATGTGTTGACGAGGTCGTCATTGCCGACCGCCTTGTTCTCGCCCAGCGGCGTGCCCGATCCATCCGAGAGCTGAAGAATTGTCATCGAGAAACTGCGCGGGCCATAGGCCGGCGTCTTGCGCCCGGTCACCTGGCCCAGCGAATAGGTCTTGCCGGTGGTGATGAGCTTGGCCGCCTCAGCCGTCTTCTCCGGCGAAAGCAGGTTCAGCGCCCCGATCCGGTCTTCCGCGCCATAGCGGGACGGATACCAGAGCTCTGCTGCGTCCGGGGCCGCCCTGGCCGCCTCATCCGCGGCCACATGCCCGCACGCCGCCAGCACCAGCGCCGATGCCATCAGGAACTTCTTCATCGCTTCCTCCCGTTTTGTCTTTTGGGGAAGCCTAACGCGCGCACGTCAGCGTGCAAGCGCTCTCACGCCCGGCGCACCAGAAAACCCGCCCGCGGGAAGTGGACATGGATCGTATCGGCCACCTCGCTCACGCGCTGCAGGATCACGCGCTGGCTGTCGGCATGCACCAGCTCGCCCTCCACCCAGTCCTGGCCGTAATCATCGGGCGCCACCGCCACATGCTCGCCTGGCGCAAAGCCCTGGGGCTCATTGCGCGTCGTGGCCGCCACCAGGCGCGGCGCGGCGTCCCGCGCGATCTCGACCGCCTGCGCCGGTGTAATCGTTTCGGGCGCCTGGCCTTCCACCTCCGCCAGCCGGTCATACCAGGCCCGGGTCAGCGGCGCGCTCTCGAAACAGGCGTCAGCAAAGGCCGGCACCGCCTGCTTCATCCACCAGACATTCATATACGCATGCACATCGACAAATCCGGGCTTGGTGCCGATCAGATAGAGCCCGCCCCCGGCGCCCTTGGCCGCCGACAGCCGCTCCTCCAGCAGCATCAGCCGAGCGCGCCACTGATCGCGCATCATCGGCGCCACCGCCTTCATGCCCGCCACATTGAACGGGCGGCCTGAAAGCTGTTCGCGGTCCTTGATGAACGCCGCCGGCACATTGTCGCCGATCTCACCGAAGATCACCGCTACGGAGGACTGGAACCAGCGCCCGTCAGTCCACCCAGCCACCATCTGCGCCAACCCCTCATGGCCCGCCAGCTTCAGCGCGGCCATCGGATAGCGCACCTCCAGCTCCCGCAGGATGATCGCCGTATCGCAGTAGATATCCGCCCCGATCTGCAGCACCGGAATGCGCCGGTATCCCCCCGTCAGCGGGATCAGGTCGGGCTTGGGCATGATCGAGGGCTGCTCGACCCGCGCATAGGCAAGGTTCTTCAGCCGCAGCGTCAGGCGCACCTTCTCGGCATAAGGGGATGCAGGGTACTCATGCAGGATAATGCTGCGGGCGTCCGCCATGTTGACTGTCTAGCCTCCCGAGGTCTGTTTTTGGGAGCGCACATTGCGCGCGTTCCTGTTTGCAGGAAAGGGTAAACACTGCCCTCACCTTGCGGCAAGAATCGGGTGGCGCCCCCTTCCCCCCTCCGGCACACTCGGGCTCATGGCTGACACACTTTTCCCCCTCGAC
>JBKBRT010000278.1:0-2619 GCA_046291585.1 Hyphomonas sp.
AACGCCGCGGCGATCACGAAGAACAGCACCGTGGCAACCATCGACTGGCGCAGCCCTTCGGCATAGGCCGAGCAGAGCGCCGGCCCGAGTTCCCCGAGTTCAGCCACGCGGCTGGCGCAGAGGCCCGGATTGAAGGTGGTGAACGCCTCTTCCAGCCCGTTGCGACGAATGATGCCGCCCATGAAGGCGCTGCTCATCAGGCCGGTGAACATCGGGCCGAGACCATTGCCGATCAGGCTGACTATCAGCAGCAGCACCGACACGGTGGTGGCGCGGGAGCGCGGACTGACGATCGCCGTCGACACCGTGTATTGCGCGCCAAGATAAGCGTAGTGCGCAATAGCCGCGATCACCCACATCCAGAATGCCAGGGTCAGCGTTGGAGCAAGGAAGGCGGCAATATAAGCCGGGACGGCGATCAACAGGCCCACGCCCGGAAGCCAGGCAACGATCGCCGGAAACCGAGGGGAAAATTTCTCGGAGAGAAAGCCGCCCAGGAAGGTGCCGAAAGCGGCAACGCCTGCCAGAGGCGCGCCATACCGGATGGCCGCTTCCGAAACGCTGACGCCGTGCACGCGCATAAGGAACGGCGCCTGGAAGCTGATCAGGCCATAGCCGACAAACGCCACAAAGGCCGCGCCGAGCGAGAGCGACCAGAAGGTTGGCTTGGCGCCGAATTCCCTGAACGCCTCGAAGAAGCCGGCTTTCTCAACCGGCGTCTTGCCCTTGGGATCGGAGTAACCGCGCGGCGGCTCCCGCGTTGTCAGCCAGAGGATGAGGGCAACCAGAATGCCCGGCGCGCCAACGATCACGAAGACCAGGCGCCAGCCTTCCACCTCTTCCCAATTGATGCCGGAGAACAGCCCGCCCAAGCCAATTCCCGAGAGGAAGTTACCGAAATCGGCCCCCTGCAGGCCGGCGAGCGCGCCCCCGAACAGCTGGGCCATCACCCCGCCGATGGTAACGCCCATCGAATAGATACCGATCGCATTTGCCCGGCTTTTGGGGGGATAGTAATCTGTGATGATCGAGTTGGCCGGGGGCGTGCAGCCCGCCTCACCGATGGCGACGCCGACCCGGAAGAGAAGCAGCCAGATGAAGCTTGCGGCCAGCCCGCAGAAGACGGTCATGATCGACCAGATGATGACGCAGAGCGTAATGATGAATACCCGGTTGCCCCGGTCTGCCCACATGGCGATGGGGATACCCATCAGCGCATAGAACAGGGCAAAGGGCGGGCCGGTCAGCAGGCCCCATTGCGCGTCACTCAACGAAAACGTGTTGATGATCGGCTGCGCCACGACCGTGATCACGGTGCGATCAATGAAATTCAGCGTGTAAATCAGCGTCAGGGCAATCAGAACATAGGAACGGTAGGGCTTGGAGCCGAAACCGGTGATATGTCCGTTGCCAGTTTCGGCCGCGTCTGCGGTTGCCGTCATGTCAGCTCGCCTCCCAGGAAAACGCGCTTCTGCCGGCGCCGTATTGTGGCGCGACGGTAACGGTCCCGCCGCCACTCGCAAGTCTTATCGTTAGGGAAAGACGATGGCGCCCTGTTGTTTCGCGTTCGCGATGCGTTGAATTTTTCGGGAGCCCTGCCTATTTCCTCGCCTGGAGCAGAATTCCACAAACAACCTCAAGGCCCTGTGTCATGAACCTTTCCCGGAAAACGACCGCCCTCGGATCAGTTTACCGGATGAGTTCAAATCATGCCTGCTTCCATTACCCTTGCGTCTCTGACCTTCGCCCTGCCTGACGGGCGGGTTCTTTTTTCAGACCTTAATTTCAGTTTCAATCAGGAGCGTGTGGGCCTTGTCGGCCGCAACGGCATCGGAAAGTCGACCCTGCTCGACCTGATCGGTGGCCGGGCGGCGCCGACCTCGGGCGCCGTTGTTGTCAGCGGAACCATCGGAATGCTCCCCCAGGCTTTCGGGGTCGATGCGGGCGAGACGGTAGCTGATCTCTTTGGCGTTCGGGCGGCCCTGGCGCAGCTTGCGCGCATCGGGGCGGGCATGGGCGCCGAGGCAGACCTGGCGGACGCCGATTGGACGCTGGAAGCGCGCTTTGCCGAAGCGCTCTCCCGCGCCGGCCTGGCGGATGTGGGGGCAGAGACGCCCCTCGCCACGCTGTCGGGCGGCCAGCGCATGCGCGCGCGCCTTGCCGCGCTGATCTTTTCCGGGCCCGATTTCCTGCTGCTGGACGAGCCGACCAACAATCTCGACCGGGAAGGGCGCGCCGGCGTGGCGCAGCTGCTTTCGGCCTGGCGGGGCGGGGCCATCGTCGTCAGTCACGACCGGGAACTGCTGGAGGGCATGGATGCCATCGTTGAGCTGACATCTCTCGGCGCGGCCCGCTATGGCGGCGGGTGGAGCCAGTATGAAGCGCAGAAGGCGCGGGCGCTGGCGTCGGCGCAGCAGGATCTTTCAGAAGCGCAGCGGCGCCTGGACGAAGTGGCGGAGAAAGCGCAGGCCGCCTCCGAGCGCAAGGCGCGGCGCGATGGGGCCGGGAGCCGCAAGGCCGCCAGAGGCGGGGCGCCGCGGATATTGCTCGGTGCACTGAAAAATCGCGCCGAGGAGTCCTCGTCCGCGCTGAACCGCCTTGCTGAAAGGCAAAGGTCTG
>JBKBRT010000091.1:0-11380 GCA_046291585.1 Hyphomonas sp.
GGTGCAGGGCTTTCCCCGACCGTCAGGCGTCCTGAAGCCGGCCGCGATCTCCTCGCGACCGGAAGGAGACGGCATATGGCAGCGCGCCTCTGCGCCTTGCTTTTGGAGTTTGCCCTGGCCTCTGCCGCGCGTCGCGGGGGCAGCGGCTTTGGCCGTAAAAACTCAGCCAATCCATTCCTGATCCCAGTTTCCTCTGAAGGTGTATTCCATGGCTGACTCTCTCAATCGCGCGGGCAAAATTCCGGCAACCATCATCACCGGTTTCCTCGGCGCGGGTAAGACCACCCTCATCCGTCATCTGATTGAAAACGCTGGCGGACGGCGCATTGCCCTCATTATCAACGAGTTTGGCGATGTCGGCGTCGATGGCGAGATCCTGAAAGATTGCGGCGTTGAGAGCTGCGGCGAAGAAGACATCATCGAGCTCGCAAATGGCTGCATCTGCTGCACGGTGGCAGATGATTTCCTGCCCACCATTCAGGCACTTCTGGAGCGAGACGTGCCTCCCGACCATATCGTGATTGAGACCTCTGGTCTGGCACTGCCCAAGCCGCTGGTCCAGGCTTTCAACTGGCCCGAAGTGCGCACCCGCGTGACGGTCGACGGCGTGGTGACGCTGGTGGACGTCGAGGCGGTTGCACAAGGCCGCTTCGCCCATGACGAAAACGCGCTCGCCACTCAGCGTTCCGCTGACGATAAGCTCAATCATGACAGCCCGCTGGAGGAATTGTTTGAAGACCAGCTCCACTGCGCAGACATGGTCGTTCTGACCAAGGCCGATCTCGTCGGGCCCGAAGCGCTTGAGCGCGTTCGCCACGAACTCACCGAACATGCCCGTCCCGGTGTGCATTTCATGCAGGCCGAAAACGGCAACATCCCGGTCGATACGCTGCTCGGTCTCGGTGTCGGCGTTGAGACTGAAATTGAAGGCCGTCCGTCGCATCACGACACTGAAGAGGGCGACCATGACCATGAAGACTTCGACAGCTGCGTCGTTGAGATAGCCAGTGTTCCGTCAGCCGACGTACTCTCCGAACGCATTGCAGCGCTTACTCAGGCCGAAGAAGTCTACCGTGTGAAAGGGTTCGCCGCGGTGCAGGGGCGGGATATGCGCCTCCTCCTTCAGGCGGTCGGGCCGCGCGTCAACAGCCACTATGATCGTGCCTGGAAAGAAGGTGAAGTGCGCGCCGGCAGGCTCGTCGTTATCGGCGCGTCAGGTTTCGACCGCGCTGCCGCCGCGCGCATTCTGATGGGCGGCTGAGGATCATGCACCTCCTGAACATCCGCGAGGGCCAGGTCAGCGACGGCGCAGAGCCGGTCGATCTCGGTCAGTCGCCGGGCGACATCGTCGTCATCTCGGCAGCGGACACCGACCTGTCGGCCCTTGAGGCAGCGCAAAAGCGGGCGGGGCAGGGGGCGCCTTCCCTCAGGATTGCCAACCTTATGACCCTGCAGCATAATTTCTCTGTCGATCTGTATGTTCAGAAGGTTATCTCGCGCGCAAAACTCATCTGTGTGCGGGTGCTGGGTGGGCGAACCTATTGGCCCTACGGCATCGCGGAAATCGTTCAGTCCGCGCGGGAAAACGCCATCCCGCTGGCGATGATCCCGGGAGACGCTCGCCCCGATGCCGACCTTGAGGGATTGTCCACCGTCTCTCCGGATGATCGCGCGCGTCTCTGGTCATATCTTCAGGAAGGCGGACCGGATAATGTCACGGCTTTTCTGCAGCATACGGCATATCTGGTCGGCTATTCCCCCGATCCCGGCCCGCCTCCGGAGCCGCTGGCGCGCGCTGGTCTTTACTGGCCGGGTGAAGCGCCGCGCAGTCTTGAAGGAATAAAGCTCCACTGGGCTCGCAAAGCGCCCACCGCGCTCATCATCTTCTACCGCGCCTATTATCTTGCCGGAGAAATGCAGGTCCTCGACGCCCTGATCGCCGCAGTGCGCGCAAAGGGGCTCAACCCGCTCCCGATCTTCCTCCACAGTTTAAAAGATGATGCCTGCGCAGAGTTCGTGGCCCGCCAGATTGACGAGGCGGCGCCGGATATCATCCTGAACCTGACCGGATTTGCCGTCTCCACGCCGGGTGCGATCCGCCAGCCATCCGTGCTGGAGCGTGCCGATTGTCCTATTCTCCAGGTTGTCCTCAGCAGCGGCTCGCAGGCCGATTGGGACGCGGGCACACAAGGGCTCGGCGCCCGCGACGTGGCCATGAATGTCGCCCTGCCGGAGGTGGATGGCCGCATCTTCACGCGTGCCGTTGCTTTCAAGCAGCGGGCCGCTCCCAGCGACCTGACCCAGCATGCCTGCGTGCGTCACATGCCACTCGCCAGTCGCATGACATTCGTCGCCGAGCAGGCCGCCGCCTGGGTGCGCCTGCGCCGCGCGCGGCCCTCTGAGCGCCGTGTGGCGCTTATCCTGGCGAACTATCCAAACCGGGACGGCCGCCTCGCCAATGGCGTTGGCCTCGATACACCAGCCGGCGCGATAGAGGTCCTGCGCGCGATGAAGACGGCGGGTTACGCGCTCTCCGGTGAGCCGGAAACGCCTGCCGAGTTGATGGATATCCTCACCGCAGGCCCCACCAATGATCGCCGAAAGCAGCTCACCCTGCCTGGAGAAGTATTTCCGCTGGCGGACTATGATAAATTCTTCGCCAACCTCCCCGAAGGTATTCAGGAACAGGTGACATCGCGTTGGGGGGCGCCGCAGCAGGACCCGTTCTTTGAGCCGGGCGTTGGTTTTCGACTCGGTCTCCACCAATTTGGAAACATCGTCGTCGGCGTCCAGCCGGCACGTGGGTACAACATCAATCCGGTTGAAAGCTATCACAGCCCGGACCTGCCCCCGCCCCACGGATATTTTGCGTTCTATGCCTGGCTTCGCCAGACCTTCGGGGCACATACGGTCATCCACATGGGCAAGCATGGCAATCTCGAATGGCTGCCGGGAAAGGCGCTGGCGCTTTCGGAAAGTTGCTTCCCCGAAGCGGTCTTCGGGCCGCTGCCTCACCTCTATCCTTTCATCGTCAACGATCCGGGCGAGGGCACGCAGGCCAAGCGCCGCGCCAGCGCTGTCATCATCGACCATCTCACGCCCCCGATGACCCGCGCGGAAAGCTATGGTCCCCTGAAAGATCTGGAGGGTCTCGTCGACGAATACTACGAAGCCGCCAGCGTCGACACTCGGCGCCTCAAGCCGCTCCGACAGTCCATCCTGGAGGCGGCCGCCCGCGCCGGGCTCGACCGGGACGGCGTTTATTCTCCCGGCGATGAAGACGAGGCCATCTCCGCGCTGGATAACTACCTCTGTGAACTGAAGGAAATGCAGATACGCGACGGTCTGCACATTTTCGGACGCGCGCCGGAGGGCCGCCTCCTGACGGATCTGGCCGTCTCCATCGCCCGCGCCCCTCGCCAGAATGGAGAAGGGGCGAACGCCTCTCTTCTTCGCGCCCTGTCGCAGGATATGGACCTGTCCTTTGATCCCCTGGACTGCCGGCTCGGCGATGCCTGGCAAGGTTCCAGGCCGCCGCTTCTTTCAGGCCTCTCTGCCGGAACCTGGCGCACGAATGGTGACACGGTCGAGCGCCTGGAAAACCTCGCCGCCAGCCTTGTCTCGGGAGAGGCCGTCGACGGGAACTGGCCCAACACGCGCGCCGTGATGGGTTATGTTTCCGCCCATCTCCTGCCGGCGCTCACCGCCTGCGGCGCAGGCGAAATCGCTGGTTTGATGCGAGGTCTTGAGGGCCATTTCGTCATGCCCGGCAGTTCCGGCGCGCCTACTCGCGGCCGGCCGGATGTCCTGCCGACCGGTAAAAACTTCTATTCCGTAGACACACGGTCTGTCCCGACGCGAACAGCCTGGGCGCTTGGCTGGAAATCAGCCCAGCTGCTGGTGGAAGATTACCGTCAGCGCGAAGGGATGTGGCCGCGCGCCATGACGCTTTCGGCCTGGGGCACGTCCAACATGCGCACCGGCGGGGATGATGTGGCCCAGGCCCTTGCCCTCATGGGCGCCCGGCCGAAATGGGATGATGCCTCGCGCCGCGTCACGGGGTTTGAAATTCTGCCTCTCGCGCTGCTTGGCCGTCCACGCGTGGATGTTACCTTCCGCGTCTCGGGCTTCTTCCGCGATGCTTTTGCCGAGCAGGTGGACCTTATCGACTCGGCAGCGCGCGCCATCATGAAGCTGGAAGAGTGTGAGGCCGACAACCCCTTGGCCGCGCGCTACCTGTCAGAGCGTGACAAGTATACAGCGGGCGGCGCAGCGGAATATATTGCAGACATGCGGGCCGGGGCTCGCGTTTTTGGGTCTAAACCCGGCGCTTATGGCGCAGGTCTCCAGGCCCTGATCGACGAAGGCATCTGGCAGGAGCGGCGCGACCTAGGCGCAGCCTATCTCGAATGGGGCGGCTATGCCTATGGCGGCGGGCAGGCGGGCCGGGCAGACCGGGCCGCACTGGCGCAACGTATCCAACAGACAGACGCCATCGTCCACAATCAGGATAACCGCGAACACGATCTTCTTGACTCCGATGATTACTACCAGTTCGAAGGTGGCCTCGCCGCCGCCGCCGAGATGCTGCGCGGTTCAGCCCCGGTCATTTACCACACAGATCATTCCCGCCCCGAAACGCCAAAGGTTCGTACGCTGGCCGAGGAAATCGCCCGCATCGTGAGGGCCCGCGCCGTCAATCCTAAATGGATCGAAGGCGTCATGCGTCACGGCTATAAGGGGGCGTTTGAGATGGCTGCCACGCTTGATTACCTGTTTGCTTTTGCGGCCACTACCGACGCTGTCAAAGATCATCAGTTCGATCTGCTCTATGACGCCTATATGGCGGATACGGACGTTTCAGGCTTTATCCGAGAGAACAATCCAGCCGCGCTGCGCGAGATGGCAGCCCGCTTCCGGGAAGCGCTGGAGCGCAGTCTCTGGAAGCCGCGCCGGAACAGTATCCGTCTGGAACTAGACGCTTTGCTTTCCCAATTCCCCCAACCCTTGAAGGAGCGCCCCCGATGACCCCGCAGGATGATGATCGTCACAACGAAAAGATGAAGAAAAAGAAGGCGGTGAGAGACAAGATAATGTCAGGCAAGACGGTCGAGAAAGGTCTCGTCATCGTTCACACCGGCAAAGGAAAAGGCAAGAGCACGGCCGCAATGGGCATGGTCTGCCGCGCCATTGGCAATAATATGCAGGTGGGCATCATCCAGTTCATCAAGGGGGCTTGGGCGACCGGTGAGAAACAGGTCTTTGATGCCTTCCCGCATCTCGTCACCATGAAGGCGATGGGCGAGGGGTTCACCTGGGAGACGCAGGACAAGGCGCGCGACATTGCCGCAGCTGGGAAAGCATGGGCAGAGGCAAAGGCCATGATCCTCAATCCGGAAATCCGGATGGTTCTCTGTGACGAGATCAATGTGGCACTGCGCTATGATTATATTCCGCTTGCGGAAGTATTGGAAACGCTCGCCGCAAAGCCGGAAGACACCCATGTCATCCTGACTGGCCGCAACGCCGCCGAAGCGCTGATCGAAGTAGCTGATCTTGTGACCGAGATGACGCAGATCAAGCACCCCTTCCGCTCAGGGGTTAAAGCCCAGGCTGGGATTGAGTTTTAGCGCGGCTCCGCCTCCAGTGCTTTCATCTGAGCTTGCATCGTCTCCACAGCGGCGGGAAAGGACGGCCCGCCGCAAACGGTCAACGCTTCGGGAATTTCGATCCAGCGCGCCTTGGCATAGAGGGACGTTAAGGCGGGGTGGTTCAGCACTTCCTTGCCGATATCGTTCTCGCCGGGCGTCGGCGTCCCGGAAACCAGAATCTCGGGCTGCGCCGCGACCAACACTTCCATGGAGACATGCTGGGTGCGGCGCGCGCCCATCCGGCCAGCAATATTTTCAAGCCCCGCCCAGATCATGATCTCAGACATCAGCGTGGCTTGGCCGGAGAGGTAGCCGCGCCGCTGATAATGAGCCGCTGTGGGTTTGTCAGCCGGCGTCGACGCCTTCGCTGCCGCCAGCCTGCGCTCCATCTGGGCAATCATCTGCGCGCCTTTTTCGGGAACGCCTATGGCGGTTGCAATCAGCTTCGTCTGAACCCGGATATCTTCAAATGTGTGAACAGGCTCGATTTCGAGAACAGGAATCTTCTGCGTTTCCAGAAAGGCCCGGATCTCCGGACGCCGGATGCGGCTTGCAATCACGAGGTCAGGCCTCAGCACCATCAGCTCTTCGCCATTCCCGTCCGAGACCGGCCAGCCCATCGCCTTGTCAGCGCCAAAAGAGAGCGCGGGATTGCGCGCATTGTGCGTCAGCGCCGCCACCTGCGCGGGGTCGGCGAGCTCCAGAAGATACTGGTCCGCGCAGAGATTGAGCGACACGATACGCTGCGGGGGGCTATCTGCATAAACGCGCAGCGCGGGGGAAGCAGTCAATAGGATAAGGCAGAGAAGGCGCGCTGCAACTGTCAACATTTTTCGCCTCCTGATCGCGGTCGCGCGCAGCCATCTCACATCCGGAAAAATTCGCAAGACATGCTTGGCGCCGGGCCGCACTTTAGTCTAAGAGAAAATATTGGGCGCCGGGACACTCAGTTGACGGAATGCCTTCCGGATCGATCTTGACGAGTTCCGCCCATGTTGATTGCCACAGCGCCGCTCCGCGCCGCGTACAATTTTTCTGGCGCCGTCCGCGTCTTACTGGGCATCGGGGCTCTGCTGCTCGTTTCGGCGCTGTCGCTGCTCGCCGGGCCAGTAGATCTTTCCGCTAGCGAGGTTGGGGCGGGGCTATTCGGACGCGCTGACGAGATCACAAACACCATTGTCCGGGAACTTCGCCTGCCGCGGCTCGTGCTGACGCTCAGCGTCGGGGCGATGCTCGGTGGAGCAGGGGCAGCGCTCCAGGGTTACCTGCGCAATCCGCTCGCAGAGCCCTCCATTCTCGGCGTTGCCAATGCCGCTGCCCTCGGCGCGGTGGTGGCGCTATACTTCGGTTTTGCCAGTGTATTTGGGCTGGCACTGCCCCTGATGGCGGCGGGATTTGCATTGATCGCGACCCTCGTTCTCTTTGTTTTCACGATGTTTTCTGCCTCGGGCCTTAGTCTCATCCTGGCCGGCATCGCGATCGGCTCGCTGGCAGGCGCTGGCATATCGCTCGCCCTCAATCTCTCCTCCAATCCGTTCGCCGCGATGGAGATCACCTTCTGGCTCATGGGCTCGGCTCAAGACCGCAGCTGGCGGCATGTCTGGTTGTCACTGCCCCTCATCGCTCTCTGCCTCGCCACCCTTTTCTGGGACCGGCGCGCCCTTGACGCTCTGACGCTGGGCGAGGATGCAGCCCGCGCGCTCGGCTTCAATCTGGCTCTCGTACGCATGCGGCTGATTGTCAGCGTTGCCCTCGGGATAGGCGCGGCTGTCTCGGTTACCGGCGCGATCGGCTTCGTCGGCCTGGTTGCGCCCCATCTTGCCCGCAGCGTCTCGGGAAACCTTCCTTCGCGTCTACTGGGCCCCTCCGCAATCGCCGGCGCGCTGCTGCTCACGAGCGCCGATATCCTCGTCCGCATTATCCCGACTACAAACGAACTGCGCCTCGGCGTGGTCACCGCGCTGATCGGCGCGCCCTTCCTCGTGGCGATTTTGTATCGCACGCGCCGGCGTGACGCGTAGAGGCTGGACAAGCCTCTTCATCAAATGTATCCGCCTTCCTGACGGTTCCCCCGCGAGGGGGATTAAAATGGGAATGCAGTGAGGGCTGAAAGGTCTGACTCTGCAGCTGTACCCGCAACTGTAACCGGCGAGCTTAGCCGCAAGAAGCCACTGGGGTCCCGATAGGGAACTCTGGGAAGGCGCGGACCGAAGCGATGAACCGGAAGCCAGGAGACCTGCCGTCAAATTGTCGCCCCTCTCCCGACCGGGTCTAGTCGGCAGAGCGGAACTCCGTCGTGGCGACATCTGAGAGGCGGGTGCTTGAACGCACCTTCGCCTTGTCGCTTGCGTATCATCGCTGGCGGCAGGCGACCGCGTTCAATCTTCCGTGTGGATGCAATCGGTGGGGCGCTGCCCCACGGATGGAGATGAACAATGTCCTCACTTATCGTGAGAGCAGTCACTGGCGCTTTGCTTGGCGCCGCCAGCCTGAATGCTCTGTCCTTCGCTTATGCTCAGTCAGCTGATGACGAGAGCCGGCAGGACACTATAACTGTCACCGCCAGCCGCCTGAACCTCGCCCCGCGCGAGATCGGCAGCGCCATTACCACCATCGATCGCGTCGCCATCGAGACCGGTCAGATCATCGCCCTCAAGGAGGTTCTGCAGGATATCCCCGGCGTCCAGATCACCGCCGGCCGTCCCGGCGGCAGCAACAATATCAGCATCCGCGGATCCGATAATGACCAGGTGCTGTTCCTCTTTGATGGCATCGAACTGGGCGATCCAAGTTCCACCAGCACACAGTTTTCCTCCGACAACATGACCTCGCTCGACATCGCGCGCGTCGAGGTCCTGCGAGGCAATCAGAGCTCGCTCTATGGCAGCGATGCCATTGGCGGGGTCATCAACATAATCACCCAGCGCGCCACTGAAAACGGTATCCGCCTGAATGCAGAGGCGGAAGCCGGAGGGTATGCCGGTGTCGGATCCGAGCACGGAGATCATCTGCTCAAACGCGGCGGCGTCTCCCTCCTGGGGAAGAACGGACCGCTCGACTATCGCGTCACCGCCACCGGAACGGTGACCGAAGGCCCTTCCATCGCTGACCCGCGCACGGGCCGCGCCGTTACCGAAGAGGATGACTATTGGGTCTGGGCCCTCAGCGGCCGCGTGGGTTATCAGCTTTCCGACATGGTGAGCGGCCAGCTCGTCAGCTTCTACAACAGCTCCTCGACGGACCTCGACAACACCACCAGCGACAGCGCAAACAATGTCGACAAGAAAGACCTCGGCGTCGCCGCTCAGTTCACGCACGAAACTACAGACGCTGCCTGGAAAAACGAGCTGACCCTTTCGCGCTACAATGCCGAAAGGCTTTACTTCGGCCCGTCCTACTCCCGGCAGGGCGACCTCTATGACGGCACGAAAGACAGCGCGCTGTTCATAACCCGGTATATCGGGCTCGAGAAAGTACAGGTCTCCGCCGGGCTCAGCTGGGAAGATGAATCCACAGATCAGGAAACACGCTTTTCCGGCAGCTTCAGCGAGAGCGTCACCACACGCTCCGTGTTCACTGAGCTTGCCTTTCGCCCTGTCGAAGCGCTTTCCCTCACCGTCGCAGGCCGTCTCGACGACAATCAACGTTTCGGCCAGTTCGATACCTACCGCGTCACCGGCGCATATTTTCTTCCCGCCACTTTGGCCGGAGCAGACGTCAAATTCCGCGCCAGCTACGGCACGGGCGCCAAGGCGCCAGGCCTCTACCAGCTCTTCGATCCCACCTATGGCAACGCGGATCTGAACGTCGAAACCAGCGAAGGCTATGACGCGGGCGTGGACATAAACTGGGCCAACGCCGCCTTTGAACTCTCCGCTTTCAACACCGATATCGAAGATGAAATCGCCTTCGGATATCCTGCGGGAAAGCCTTCGGGCGGTTACATCCAGTTCGGCCGGACAAAAGCGCAGGGCGTCGAACTCGGTGGCCGGTTTACACTCACCGATAGGCTCACGCTCTCCCAGTCCTTCATGGTTCTGGACGCGCAGAATGAAGAAACAGGTCTCTGGCTCGGCCGCCCGCGATATTCGGGATCGACCAGCGCCACCGCTCAGCTCACGAACAGGTTGGATGTGACCACCCGTCTGCGCTACCGGTCGGACAACGCGTCCAGCTTCAGCGGCCGAACGTCGGGGTTCGTCACGGTCGATCTCCTCGGAAACTTCGATCTGACGGAACGGATCGCGCTTTATGGCCGCCTCGTGAACGCGCTGGATCACGATTACCAGCTCACCTATGGGCGCAATGAGCTCAATCGCAGCCTTTATGTAGGCGTGCGTGCCCGCCTCTGAGGTATCCGACATGCCCTGGAATGAAGCAGAAACAGGAATTTTCCCATGACGACCCAGACAGTACCCGCTAGGATTCCGAGAGCGGACGTTAAATCAAACGGCCGCGCAGAACATATCTGGCCGCTACCGCCGGAGGAGGCATTTCTTGACCGTCTCCTGCGCGATCTGTTTGAAAATCATCATGAGAAGTTGACTTTCGGTCCCCTCATTCAGGGCGCGGCGTTTGAACTCAAAGCGCCCGGCAAGCCACAATCGATTACCCTGAGCGATGGGTATCTCACCGTCCATTGGGGCGGCCGGGGGCATTTCCATCTCTGCATCGGCAGCAATTACGGCGCGCTGAAAAGTGAAGGTGGCCCGGAGCTGATGGTCCGCCGGCGCACGTCCCGCGCCGAATTCTACCGCTCCCTCGACACGCACGGCCACCCGGTCAGCTGGGGCCTGCGCCTCTTCAACGGCGCGGGCGAGCCTCAGATTTCCATCTTCCTGCCAAACCCGTTTCTGACCGATGACGATCAGGTGTCGGATGAAGCAGATTTTTCCCGCCTCGTTCTCTGGGACTCTCTGATGCGCCGCTATGCCGGCCAGGATCCAGACCCGCTGGACCGGCAGGGAAAGGGCTTCCGCCATGGCTGATGCGAGGCGGTTTTGCACCTTGGTGATCGCGATCCTCCTCGGCGCGCTTGCGCCCGCCGTGGCCGATCCTTCAAAGCCGCGCGCCGCCTCAGCCAGCCTCTGCGCCGACCAGTATCTTCTCGCGCTTGCCGACCCTGAACAGATCGCCTCGCTTAGCTGGGAAGCGACCGGTCCTCTGTCCACCTTCGCCGAAGCAGCATCCGCTTACCCTTCCAATCGTGGCGGCGCTGAGGAGTTTCTCGATACGGATGTGGAGATCCTGCTCCTCAACAGCCACGGCGCGATGGAGCTGCGGCGCATCATGGGGCAGTTCGATGTGGACATGGTCATGATCTCGACCATGACGATCACCTTTGACGATATCGCCCGGTCGGTCCGTGACGTCGCCCTCAAGCTCGGCCAGGTCGCGCGCGGTGAGGCAATCATTGCAGGCATCGAGTCGCGCCTCGCCATCCTGGATCGTCAGATAGCGGAGGAAGGGACGGGGCCGCAGGTCACCTATCTCCGCCCCGAAGGCGGCGGCGCCGGGCAGGGTACATTCGTTGACACGGCGCTCCGCCGCGCCGGCTTCAGGAACCTTCAGGCCGATCTGGGCACCACAGGCTGGGGCCGCGTGCCGCTGGAACAGCTTGTGCTCCATCCGCCCGACGGGCTCGTCATCAGTTTCTTTGACACCGCCCGCACAGGCAATTCCAGCCGCTTTTCCACTCATTCCCTGTTCCGGCGCCTCTCAGCAGAAAA